>NZ_MAOM01000018.1:0-170064 GCF_009805925.1 Spiribacter sp. SSL99 | reverse complement strand
CGGCATGACCCGGCTGTCGGCCTCGAGGTCGATCGGTCCACCGGACCAGTCATCCACCACCCACTGGCGGACATTACCGAACACGGCCGGACTGCGTCCCTGGCCGTAGGCGCCGACCTGCAGGACCCGACGGGCGTAGAGCCCGGCGAGCCGCCGCGTCAGCAGCCGCGATTCGCGCTCGGCCAGATCCTGCCCGGTCGGGGTGGCAAACCACTCATGCAGCGCACGCATTGATGACTCCTCCCCGTTGGTCGCTGGATGGGCAATTGAGGCAAGCGGTCGGTCGGGGTAGCATGCGACGATGCTGGAAATTACCCCGATTCCCGTCCTCAGCGACAATTATACGTGGCTCATCCATCACCCGCAGTCAACCGCTGCCGTGGTGGTCGACCCGGGCGAGGCGGCTCCGGTGGCCCATGCCCTTGAAAGCCTGGGCCTGACGCTGAGCGCGATCCTCATCACCCATCACCACGGCGATCATGTCGCCGGCATCGCAGGCCTGCGGGATGACGCCATCCCCGTCTACGGTCCGGCTGACAGCGATATCCCGCACCTCACCCAGCCATTAAAACATGGCGACCGGATCACCCCCGGCGGCCTCGGCGTCGAGTTTGAAGTGATCGCGGTCCCCGGTCATACCCTTGATCATATCGCCTACCTGGGCGACGGCAGTCTGTTTGCCGGGGATGCCCTGTTTGCCGGCGGATGCGGGCGCATGTTCGAGGGCACCCCGGCCCCCATGCAGGGCTATCTTGCCAAGCTGCGGGCACTGCCGCCGGCGACGCGGGTCTACTGTGGCCACGAATACACCCAGGCCAACCTGGCCTTCGCCCGGGCGGTCGAGCCCGAGAATACGGCGCTGCAGGCGCGGGCCGAGCGCGTGCACGAGCAGCGTCAGCGCGGCGCCATCACATTGCCCTCAACCATCGGCGAGGAGCGCGCGACCAATCCCTTCATGCGCTGGGACAGTGACGCGGTACGCCGGCACGCCGGCGAGCATGCCGGGCGGACACCGGAGGGGCCAGCAGACGTCTTTGCCATCCTTCGCGACTGGAAAGACCACTTCTGAGGAACACACCCGTGAATCGCTCCCTCCTGCTACCGCTCATCGCGGCCCTCACCCTCGCCGGCTGTACCAGTGTCCCACCCGAGGACGCGACCGGCACCGGTGACGGGACCGCCGCCACCGACCCGCAGGCATCGGCATCGCCGCCGCCGTCAATGACCGGCAACCGGGCGGCCTCGGATCCGCCGGGCAGCCGCCAGGCGACGGACGAGGCCGCGCCGCCGGATGACCTCTGGGAGCGGATCCGCCGCGGCTACGCCATACCCGGGCATGACAACCCGCGGGTTGCCCGTCAGTTCAATGACTATGCGTCCTACGGCGATTACTGGTTGCGGGTCTCGCGACGCGCGCAGCCCTACCTCCATCCCATCGTCGAAACCCTCGATGACCGCGGGATCCCGCTGGAGCTGGCGCTGCTTCCGATCGTCGAGAGCGCATTCCGCCCATTTGCCTACTCCCACGGCCGGGCCGCCGGCATATGGCAGTTCATTCCAGCCACGGGACGGCACTACGGCCTTGAGCAGAACTGGTGGTACGACGGGCGCCGTGACGTCCTGGCCGCCACAGAGGCGGCGGTCGACTACCTGAGCTATCTCGGCGAGATGTTCGAGGGCGACTGGCTGCTGGCGATTGCCGCCTACAATGCCGGAGAAGGCACTGTTCAGCGGGCCATCGAGCGCAATCGCCGGGCCGGCCGGCCGACCGATTACTGGTCGCTGGATCTGCCCGAGGAGACCATGAACTACGTACCCCGGCTGCTGGCGATCAGCGAGCTGGTGGCCGATCCTGAACGCCACGGCATTGAGCTCGAGCCCATCGCCAACCGACCGGCGGTGGAGCAGATCGAACTCGACCGCCAGATCGATCTGGCCCTGGCGGCCGACCTTGCCGACATCGACATGGAAACGCTCTACCGCCTCAACCCCGGCTACAATCGCTGGGCCACTCCGCCCACCGGGCCTCATCGGCTGCTGCTGCCCCGTGACCGCGCCCGGGCATTCCGCGCCCGGCTGGCCGAGCAGCCCGACAATGCCTGGATGCGCTGGCAGCGACACCAGATCGCCCGCGGTGAAACCCTTGGTGGCATCGCCGCGCAGTATCACATCACGGTCGACTCGCTGCGCTCGGCCAACGACCTCGACGGCGCCCTGATCCGGGCCGGTGATCACCTACTGGTCCCCATCGCCAGCCGGCCCACCGGCGAGTATGTGATGACCGCCGGGGCCCGACAGCAGAAGACCCGCAACCGCCAGCGCGATGAAGGCGAGCGTCGCCTCTACACGGTCCGCTCCGGGGACAGCTTCTGGTCCATCGCCCAGCGTTTCGGGGTCGGTGTGCGCCCGCTGGCGCGCTGGAATGGCATGGCCCCCGGGGACACGCTGGGTGTTGGCGAGCAGCTGGTGGTCTGGACGCAGCGCGGGACCGGCGACCCGCAGCCCGATCGCCGCGCCCGGCCCGGAATCGCGGCGGGCGATCGCCTACAGTCGGTGACCTACTCGGTCCGCGAGGGGGATTCGCTGTATCGCATCGCCCGGCAGTTCAACGTGAGCATTGACGATCTGCAGCGCTGGAACGATCTGTCCGCCGATGCCTACCTGCAGCCCGGGCAGTCCCTGCGCATGCGTGTCGACGTGACCGCCCAGAGCAGTCCCTGAGCGGCCCCATCGCGGCTCAGCCCGCAGCGGCTAATCGCTGTCGGGCAGGGTGACGTTCAGCTCGAGCACCTCGCAGTCGCCTTCGCGGTCAACCTCGATGCGGACGGCGTCGTCGTCGACCTCGATATAGCGGCGGATGACCTGCAGGATCTCCTGTTGCAGCGCCGGGAGATAATCCGGGCCACCCCGGTTGCCCCGCTCACGCGCGACGATGACCTGCAATCGCTCCTTGGCCAGCGATGCGCTGCGTTTTTTCTCCGAGCGGAAATAATCCAGAAAAGCCATTGCGCTAGCCCTTGAACAGTCGGCCGAACAGTCCCTTTTTCTCGGTCAGGAAGCGATGATCGCGCGCTTCGCCGAGATAGCGCGAGACGATGTCATCGTAGGCCTGACCGGCGTCGGTCTTTTCCTCCATGATCACCGGCACGCCGGCGTTCGAGGCGTTGAGCACGGCGCTGGACTCCGGCACCACACCAAGCAGATCAATCGAGAGGATTTCGCAGATGTCCTCGATGCTCAGCATCTCGCCCTTGCCCACCCGGGCCGCCGCGTAGCGGGTCACCACCAGGTGCTCCCGGACCGGCTCGTCGCCCTGTTCGGCGCGTCGGGTTTTGCTTGAAAGCAGCCCCAGCACCCGATCGGAGTCACGCACCGAGGAGACCTCGGGATTGGTCACCACCAGCGCATCATCGGCAAAGTACATCGCCAGGTGCGCCCCGCGCTCGATGCCCGCCGGTGAGTCGCAGATCACATAGTCATGGGTGCTCGCCAGCGTCTCGAGCACCGACTGGACACCTTCGAAAGTGAGCGCGTCCTTGTCACGGGTCTGCGAGGCCGGGAGGATCTCGAGGCCGTCGACACGCTTGTCCCGGATCAGGGCCTGATTGAGATTGGCCTCGCCATTGATGACGTTGACGAAGTCATAGACCACCCGCCGCTCGCACCCCATGATGAGGTCGAGGTTGCGCAGCCCGACATCGAAGTCGACCACCACCGTGCGATAGCCCGCGCGGGCCAGACCCGCCCCGAATGCAGCACTGGTGGTCGTTTTTCCAACGCCCCCCTTGCCGGATGTTACAACCACGATTCGCGCCACATTCACCTCCCGATTGTCAGAGCGCGTTGAGTTCAAGCTCGCCGTCACGCAGCGAGGCCATTGCCGCCGCGCCACGCAGCTCGGCGTCGATCTGGTCGCTGAGCCGGTACTGCCCGGCAATCGCGATCAGTTCTGCCTTGAGCGATCGACAGAAGATACGCGCATTCTCGTCCCCCTGCACACCGGCCAGTGCCCGACCGCGCAGGGTGTCATAGACATGGATATGGCCATCGGCCATCAGCTCGGCACCGGCACTCACCGGCGCCGTCACCACCAGATCGCCCCCACGCGCATACACCTGCTGCCCGGAGCGCACCGGCTGGGTGACCAGCCGGGCCGCGCCGGCCGCGGCTTTGGCCGGGGCCTCGCGACGCCCGCCTTCAGCGGACCCCGATCGCGCGGCCTCGAGATTGCGGATCAGTCCCAGCCCGGCAACCGCGGCGGTTTCAGCGGGCAACCCCGACGCCGCCACCGGCAGCAGTGAACGCTCACGCAGGCCAGTCACCAGGGCGTCGAGGCTGGCCCCCTCAAGGCTCACCGCCTCGGCGGGCGCCACCACGAGGGGCATACCGGCAAAAAAGTCCGGTGCCTGCGCGAGCCGCGCATCGAGCTGAGCCAGTACCGCGTCAATATCGGCCGTCCGGACCTGGAGCACCGTAAACGGCGCCATCCGCCCCTTGAGATCGAAGGCCGCACCGGCCGGCGCATTGACTGCCATCAGTCGAGCAGCCGGTTCATGCGTCGGACGAAGCCGGCCGGATCATCCAGCCGACCGCCGTCCATGAGCACCGACTGCTCGAGCAGCAGCGTGGCCCACTCATCGATCGGTGCGTCATCGCTCGCCGCCAGCCGCTCGATGATGGAATGCTGGGGATTGATCTCGAGCACCGGCTTCTGCCGCGGCAGTTCGTGACCGGCCGCCTTGAGCATGCGCTGCATGTTCAGACCGAACTCGTCATCCCCGACCACGATGCAGGCCGGCGAATCCGTCAGCCGGCTGCTGGCGCGCACCTCCGAGACCTGGTCGCCCAACGCCTCGCGGATCCGGCCGATCAGCGCATCGACGGGCTCGCTGGTCTCGGGCTGTTCGGGTTTTTCCTCAGGGCTGTCACCCAGTCCGTCCAGATTGAGATCGCCCTTGGCGACGCTCTGCAGCGGCACGCCGTCGTATTCGCTCAGATGCGCGACCAGCCACTCGTCGATGGGCTCGGCCAGCAGCAGCACTTCGATATCGCGCTGACGGAAGATCTCCAGATGGGGGCTGTTGCGCACCGCAGCCAGGCTTTCCCCGGTGAGATAATAGATCGCGGTCTGACCCTCGTGACGACGCGCAAGATAGTCCGCCAGCGAGACCGTCTGACCGCCGTCGCCGTGGGTCGAGTGAAAGCGCAGCAGCCCCGCGACTTTCTCGGCGTTGCCGGGATCTTCCACCGGCCCTTCCTTGAGTACGGTGCCAAAGGACGACCAGAACCGCGCGTAGCGTTCGGCATCATCCCGGGCCATACGCTCAAGGCTGTCGAGCACGCGCTTGACCGAGGCGCTGCGGATGCGATCGATCAGCCGATTGTGCTGGAGCAGCTCACGGGAGACGTTGAGCGGCAGGTCATCCGAATCCACCAGCCCGCGCACAAACCGCAGATAGCGCGGCAGCAGCCGGTTCTCGCGGTCCTCCATGATGAACACGCGCCGCACGTACAGACGCAGCCCCTGCTGGGTGTCCGCCTCGAACAGATCGAACGGCCGCTGGGCAGGGATGTAGAGCAGCGATGTGTAGGACTGATTGCCCTCCACCTTGTTGTGCAGCCACTCCAGCGGCGGCTCCGGATCGTAGGTCAGCTGCTGGTAGAACTGCTGATAGTCCTCGTCACTGATCTCCGACTTGGGCCGCATCCACAGTGCCGAGGCCTGGTTGACGGTTTCCATCTCACCCTGTTCGTCCTCGAGTTCGATGGGCAGGGCGATGTGATCGGAGTAGCGGCGCACGATCTGGCGCAGCCGCTGCCGCTCGAGGAATTCATCCTGGCCCTCGGCCAGATGCAGCGTCACTGCCGTGCCGCGCCGCTCCCGCGGTGCCGGTTCGAGGGTGAAGGCGCCCTTGCCGTCGGAGCGCCACAGCACGCCCTGATCGGCGGATTCACCGGCGCGGCGGGTGTGCACGCTGACCGAGTCGGCCACGATGAACGCCGAGTAGAAGCCGACCCCGAACTGGCCGATGAGCTGGGCGTCCTGCTTCTGGTCGCCGGTCATGGCATCAAGGAAGCGTCGCGTACCGGAGCGCGCGATGGTGCCGAGGTTGTCGATGACATCCTCTCGATTCATGCCCACGCCGTTGTCACTGATGGTCAGTGTCCGGGCATCGGCATCCACCTGAATGCTCACCCGTGGCTTCGGATCGTCCTCGAGCAGTGATTCATCCTGTATCGCCTCGAACCGCAGCCGGTCGGCTGCATCGGCGGCGTTGGAGACGAGCTCGCGCAGAAAGATCTCGCGATTGCTGTAGAGGGAGTGGATCATGAGGTCCAGCAGCTGCCGGACCTCGGCCTGGAATTCGTGGGTTTCCGCGGCTTGTGCGTCGTTGTTGCTCATTCCTGTTTCCGTTTCGTCCCGAACCTTGCCGCGTAATGGGGTCGGGCGGTCATGTTTTCAATGCGCTCAGAATGATTCGCTGGGACCAACCCGGCCGTGTCGGCCGATCTCGGGTATCTCGCGCGCCGGGATATACTCACCGGTCACCATCTGCTTGTAGCCCATGCCGGGGCCCACCATCGGATACACCGAGGCGTCGGGATCGACGTTGACCTCGAGAAAGGCCGGGCCGTCAAAGCCGATGAACGCCGCCAGCGTATCTTCCATTTCGGCCGGATCCGACACATTGCGGGCGAACTCGAAGCCGTCGGCCTCGGCCGCCTTGATGAAATTCTTGCGGTGCAGGGACTTGTCGCTACCCGAGAAGCGATCACCGAAGTAGAGCTTCTGCCACTGCCGCACCATGCCGTCGCCGGCGTTATTGAGCAGCAGGATCTTTACCGGCAGGCCGTAAGTGGTCACCGTTTCCATCTCGCCCAGGTTCATTCGCAGGCTGCCATCGCCGTCAATGTCGATGACCAGCTCGTCGGGGTTGGCGAACTGGGCCCCAATGGCGGCTGGCAGGCCGAAACCCATGGTGCCCATGGAGCCCGAAGTCATCCACAGACGCGGCCGACGGAAGTCCAGATACTGGGCGGCCCACATCTGATGCTGACCCACTCCGGTGCTGACGATGGCATTGCCGCCGGTCAGGCGATTGAGCGAGCGCATCACCGCCTGGGGCTGGATGAATTCGCCATCCGGCTTGAAATTCATCGGGTGACGCTCACGCAGCTCCTGGCAGTGCTGGCCCCAGCTGGTGTAGTCCGCGCCAAAGCCGCTGTCGCACCCATAGTCGAGGAGCTGTCGAAGGGTGCTGCCGGCCTCACCGATGTGCGACCAGGTCACCTGCTTGACCTTGCCGATCTCGGCGGCGTCGATGTCGATGTGAGCGATGTTCTCGGCGTTCGGCGCAAACAGCTCCGCCTTGGCGGCCACCCGGTCGTCAAACCGCGAGCCGACGGCGATGATGAAATCGCAGTCCTCGACGGCGTAGTTGGCGTAGGCCGTCCCGTGCATGCCCAGCATGTGCAGGTGCAGGTCCTCGGTGGAATCGATGGCACCCAGACCCATGACGGTACTGACGCTGGGGATCCCGTACTCATGGGCAAAAGCGGTCAGGGCCTCACTGCCTTCACCATGGATGGCGCCGCCGCCAACGTACAACAGGGGCCGGCGGGACTGCTCGAGCATGTCGAAGAACTGCCGGGCCTTGCCTTCGGCGAGCGGCGTCTGGCGCAGTGATTCCATGCGCTGGCGATAGCCGCGGATACCCAGCAGACCACTGCCCTTGTACTCGCCCACCCAGTTCTGGACGTCCTTGGGCAGATCCACCACCACGGGACCCGGGCGGCCTGAGCGCGCCACTTCAAACGCCGTGCGGATGGTTTCCTCGAGGCGCTCGGGGCGCGTGACCAGAAACACGTGCTTGGCGCAGTTGCCCATGATGTTGACGATGGGCGCCTCCTGGAAGGCGTCAGTCCCCATGGCGGCGCGCGCCACCTGGCCGGTGATGAGCACCACCGGCACGGAATCGGCCATGCAGTCGCGGATCGGCGTCACGGTGTTGGTGGCCCCGGGCCCCGAGGTCACCAGAAAGACGCCGACATCACCGGTGCTGCGCGCATAACCGGCGGCCATGAAGCCCGCGCCCTGCTCGTTGGCGGGCACCACGAGCTGCATGGGGTCGTGACTGGCGTCGGTCCGTTCCCGCTCGTTGTAGCGAAAGATCGCATCGTAGGTGGGCAGGATGGCGCCACCGCTATACCCGAAGATGGTGTCGACCCCCTCCTGTGCCATGACCTCGACGACCATCTCCGCCCCGCTCATGACCTCGCCGGCACGCGGATGGCCGGACTGCTCGCGGGGGGAATGGCCGTTGGGATCGGCGTCGATGGAGGGAGCGGGTTCATTCATGGTGACATCCTGAGATCAGTGACTTATCTCACGACTATACCGAGGCGTCAGGCCGGGCGGCAAGCCTCAGCCGCTGTCCCCGCGGGGCTCGAACTGAAGTGACAGCGAATTGATGCAGTAGCGCAGTCCGGTGGGCTTCGGCCCGTCCGGAAATACATGACCGAGATGGCCCTGGCAGTCCGGGCAATGGACCTCGGTCCGCCGCATGCCAAGGCTGCTGTCCGCCTCGGTGGCAACGGCGTCGTCCCGTGTCGGTGCCCAGAAACTCGGCCAGCCGGTACCGGAGTCGAACTTCTGCTCGCTGTCGAACAGCGGCCGTCCGCAGCAGACACAGCGAAAGACGCCGTCGGCCTTTAGATTATTGTACTCGCCGCTGAACGGCGGTTCGGTGCCACCCTCGCGGGCGACCCGATACTGCGCCGGCGTCAGCTGCTGCCGCCAGTCGGTGTTGCGGGGATCGCGCGAATCGGTCATGGACGTGGGCTCCTTGGCAATTTCCCCTACAATATCGCGCCGGGCCGTCACTGAGCGAATCCATGAACGACATCGAATCCGACAGCGAAATCATCCTGATCAACATCTCAGGCAGTGACCGCCCCGGCGTCACCGCGGCATTGATGGGGATACTCGCCGACTATCCGGTCCGCGTCCTGGACATCAGCCAGGCGATGGTCCACGAAAACCTCGCCCTGGCGATCCTGATCAAGCTCTCGGGGGCGGCGGACTCGGCCGCGGTGCTCAAGGATCTGCTCTACGAAGCGCATCAGCTCGAGCTACGCGTGCGCTTTCAGCCAGTGCCAGCGAACGAGTACCAGCAATGGGTGCGCGGCGAGCGCCAGTCGGCCTATGTCCTGACACTGCTGGGCCGGCGGGTGACCGCCGCGCAGATCGCCCGGATTGCGCGCGTCACCACCCAGCATGCCCTCAATATCGAGGACATCGTCCGCCTGTCGGCCCGCAGCCCCCTGCATGACGAGCGCGAGGAAAGCCGGGCCTGCCTGGAACTGAGCCTGCGCGGCGAGCCCAGTGATGCCGATGCGATGAAAGCGGCGTTCCTGTCCATCTCCCGGGAAATGGATATCGACATCTCATTCCAGGAGGACAACTTCTACCGGCGCAATCGGCGCCTGGTGGTGTTCGACATGGACTCGACGCTGATCCACGAGGAGGTCATCGATGAACTGGCCCGCGAGGCCGGCGTAGGCGATCAGGTGGCCGCGGTCACCGAGGCGGCCATGCGCGGTGACATCGACTTTCGCGACAGCCTTGCCCAGCGTGTTGCCTGTCTTGAAGGCCTGGATGAGGCGGTGCTCGCCCGGGTGGCCGAGCGGCTGACCCTGACCGAGGGAGCGGAGCGGCTGATGAAGACCCTGCAGACGCTCGGTTACCGCACGGCCGTCATTTCCGGCGGGTTCGATTTTTTCGGCCACCACCTGCAGCGGCGTCTGGATCTGGACACGGTGTACGCCAACCGGCTCGAAATCGTCGACGGCCGTCTTACCGGTCAAGTGGCGGGGCCGATTGTCGACGGCGAGCGCAAGGCGCAACTGCTCGAGCGCCTGGCAGGCGAGATGGGCATCGACCTGGCACAGGTGATCGCCGTCGGTGACGGCGCCAACGATCTGCCCATGCTGCGGTCAGCCGGACTGGGGATCGCGTTTCACGCCAAGCCGCTGGTGCAGAAAAGCGCCCGTCAGGCGATTTCGACCATCGGCCTGGACGGGGTGCTTTACCTGATGGGTATGAACGACGCCGAAAACCCGCACTGAGCGCGTACGGGCGGTCGGGTGATCAGGAGGCCTTGCGGCTCTTCGCCCGCACCTTCTCCTTGATGCGTGCCGCCTTGCCGCGCCGCTCACGGAGGAAGTAGAGCTTGGCCCGGCGGACATCGCCACGCCGCTTGACCTGCAGGCTCTCGATCAATGGGCTGTGGAGCTGGAAGACCCGCTCAACGCCCTCGCCGTGGGAGACCTTGCGCAGCGTGAACGACGAATTGACGCCGCGGTTGCGCTTGGCGATCACCACACCCTCGAAGGGCTGGGTGCGCTCACGGTTGCCCTCGCGGACCCAGACGTTGACGAGCACCGTATCGCCGGAGTTGATGTCTTCGAGCGAGCGGCCGGTTTTCTCGACCTGTTCACGCTCCAGTTCTTCGATGATGTTGGTCATGCCTGCATCCCCTTGTAATTAGCCTTGATGCCCCGCCCGATATTCATCGAGCAGTGCCTGTTCGTCGTCACTGACCCCCCGCTGATCGAGCAGGTCCGGGCGTTTTTCCAGCGTTCGCCCCAACGCCTGTTTAAGCCGCCATCGCGCCACCGCCTGGTGGTCGCCGCTGAGCAGTACCGCCGGCACGCGCCGGTCATCGATCCACTCCGGGCGCGTGTAGTGCGGACAATCCAGCAGTCCGTCCGCGAAGGCGTCCTGGGATGCCGACTCGGCATGCCCGAGCACCCCCGGGATCAGCCGGGCGACGGCGTCCATCACCACCATGGCCGGCAGCTCGCCACCGCTCAGCACATAATCGCCAATCGACAGTGACTGATCGACCTCCTCGTCGATGAGCCGCTCGTCGATGCCTTCGTAGCGCCCGCACAGCAGGATCACCCGCTGGTCCTGCGCCAGTCGCCGCACCCGGGGCCCATCGAGCCGTTCCCCGTCCGGCGACAGATAGATCACCGGCGCCGCCGCAGCGGCCGCCCTCGCCGCGCGGATCGTCGTCCGCAGCGGCTCGACTTTCATGACCATGCCCGGGCCACCCCCATAGGGGCGATCATCCACCGTGGCATGGCGGTCTTCGCTGTAATCGCGGGGGTTCCAGGTGACCAGCTTGATCAACCCGCGGTCGACCGCCCGTCCCATGACCCCGTGGCCCAGCAGGCCGTGCACCATTTCCGGAAACAGCGTAATGACGTCGAAGCGCATGTCCGCTCAGAACTCCGGATCCCAGTCGACGACCATCCGACCATCGTCCAGGTCAATGCGATCAATATGCACCCCCGGCGTATAGGGGATCAGCCGCTCGCGGTCACCAACCACCCGCATCACATCGTTGGCGCCCGTTTCGATCAGGCCCGCGACCCGACCGAGGCTTGTTCCATCGCGGTTTTCCACCGCCAGCCCCTCGAGCTCATACCAGTAGAACTCGTCAGGGCCCGCTGGCGGCATCTGCGACCGGGCCACCGTGATCGGGCAGCCGACCAGCGCTTCGGCGGCGTCGCGATCGTCGATGCCCTTGAGCCGCACCACCAGATGCCGGCCCTGCCAGCCGCCACCCGTGACCCGCCAGTCGCGGGCATCGTCGCCGTGTTGCAGCGTCCAGACTGAATAGTCCAGCAGGTTCTCCCGCGGCCGTGTCCAGGAATGGACCTTCAGCTCGCCGCGGACCCCCCGGACTCCCGCAATTTCGCCCATGACGACATGGGCATCCGCGGGCGTCGCTGGATCAGGCGCTTTCGGCACCCTCGGCCGCTCCACGGCGCGACTGACGGATAAGCTGCCGCGCCCGCTCACTCGGCTGAGCGCCCTGCGACAGCCAGTGCTCGGCGCGCTCGAGATCGAGCCGGAACGGCACTTCCTGCCCCCGGGCGACCGGGTTGAGAAAACCGAGGCGCTCGATGAACTTGCCGTCACGGCCATTCCGGCTGTCGGTGACGACGATGTGGTAGAAGGGACGCTTTTTGGCGCCCGCACGCGCTAGACGGATCGTGACCATATCGTTATCCAGTCAACTCTGGTGACTACTAAACCGCGCAGTTTACCTGCGTGTTCAGCGCCCGCCAAGTCCCGGCGGCAGACCACCGCCCGGTGGCATGCCGCCCCCCGGCGGCATGCCGTTGCCGCCGCCCATCTGGCGCATCATTTTCTTCATCCCGCCGTTCTTGAACTGCTTCATCATCTTCTGCATCTGCTTGTGCTGCTTGAGCAGGCGATTGATGTCCTGCACCTGCATGCCACAGCCGCGGGCGATCCGCCGTTTGCGCGATCCGTTGATGACATCCGGACGCTGGCGTTCGCCCGGCGTCATCGAGTTGATGATGGCGATCTGCCGCCGGACCTGGCCGTCATTCATCTGCTGGCTGGCCTGCTCGGTAAGCTGACCCATACCCGGGAGCTTTTCCATCAGCCCGCCCATGCCACCCATCTGGGTGACCTGGGTGAGCTGCTCGCGCATGTCCTCGAGGTCGAAACCCTTGCCCTTCTTGAGCTTGCCGGCCATTCGCTCGGCTTTCTGGTGGTCGACCTTGCGCTCGACCTCTTCGACCAAGGAGAGCACATCCCCCATCCCCAGGATCCGCGAGGCCATGCGATCGGGATGAAAGGGCTCGAGGGCATCGGTCTTCTCGCCGATGCCCAGAAACTTGATGGGTTTGCCGGTGATCTGCCGGATTGACAGTGCCGCGCCACCGCGGGCATCACCATCAGCCTTGGTCAGGATCACCCCGGTCAGCGGCAGGGCCTCGTCGAACGCCCGGGCGGTGTTCGCGGCATCCTGACCGGTCATGCTGTCGACCACGAACAGGGTTTCGATCGGCGCCACCGCCTCATGCACCCGCCGCGCCTCGTCCATCATCTCGCCGTCGACATGCAGACGACCCGCCGTATCCACCAGCAGCACATCGTAGTACCCGGTACGGGCCTGCTCGCGCGCCGCCTCGACCGTTGCCACCGGGTCGGCCGATGCATCAGTGGGGTGGAAATCAATGCCCACCTCGTCACTCAGACGCTGCAGCTGATCGATGGCGGCCGGCCGATAGACGTCGACCGAGACCGCCAGCACCTTTTTCTTTTCGCGCTCGCGCAGCAACCGCCCGAGCTTGGCGATGCTGGTGGTCTTGCCCGAGCCCTGAAGGCCCGCCAGCATCACCACCGCCGGCGGGCGCGTGGTCAGATCGAGGCCGTCGTTGCGGGCGCCCATCACCTCGACGAGCTGGTCGTGGACGATCTTCACGAAAGCCTGTCCGGGCGACAGGCTCTTGGTCACCTCGGTGCCCAGGGCCCGCTCGCGGACGCTGGCCACGAAGTCCTTGACCACCGGCAGGGCAACATCCGCCTCAAGCAGCGCCATGCGCACTTCGCGCAGTGTCTCCTGGATGTTGTCCTCGGTCAGCCGCCCCTTGCCTTTCAGGCGCTTTCCGATCGCCTCGAGGCGATCACTCAGATTATCGAACATGTCTGTCAGGCACCCCGCAGTCGCCGGTCGTCATGGTGAAGATTGTATCAGCGCATGCCGGTTCCTCGAGCACTGATGGTCGAAGAAGCAAATTTTGTGTGCGATGATCCAGTCAAGTCGCAACGGCAGTGAACAACCCGCAGATGATCCTTACCCTCACTCCCTGGATGGCGGCGGCGCTGTACGCGCTCGCCGTCGCGGCGCTCCTGGCCGCCCTGCGCGGCCGCCTTGCCGTGCAACGCGCCGAGCCTCTGGCACTGGCCCTGGCCGCCATCGCCGTGGTGTTGCATGGCGTCAGCCTCTGGCAGGCGCTGTGGACGCCGGCAGGCGTCGACCTGTCACTGTTCAACGCCGCCTCGTTACTCGGCTGGCTGATGGCGCTGACGCTGATCGCCGCGGCGGTGCGTCAGCCCCTGCACAGCCTGGGCCTGATCGTCTATCCGTTCGCCCTGCTGACGTTGCTGCTTGCCCAGACGCTGGGTGTGCCGACGGCCACCATGGTGCCGGTGGGCGCGCCCGTGGATGTGCATGTCATCTCGTCGGTGGCCGCGTATGCCGTCCTGGGGCTCGCCAGCGCTCAGGCGCTCCTGCTGGCCTGGCAGGAGAGCGCCCTGCGCCGACGTCGCGCCGGCTCGGTGCTGGGGTTTCTCCCGCCCCTGCAGGGCATGGAATCCCTGCTGTTCCACCTGGTGGCCATCGGCTTCGTGCTGCTGTCCGTCGCGCTCGTCAGCGGCTGGCTGTTCGTCGACAACCTCTTCGCCCAGGACCTGGTGCATAAGACCGTGATCTCGATGATCGGCTGGCTGGTCTTCGCCGGGCTGCTCATCGGCCGGACCGTGGCGGGCTGGCGCGGCCGCACCGCCATCCGCTGGACGCTATGGGGATTCGCCCTGCTGGCGGTGGCGTATTTCGGCAGCAAAATCGTGGTCGAGCTGATCATCGGCCGGGGGGCCTGAGCGAGCTTGGACGTTGTTCCCCTTCCCGTTCTGTTCGTCATTCTGGGCGCGCTGATCGTCCTGTCCGGCGGCTTCTCGAGCTCTGAGACCGCCCTCATGACGCTCAACCGCTACCGGCTGCGGCACCTGTCGCGGCATGGCAACCGCGGCGCCCGCCGCGCGGAGCGGCTGCTCGAGCGGCCCGACCGGCTGATCGGCATCATCCTGCTGGGCAACAACTTCGTGAATATCTCCGCGTCGTCCATTGCCACCCTGATCGCCCTGCGTCTGGGGGGTCAGGGCGCCATCGCCGCGGCGACGGGTCTGCTGACCCTGACCATCCTGATCTTCGCGGAGGTGGCCCCCAAGACCCTGGCGGCGCTGCGGCCCGAGCGCGTCGCCTTTCCCGCCGCGTTCGTCCTCGGCCCACTGTTGAAGCTGCTCTACCCGCTGGTGTGGCTCACCAACATGCTGGCCAACACACTGCTGCGCAGCCTCGGCGTCAATCCCACCGAAGGGGGCCAGACCGCGCTCAGCCGCGAGGAGCTGCGCACGGTGGTCAACGAGACCGGTGCGATGATCCCGCGTCGTCATCAACGCATGCTGCTCGGCATTCTCGATCTGGATCAGGCCACCGTCGACGACATCATGATCCCGCGCAATGAAGTGGTGGGCATCGACCTGGGGGATGACTGGTCGCGTATTACCGAGCAGATCGCCAGCTCGGAGTACACGCGCCTGCCGGTGTTCGAGGGCGGCGTCGACACCATCCGCGGCATCCTGCATGTGCGCCGGGTGCTCACGGCAATGCTCGACGGGGTACTGACCCGCGAACGGCTGCTCGAGCATGTCCGCGAGCCCTATTTCGTGCCCGAGGGGACGCCCCTGCATCAGCAGATGCTGAATTTCCAGTCGGAGCGCCGCCGGATCGGCCTGATCGTGGACGAGTACGGCGAGTTCCACGGCCTTGTCACCCTCGAGGACATCCTCGAGGAGATCGTCGGCGAGTTCACCACCGATCCCGCTGAAGCCATCCGCGACATCCACCGCCAGCCCGACGGCAGCTACCTGGCCGCCGGCAGCGCCAGCGTGCGCGAGCTGAAGCGCCTGCTGGGCTGGGACTTACCGGCGGAAGGGCCGAAGACCCTGAACGGACTGATCCTCGAGCAGCTGGAAACCATTCCCGAGCCGGGCATCAGCCTGCTGATCGACGGCCACCCCGTCACGGTCCTGCAGGCCGAGGAAAACCGCGTCAAGGTGGCCCGCCTTGAGCAGCGTGTGCGGCCACGCGAAACCCCGCCCGCCATCGAAGACTGAGCCCTGGCTCAGTGGCCGTCGCGACGCCAGCGGGTGCCCTCAGGCTTATCCTCGAGCACCACCCCCTCGGCCAGCAGCTCATCACGAATGGCATCGGCACGCGCAAAATCCCGGGCCGCCCGGGCCGCCGCCCGCTCGGCGAGTCGCGCCTCGATGCGCGCGGCATCGGCATCATCCTCTGACGCCGCCGCCTGCAGATAGGCGATCGGCGACTGACCCAGCAGCCCCAGCATGCCGCCCAGCTCGCGCAGTGTTGTGCCCAGACCATCGGCCCGGTCAACCTCGCCGGCCTCGCGGGCGCGGTTGATGGTGCGCGCCAGCTCGAACAGCACGGCCAGGGCCAGCGGTGTATTGAAATCGTCATCCATCGCCGCCCGAAAGCGGCCGCGGAACACCTCGCTGTCCCCCGCTTGCGTCTGTTCCCCGGGCAGATCACGCAATGCCGTGTAGAGCCGCTCCATCCCGCTCCGCGCCTGCGACAGCGCGTCAGCGGTATAGTTGAGCGGGCTGCGGTAATGGCTTGAGAGCAGGAACTGGCGGACCGTTTCGGCATCGTGCCGGGCGAGGACGTCGCGCACGGTGGTGAAGTTGCCCAGCGACTTCGCCATCTTCTCATCGTCGATGCGCACGTGGCCGTTGTGCATCCAGTAGTTGACGAAATGCTCGCCGGTGGCCGCTTCCGACTGGGCGATCTCGTTCTCGTGATGGGGAAACTTCAGGTCGAGACCACCGCCGTGGATGTCGAAGTGGTTACCCAGGCAGTGGGTGGACATGGCCGAGCACTCGATATGCCAACCAGGCCGCCCCGGACCCCACGGCGAGGGCCAGCCGGGTTCTTCGGGTCGTGCCGCCTTCCACAGCGCGAAGTCGGCCGGATCGCGCTTGTGCTCGCCCGCCTCGACCCGGGCGCCGGCCCGCAGATCCTCGAGCCGCTTGCCGGAGAGCTGGCCATAATCGGGGAACTGGCCGACGGCGTAATACACATCGCCCCCGGCCGCGTAGGCATAACCGCGGTCCACGAGGCGCTGGATCATGGCAATGATCTCGTCGACATGCGCCGTGGCGCGGGGTTCTGCGTCGGGACGTTCGCAGCCGAGCGCATCGGCGTCGGCGTGCATCGCCTCGGTGAAACGCGATGTCAACGCGTCCATGGACTCGCCCAGCGTGGCGGCCCGGGCGATGATCTTGTCGTCAATGTCGGTGATATTGCGCACATAGTGGACGTCGTAGCCGCTGGCCCGCAGGTAGCGGACCACCATGTCGAAGACCACCATGGCGCGGGCATGGCCGAGATGACAGTAGTCGTACACCGTCATGCCGCACACATAGAGACTGACATGCGGCGGATCGATGGGCACGAAGGCGGCCTTGCGGCCACTCAGGCTGTCATGGATCTCAAGCATCCGTATCGGCTCCCGGGGCGGCAATGGCGGCCGCCTGTTGCAAACGCAGCCGGCGGATATCCGCCGGCATGAGATGAATGATGTCGCCCAGTGCCGGGCCATGATCAAGCCCCGTCAGGGCCTGGCGCAGCGGCTTCATCAGCGCGCCGCCGCGGCGTCCGGTGGCGGCCTCGAGCTCGGCCCGCAGGGGCTTCCAGTCAGCGGTGGCCGCCGACTCGAGCAGCCCGGCCAGGGTTTCGAAGAAGGCCGCTCCCGACGGGCGCAGCCGGGCCTCGAGCGCCCCGTCGAGCACTGGCTGCCGCGAAAACAGGCGCAGCGCCCAGTCATTGAGCTCATCGGCGCGGCGCAGGTTGGGTTGCACGAGGCGGATGAATGCGGCGACCCGGTCGTCCGGCACGCAGTCGACCCGCAGCGCGGGTCGCAGGCGGGCGACCGGCGCCGCCGCCATCGCCAGCGACTGCCAGTAATCGATTTGGCGACGATCAAACCGGACCGGCCGCCGGCTGAGGCGGGTCACATCGAAATCCGCCGCCAGCGCGTCGAGCCGCTCGAGGCCGTCCGCCGGCGCCGGGTTGCCCAGCCGGGCGAGGTAGTTTGCAATGGCCGCCGGCTCCACGCCCTCGTCCCGCAGGGTCCCGACACCCGGCGCACCGCGGCGCTTCGACAGCGGCGCCCCCTGATCGTCGACCACCAGCGACAGGTGGCCGTAGACCGGGACCGACTGCCCCAGGCGCTCGAGCAGCACGATCTGGCGGGGCGTGTTCGAGAGGTGATCCTCGCCGCGCAGCACATGGGTGATCCCCATCAGCGCGTCATCCAGGGCGTTGGCGAACAGAAATGCGGCACTCCCGTCAGCCCGCTGGATGATCGGATCATCGAGATCCGCCGCCTGGAATGACTGCTCGCCGCGCACCGCGTCGGTGAATCGGAGAGCACCTTCAGCCGGCATGCGCAACCGCAGGACCGCGGACTCTCCGGCCGCGACGCGCTCCGCCGAGCGAACCGGATCGAGACCCGCGCAGCAGCCGTCATAGCGTGGCGGGTGGCCGGCCTTTTTCTGACGCTCACGCAGCGCGGCGAGCCGCTCGGTGGAACAGAAACAGTAATAGGCGGCGTCCATGTGCCGCAGGCGCCCGGCCGCTGCGGCATGCAGGTCGGTCCGTCGGGACTGCTGCCAGGCGACCGGTGAGTCGATCCCCGGCCCCACATCCCAGCCGAGCCCAAGCCATTCCAGGTCGCCCTGCAGCCGCTCGATACGCTCGGCATCGCTGCGGGCCGCATCACTGTCTTCGATGCGCAGCACGAACGTGCCCCGGTGGTGCCGCGCCAGCAGCCAGTTGAAAAGCGCCGTGCGCAGGTTGCCGACATGAAGCTGGCCCGACGGGCTGGGTGCGAAGCGTGTGCGAACGGCCTGATCATCCATCGCCGCAATGGTAATGGAACCGCGCCTTGCATGCAGCTGCCGCCCCGGGCATCGTCACGCCATGACTCCACTGCGTTTTGACACCGCCCGCGCGCCGGTGCTGTTTATCGCCGATCTGCACCTGGATCCGCAGCGCCCGGCAGCCATACAGGCGTTCCGCCATTTCGTCGAGACGCGCGCGCCATCCGCGGCCGCGCTTTTCATCCTGGGTGACCTGTTCGAGGCGTGGATCGGCGACGACGCACGACCGGCGGATGATCCCGTCGCGCCGGCGCTCGCGGCGCTCAGTGCGCAGGGCACTCCGGTCTATTTCCTGGCGGGCAACCGTGACTTTCTGATTGGCCCGGCGTTCTGTCAGGCCGCTGGGATCACGATGCTGGCCGAGCCCACACGGGTGGAGATCGACGACGAAGCGGTACTCCTCGAGCACGGCGATGCACTGTGTACCGACGATACCGCCTATCAGGCATTCCGCGCCCAGGTTCGCGACCCGGATTGGCAGGCCGGATTTCTGGCACAGCCCATTACCAGACGGCTGGAGCAGGCGCGCGACCTGCGCCAGCGCAGTGGTGAGGCCATGGCCGGCAAGCCCGCCGCGATCATGGACGTCAACGCTGCGGCCGTGCGCGACCGGCTTGAAACCTGGGGTGTGCGGACCCTGATCCATGGCCACACCCACCGCCCCGCCATTCACCACCTGGACCTGGGCGATGGCGCCGGGCGTCGCATCGTCCTGGGGGACTGGTTTGAACAGGGCAGCGTGCTGCGCATCGACCATGGCACCGCTCGACTGGAGACACTCAGCTTCGAAGGTTGATCAACCGGTCGGCGGCAGCGGACCGGACGGTGGGGTCCGGGTCGTGACAACGGATCTCCTCAAGCAACCCCCATTCGTCGATCAACCCGAGCGCCGCCCGGCGCAGGCTCGGCTCACGGGCACTGCGGGCTACATGGGCGATGATCTGGGCGTCGGAACAGGCCTTCAGCGCCGCATGCCGATAGCCGATGTCCAGCGTATCGCCGCCGGCGAGCAACTGCCGGTAACGAACGCGGGCCGCCTCGCGGACCACTTCGTCGCTCTCCGACTCGCACACCTGACGCAGGATGATCAGGTCTTGGAGTCGGCGGATGGCAGCGCAACGAACGCCGCGATCGGGATCGTGGGTCACGACCCGGCGCAATGCGTTATGCCCCACCACCGCGGCATCGATGGCCGCGCGGCGGCTGGCGGGATCCGGGGCGTGAATGTCGGGACGCGGATTTCGCCGTAATCTCATTCCCGCAGTCTAAAACAGAACACCCCGCACGCGGCGGGGTGTGAATCGGCCGATTGGCTCGGCCCGAGGTGCCCGAGGCACCGTCGATCAGAACTCGCCGGTCAGCCAGTAGTTGACCTGATCCGGGTTCTCATCGATGAACTGGCTGATCGCCTCGTCATAGGAGCTCTCGCGCGCCTCGAACATGTAGCCCTGAAGCTCGTCGAGCGACAGATACATGCGCGTCAGCACCTGGGAGATCTGCGGATAGTCCGCATCAAAGCCCGCGCGGGCCAGGACGTGAACACGCTCCGGACCACCCAGCACGCCCTGCGGATCCTCGAGATAGCGCAGGTCGTAAGCACCGAACTTCCAGTGCGGGCTCCAGCCGGTCACCACGACCCACTCCTCGCGGTTGGTGGCGCGGTCCAGCGCCGCCGTCATGCCGGCACCGCTCGAGGTCTGCAGGTTGTAGCCGTCGAGCTCGTACTCCTCGATGGCGGACTCGGAGAGCTGCGTGAGGCCGGCGCCCGGATCGATACCGGTGATGCGCCCGTCCAGCTTGTCGCGGACCGACTCGTTGGACAGATCGCTCAGCGAGGACAGCTGGCTTTCCGGGATGTAGTCCGGCACGACCCAGCCGAGGCGGGCCCCGTTGTAGAGCACGCCGAGGTTTTCGACGTTCGAGGCGATTTCCTCGTAATAGTCCTCGTGGGTTGCCGGCAGCCACGCCATCATCATGGCGTCGATGTCGCCGGTCTCGATGCCCTGGTACTGCGGCGCGATGTCCGTCTGCACCAGCTCGACCGTGTGGTCGGTGTTCTCATTGATCAGCCGCGAGGCGAGCTTGGTGACGAACTCGGCGTCAGACCAGGCCGTCCAGCCAATTTCAATCGTGTCATCCTGGGCCTGGGCACCCCCCGCGAGGGCCATCCCCAGCGCTCCGGTGACCAAGAGACGCGTTGATTGCCTTAGCATCGGGTTACTCCTTTCTTGCAACAAAAAATCAATCCTTGCCACGGCGCAGGCCAAAGCTCTGCGTCATCCGATCCAGCAGGATTGCGAGAATGACAACACCCAGTCCGCCCTCGAAACCGAGGCCGACGTCCAGCCGCTGAATGCCTGTCAAAACGGTATTGCCCAACCCCCCGGCGCCGATCATCGAGGCGATGACGACCATGGAAAGGGCCAGCATGATGGTCTGGTTGACGCCCGCCATGATAGAGGGCATCGCCAGTGGCACCTGCACCTTGTAAAGCAGCTGGCGTTGGGTGCAGCCAAAGGCGAGTCCCGCCTCGACGTTCTCCTGACTGACCTGGCGGATGCCGAGGTTGGTCAGGCGAACCGCCGGCGGCATCGCGAAGATCACCGTGGCGATGGTGCCGGGCACCTTGCCCAGCCCAAAGAAAATGGCCGCCGGGATCAGATAGACGAACGGCGGCATGGTCTGCATGAAATCCAGTACCGGCCGCACGACCATAGCCACCGCGTCGCGTCGCGCCATGGTGATGCCCAGCGGCAGCCCCACCAGCAGGGCGATCAGACTCGCGCCGATCACCAGCGCCAGAGTCTGCATGGTCTCCTGCCACAGTCCCATGCCAACCACCAGCAGCAGCGCCAGCGCGGCAAACAGACCAAACCGCCAGCCGACCCGGTACCAGGCAAACGCCACCAACAGAGGCGCCAAGATGAAGTCGGGCAGGAACAGCAGCGCCGACTCGAGCCCGTCGGCGACGAATCCAACGCCAGTGGCGAATCCATCAAGCGGCCCCGCCAGCGTCGAGCGGACCCACTCCACGCCGGCCTCGACCCATCCGCCGATGGGGATATCAATGATCTCCCGCAAATCAGCCATTATTCTGCTCCTGAGCGATCCAGTGTCTTGAGAACGGCGGTTCGGCTGATGCTGCCCACGTAATGGCCGCTGGCATCGGTCACCGGCAGCGGATGTCCGGTCTGCGCCGATCGGGTCACCACATCACTGAGGGGCGTATCCGCCGGCAGTGTCGTCACGTCGTCCAGAAACGCCGCGTCAAAACCCGCGTCATTGCCGGCATCCATCGCCTTTTTCAGCGAATCGGCACTGACCGTGCCGCGATAGCGCTCGTCGGTGTCCAGGACCACGCCCAGCTCGCGGTTGTTGGCATGCAGGCGCTCCAGCGCTGCGTGCAGGCTGGTGCCGGGACGATCGAACACCATGACCTGGCGGCGATCGGCCAGATCCGCCGCCGAGAACACCCGGGTGACGTCCACGCCGTAGAAAAACGAGCGCACATACTCATTGGCCGGCTGGGTGACGATTTCCTCGGGCGTGCCCACCTGAACGACCCGGCCTCCCTGCATGATGGCGATGCGATCGCCGATCCGCATGGCCTCGTCAAGATCATGGGAGATGAAAATGATGGTGCGGCGGTTCTCCCGCTGCAGCTGCACCAGCTCATCCTGCATCTCGGTGCGGATCAGCGGGTCAAGCGCCGAGAACGCCTCGTCCATCAGCATGATCGACGGGTCGGCCGCCAGCGCCCGGGCCAGCCCGACGCGCTGTTGCATGCCACCGGAGAGCTCCTCCGGGAAACTGCTGGCGTTGGGCTTGAGACCCACCTGCTCGAGGGCATCGAGGGCCCGCGCTTCGCGGGTCTCGCGGTCGCTGCCGGCCACTTCCAGACCAAAGGCGGCGTTCTGCAGCACCGTTTTATGGGGCATCAGCGCAAACGACTGAAACACCATGCTCATCTCGTGACGGCGCAGGTTGATCAGCTCGTTACGCGGCATCGCCGTGACATCACGTCCATCGATCAGAACCCGTCCCGCCGTGGCGTCGATCAGGCGGTTGAACATCCGCACGATGGTGGATTTACCGGAGCCGGACAGCCCCATGATGACGAAGATTTCGCCCTCTTCGATGTCGAAGGACGCGCGCTGGACACCCACGGTGTTGCCGGTCTTCTCGAAGATCGCGTCCTTTTCATAGCCTGCCTCCAGAAGACGCATGCCCTCATCGGGATCAGGCCCGAAGACTTTGTGGAGGTTATCGACCGAGATCTTGGTGGTCATCGGACAGCCCCTTGGGTTGGCGCGGTGATGGACGGCAGGCCGGGGGCGGTCGACGATGCGTCAGGCGCATCCAGGGGTGTGATGGAGAGACCGGTTGGGTCTGTCATACCGCTCCGCAATGGCTTCGATGAACGAAACCGTACGGAACCAGTAACGCTTGTTCAACCGCCCTGACGGATTCGCGACAACCCATGATCCAGATCGGTCTGGATGTCAGTTAAGTCCTCAAGACCCACCGAGACCCGCACGAGGCCTTCCTGAATGCCCATGGCCTCACGCTGATCCGCCGGCACACGACCGTGGGTAGTGGTGGCCGGATGGGTGATGGTCGAGCGGGTATCGCCGAGGTTGGCGGTAATCGAGAGCATCCGGGTATGGTCGATGACGCTCCAGGCCGCCGCTCGGCCACCCGCGACCTCGAACGAGACGATGCCGCCGAACGCCTTCTGCTGACGGGCCGCCAGCGCATGCTGCGGGTGATCCGCCAGGCCGCTGTAGAAAACCCGCGTCACCGCCGGGTGCGAGCGCAGCCATTCGGCAAGCGCGGCCGCCTGCTCGCTGTGGGCGCGCATGCGCAGGTTGAGCGTTTCGAGCCCCTTGAGGAATACCCAGGCATTGAACGGACTCATCGTCGGCCCGGCCGTGCGCAGCACCGGGAAGATGTGCCGATCCAGGGTATCGGCGTCACCGACCAGCGCACCGCCCACACAGCGCCCCTGACCATCGAGGTATTTGGTGGCGGAGTGCGAGACGATGTCCGCGCCCCAATCCAACGGCCGCTGCAGGGCCGAGGTGCAGAAGCAGTTATCCACCACCAGCCGCGCATCGTGGGCGTGGGCCAGATCCGCGAGGGCACGGATGTCCGCCACTTCGGTCAACGGGTTCGACGGCGTTTCGAGGAACAGCATCTGCGTTTCGGGGCGCATCGCCCCTGCCCAGGCATCCACGTCCGTCGGTGAGACGAAATCGGTGTGCACCCCGAACCGCGACAGCTGGTTGGCGAACAGCGAACTCGTGGTCCCGAACACACCCAGCGAGCAGATCACATGATCGCCGGTCCGCAGCAGCCCCATGCACAGGCTGAGGATCGCCGACATGCCCGAGGCCGTTGCGATTGCCCGTTCGCCGCCTTCCATCGCCGCCAGACGATTTTCGAAGGCCCGCACGGTGGGATTGGTGAACCGCGAATAGATATTCCCCGATTCCTCGCCGCTGAACCGTGCCGCCGCCTCGGCCGCGCTCCGAAAGGTGAAGCTCGACGTGGGGAATATCGCCTCGGAGTGCTCCTGCTCGGGCGTCCGCTCCCAGCCCGCACGCAGGCCGGTGGTGTCGTCGCCCCAACTCAAGAGCGCACCATCCCGAGTTCGTTCACGGCGGTGCTCTCCTGGCCCACCTGACGCGCCGCCTCGCCGCGCTGCGCCTCAAGCTGCAGCAGGTAGTCGACGCTGATGTCGCCGGTCACATAGCGGCCGTCGAAGCATGAGCAGTCAAAGCTGCCGATGCCGTTATTGCCCTCGCGTACGGCGGCCACCAGATCCTCAAGGTCCTGGTAGATCATCCCGTCGGCGCCGATGGTCTGGCGGATATCCTCCACCGATCGGCCATGCGCGAGCAGTTCCCGGGCCGCCGGCATGTCGATGCCATAGACATTGGGATAACGCACCGGCGGTGCGGCCGAGGCAAAGAACACCTTGTTGGCACCGGCGTCGCGGGCCATCTCGATGATCTGCTCCGACGTGGTGCCGCGGACGATGGAGTCATCGAGCAGCAGGACATTCTTGCCGCGGAATTCCAGTTCGATGGGATTGAGCTTCTGGCGGACGGATTTCTTCCGCACGGCCTGGCCCGGCATGATGAAGGTCCGGCCGATATAGCGGTTTTTGATGAATCCCTCGCGGTACCGGATGTTGAGATCGTTGGCCAGATCCAGCGCACTGGTGCGGCTGGTATCCGGAATGGGGATGACCACGTCGATGTCGTGATGCGCCCACTCCCGCTTGATTTTGCGGGCCAGGGTCCGCCCCATCCGCAGCCGCGATTTGTAGACCGAGACATCGTCGAGCATGGAATCGGGCCGGGACAGGTAGACGTATTCGAAAATACACGGCGAGAGCGCGGTCTCAGTGGCGCACTGGCGGGTGTGCAGACGCCCTTCGAGATCGATGAACACGGCCTCGCCGGGCGCCACATCACGGATGAGCCGGAAGCCGAGAACGCTCAGCGCGACACTCTCCGAGGCGATCATGTACTCGGTGCCCGAGGGCGTCTCGCGACTGCCGAAACACAGCGGCCGGATGCCATTGGGATCACGGAAGCCGAGCACGCCATAGCCGTTGATCATGGCCACGGCGGCGTACCCGCCATGGCAGCGCTCGTGAATACCGGTGACCGCATTGAAGATGTCCGACTCGTCCACCCGCAGCTTACCCAGCTCGGCGAGCTTATGGGCGAACACGTTGAGGAGGATTTCGGAATCGGAGCTGGTATTGATGTGGCGGAGATCTTCGAGAAAGAGATCGCGCTTGATGGCCTCGGCGTTGGTCAGGTTGCCATTGTGGGCGATGCTGATGCCGTAGGGTGAGTTGACATAGAACGGCTGGGCCTCGGCCGCACTGGCGCAGCCGGCGGTGGGATAGCGGCAGTGACCGATTCCCATGTTGCCCTGCAGCTGCATCATGTCCTGGGTGCTGAAGACATCGCGCACCAGCCCGTTGTCCTTGCGCAGATGCAGCCGGCCGCGATCAAAGGTCATGATGCCGGCAGCATCCTGCCCGCGATGCTGGAGGACCGTCAGGCCATCATAAAGGGCCTGGTTGACCGGTTCCCGGGCCACCATGCCGATTACGCCACACATAGATTCAGCTCCCGCTCTCGCCGTTGGATTGTGAATTGATCTGACAGTAGGCTTCCCAGTAGGCGAACGCCGCCGTGCCGTTGACCGGTGCCTGTGACACCCCGGGCACCTGACGCGCCTGTTCAAGCCAGCTGCCGACCTGTGCATGACAGACCCATGGGCGATAGCCCTGCGCGATCACCGACTCCCGCCACCAGGTCTCGTTGGGCACCGCGGTCAGGCCCGCCCCCAGCACCACCACGCCAATCAGCAGCAGGCCGCGCAGCGCACCGAAGACCACGCCCAGCAGCCGGTCGGTGCCCGACAATCCGGTCCGTCCAACCAGCATGCGGGCGAGAAAACTCACCAGCGCCCCCACCAGCAGGGTCAGGATGAAGAGCCCGGCGAATCCGGCCACCAGCCGCAGCATTGAGGAGGCGAGCCAGGGTGACAGGTAATCGCCCACCTGAGCGCTGTAGCGGACGCCGATCCAGAAAGCCGCCACCCAGACCAGCACCGAAATGACCTCGCGGACGAATCCGCGAATCACACCGATGACTACCGACAGCGCGATGACGCCGATAAACGCGAGATCCAGCCAGTTCAACGGTGTCATAGTCGCATCATTGTAACAGTCGATCGCCTAAGGCTCGACGATATAGCCGGGCAGATCGTGATCCTCAGCCAGGCGCTGGGCCATTGCCTCAGCCGCCGACCGCGTGTCCACCGGGCCCACCTGAACGCGATAGCGCAGACGATCCTCGCGGTCATTCTCGGCGATGCGGACCGTCAGGCCATCCTCATCGAGCCGTCCCGACAGGCGCCGGGCATTGTCGAGACTGCCAAACGCGCCGACCTGCACGAAAAATCCCGCGCCACTGCCCGCTGCCGGGTCTGGGCTCACGGGCGCCGGCGCCTCGGATGGTGCCGCTTCCTCAGGGGGAACCGGCTCCGGTGTCCCGTCGGTGGTGTCTTCGGGCAGGCTCGGCGCCGCGTCGAGGGAAGGCTCGGCGGGCATGTCCAGCTGTATGTCGACGCGGGTCTGCTCCACCGGGCCACTCAGCAGCATCGGCAGGAAGATGACACCCAGCGCGACCAGCACGATCGCCCCGATCAACCGCTGTCTGAATCGCTGATCCACCCCTGTGCTCCGCGTCACTCCACCGCCTCAGTCTCGGCTGCTGCCGCCCGCGTTGCAAGGGACAACGCCCGCCTGCATGAACACCTCGACGACCCGGAAGGATCCCGCGGCCACCGCCAGATCGCTGCCCGCTGCGCGTTGCTCAAGCTGCTGACGCGCCCCGGCCGCATCACCACGGCCAATCACCACCGCACCGACCGCCGCCAGCGCCCGTTCAATCGCCTCGGCGGAATGACTCTGAGGATCGTCCAGCGACAGGGCATACCACTCATCAACCACCGGGGCGAGCCGCTCGATCAGCACCCGCAGCGGCTTGCGGGCCATCAACCCGAACGCCATACGCACCCGGCCGTGCTCGCGATGGACGGCTAGGCGGCGGGCGAGCAACTCGATGGCCGACGGGTTGTGACCGACATCAAGCAGCCATCCACCCCCCGGCCCCGGCGCCCGCGACTGACGCCCGACAAGACGCGCCTTGGCGAGCCCCCGGGCGACACTGGCGGCGTCGACACCCAGCGATGGCAGGCCACGGGTCAGCGCCGCCACCGCTCCGGCGGCGTTGGCGAGCGCCGCATCGCCCATCCACTCCGGGCGGGGCAGATGCGCATAGTGACGGTGATCGTCATACCACGACCAGTCCCCATCGCCGCTGGCATACCCATAGTCCCGGCCCAGCTGATGCAGCGGGGCGGGTAGCGCCGCAGCCCGCTCGGCAATCCGCTGCGGTGGCTGGGGATCGGAGCAGATGATCGGCCGATGCGGCCGGGCGATCCCGAGTTTTTCACCGGCAATGGCCTCGCGGTTGTCACCCAGCCACTCCATGTGATCGAGATCGATGGCGGTGATCACCGCCACCTCCGGGTCCAGGCAGTTACTCGCATCCAGCCGCCCGCCCAGTCCCACTTCCAGCACCCAGGGATGGGCCCCGGCGGCCCGAAAACACCAGGCGGCGGCGAGTGTCGAGAACTCGAAGTAAGTGAGGGTGATCGATCCGCGCGCACGGTCAATGGCCTCGAACGCGGCCACGATATCGGCGTCGTCCACGGGCTTTCCATCAATGCGGATACGCTCGTTGTAGCGCAGCAGGTGGGGCGAAGTGAAGGCACCCGGGCGATGACCGGCAGCCTGTAGGATTGATTCGAGGCAGGCCACGGTACTGCCTTTGCCGTTGGTTCCCGCCACGGTGATGATCGGCGTTGGATCGCTTTGCAGCTCCAGCCGCCGGGCGACCTCGGTGATCCGCTCCAGACCCAGATCGATCCCGCGCGGATGCACCCCCTCGAGCCAGGCGAGCCAGCGCTCGAGCACGGTCGCGGCCATTGGCGTCGATCAGCTCGGGGCGGCGGCGGCCTGCCGGGGCGCCGGGGCATGGGTCAGCATCGCCAGCAGGGAGGCAATGCGCACACGCTGCTCACGGCGGTCGATGATCCGGTCCACCGCGCCGTGTTCAAGCAGAAATTCGCTGCGCTGAAACCCCTCGGGCAACGTCTCGCGCACGGTCTGCTCAATGACCCGGGGCCCGGCAAAACCGATCAGCGCGCCGGGTTCGGCGACGATGATATCGCCCAGGGTCGCGAGACTGGCGGACACACCCCCCATGGTGGGATCGGTGAGGACGCTGACGAATGGTACGCCGGCGTCCGAGAGCCGCTTCAGTGCGGCACTGGTCTTGGCCATCTGCATGAGCGAGAGCAGTGCCTCCTGCATGCGCGCGCCCCCGCTGGCGCTGAAACACACCAGCGGGCAGCCCGACTCGCGGGCCTGCTCGGCGGCGCGCACGAAGCGCTCCCCGACCACAGCCCCCATGGACCCGCCCATGAAGCGGAATTCAAAGGCCACCGCCACAACGGGCTGATCCATCAGCGTGCCGCGCATGGCCACCAGCGCGTCCCGCTCGCCAGTGGTGCGCTGCGCCTGACTCAGCCGATCCTTATAGCGCTTGGAATCCTTGAACCGCAGCGTATCGACGGGCTGCAGCTCGGCACCGATCTCGCTCTGCCCGGCTTCGTCCAGAAACAGCGCCAGCCGCCGCCGTGCGCCAATGCGCATATGGGCGTCACACTTGGGGCAGACTTCGAGATTGCGCTCAAGCTCAGGCCGATAAAGCACGGCATTGCAGGCCTCGCACTTGGTCCAGAGCCCCTCGGGAATGCTGTGACTGCGCCCGCCCTCGGTGCGGATCCGCGAGGGCATGAGCTTTTCAAACCAGCTCAATCCACCACCTCCGCCAGCGGTGTATCAAGGCCGGCACGCAGTTCGCGGGTGATGGCCTCGACCGCATCGCCGATGGCGGCGTCGTCACCGACATTCTCGGCGATGCGCGAGACGATGGCTGTGCCCACCACGACCGCGTCGGCGACCTGGCCGAGACGGGCCGCGTCATGGCCGCTCCGCACCCCGAACCCGACACCCACCGGTGTGCGGGTGGCCTGACGGATCGTATCAACGTGGCTGCCGACGTCATCCACATCCAGGGTGCCTGCGCCGGTCACACCCTTGAGCGAGACATAGTAGACAAACCCGCTGGCCTGGCCGCAGATCGAGTTGACGCGCTCCATCCGGGTGGTGGGCGCGACCAGCCAGATCGGATCCAGCGAGTGCGAGAGCAGCGCCGCCACCAGCTCGCTGCCCTCCTCGGGCGGCAGGTCGACGGTGAGGACGCCGTCCACGCCGGCGGCAGCGGCATCCCGGGCAAAGGCCTGGTAACCGATCTGCTCGATGGGGTTGAGATAGCCCATCAGCACCACCGGCGTATCGTTATCGGTGCGACGGAAATCGCGCACCATCTCGAGTACGCCACGCAGCCCGGTGCCGTTTTCGAGCGCGCGGTCGCAGGCCGACTGGATGACCGGCCCGTCCGCCATCGGATCGGAAAACGGCATGCCCACCTCGATCACATCGGCGCCGGTGTCCACCAGCCGGTGCATGAGCGGGACCGTCGCCCGGGGGTGCGGATCGCCGCCGGTCAGATAGGTGACGAGGGTCTTGCGCTGCTCAGCGCGGCGCTGCTCAAAGCGGTGCCCGATCCGGCTCATAGTTCCATCCCCTCTACCTCGGCCACAGTGTTGATGTCCTTGTCGCCACGACCCGAACAGTTGATGACGATGATCTGATCGGGCGACATGTCCGCGGCCAGCTTTTCGGCATAGGCGATGGCGTGAGCGGTTTCCAGCGCGGGGATGATCCCCTCGAGCTGCGCCAGGTTGTGGAATGCCGCGAGCGCATCGTCATCGTCCACCGCCACGTACTGAACGCGCCCGGTGTCCTTGAGCCAGGCATGCTCGGGGCCGACCCCCGGATAATCCAGGCCCGCCGAGACCGAATGGGTGGGCATGATCTGGCCGTCGGCGTTTTCCATCAGGTAGGTCCGGTTGCCATGCAGCACACCGGGGCGCCCCGCCGACAGCGGCGCTGCATGGCGCTCGGTGGCGACGCCCTCACCACCGGCCTCGGCCCCGTAGATGGCGACACCCGTATCGCCGAGGAAGGGGTGGAACATGCCGATGGCATTTGAGCCGCCGCCCACGCAGGCCACCAGCGCATCGGGCAGCCGCCCGTGCTGCTCAAGGCACTGTTCGCGGGTTTCGCGGCCGATCACCGCCTGAAAATCCCGGACCATTTCCGGATAGGGGTGCGGTCCGGCGACGGTGCCGATGATGTAGAACGTATCATCGACATTGGCCGCCCAATCGCGGAATGCCTCATTGAGGGCGTCCTTGAGGGTGCGGGTGCCGGAGTCCACCGGCACCACCCGGGCACCCATCAGCCGCATGCGGTAGACATTGACCGACTGCCGGCGGACATCCTCGGCGCCCATGTAGACGATGCACTCGAGCCCCAGCCGGGCGCAGACGGCGGCGGTTGCCACCCCGTGCTGGCCGGCGCCGGTCTCGGCCACGATCCGGCGCTTGCCCATGCGCACCGCCAGCAATGCCTGACCCATGGTGTTGTTGATCTTGTGCGCACCGGTGTGATCCAGATCCTCGCGCTTGAGGTACAGCTGGGCCCCACCCACGTTTTCCGTCCAGTGCCGGGCGAAGTACAGCGGCGTCGGCCGGCCGACGTAGTACTGCAGGTCGGCATACAGTTCGGCCTGGAACTCGGCGTCCGTCCGAAAGCGGTCATAGGCGGCGGCCAACTCCTCGAGCGGCGCCATGAGCAGCTCGGGGACGAACCGCCCGCCGTAGGGACCGAAATGCCCGAGCGGGTCGGGGAACTCGCCGTAATCGACGGGGGCTTCAATCGCCTGGATGACGTTCGACACGATAGACCTCTTCTATGAAGGCGGCGATGCTTCGCCGATCCTTGATCCCCGGGGCGGATTCGACGCCGCTGCTGCAGTCGACGCCCCAGGGTCGAATGGCTTCGACGGCCTCGGCGACATTATCGACGCGGAGTCCGCCGGCCACGATGATGCGGGGTTCAGCCGGCAGCGACTGGTGCCAGTCGAATGCCTCGCCACTGCCGCCGGCCGCCCCCGGCGGGTGTCCATCGAGCAGCAGCCCGGCCGCGGCCGGATGCTCGCGGGCCACCGCCCAGGCATCGCCGCCGGCCATGCCGACTGCCTTGATGTAGCGATCACCGAACTGTTCGCAGAACGCCGCCGACTCATTGCCGTGAAACTGCAGCAGATCCAGCGGAACAGCTGATCTGACCCGCCGGACCTGCGCGGCATCCGCGTCCAGGAACAGTCCCACGGCGCTCACCAGCGGCGGCAGCGCCGCCACGATCCGGGCGGCCTGCGCCTCGCTGACACAGCGCCGGCTGGGCGGATGAAACACCAGTCCGATCGCATCGGCGCCGGCCTCCGCCGCCATCACCGCGTCTTCGGGTCGCGTCACGCCGCAGATTTTGATCCGGCACCGCACAGTCATAGTTTACTCATCGCCCTCAGCAAGGGCAAAAACCGGCCCCTTCGGCGGCACCGGCAGGCCAAACCGCGCCGGATAGTCAACGCCCACCAGATACAGCCCGGCGGCCGGCGCCGTCACGCCCGCGCGCCGGCGATCCCTGGCCGCCAGCACCTGCCCCACCCAGTCGGGGGGATGATCGCCGGCGCCCACCCGCATGAGCGTCCCCACCATATTACGGACCATGTGATGCAGGAAGGCGTTCGCGCGGATATCAAAAACAAGCACTCCGTGGCGCCGGTGGATGCCAAGCGCATCCACCCGGCGATGCGGGTGATGGGCCTGACAGCCCGCGGCACGGAAACTGCTGAAGTCGTGCTCACCGAGCAGCGCGACGGCGGCCTGCTGCATCGGTTCAACCGCCAGCGACCGCCATGTCCAGCCCACACGATTGCGCAGCAGCACCGGCTGCGTCGGCCGGTCGACCAGCAGATAGCGATACCGCCGTGACGCCGCCGAACGCCGGGCATCAAACCCGCTCACTGACTGCACCACCCAGCGCACGCCGATGCCGCCCGGCAGATGCGTATTCACCCCCCTGACCCAGGCCCGGTCCGGACGCGTGGCGTGGGTGTCAAAATGCACGACCTGCTCACAGGCATGCACGCCGGCATCGGTCCGCCCGGCTGCCACGGTGGTCACCGGATGACAGGCCACCGCAGCCAGTGCCTGCTCCAGTCGCGCCTGGACGGTATCCGCGTGGTGCTGACGCTGCCAGCCGCTGTACGCGCTACCGTCGTACTCGACGCCGAGCACCACCCGGGTCATGCCTGGAACAGCGGATGATCCGGTGACAGCGCCCGTCCCTTGCGGGCCACCGTCCGCCAACGCTCGTCATCGGGATCGTCAAGCTGGGCCCGAAGGACATGCGCCTCGGCCTCAAAGCCGGACCGGTCTGAGCGCATCGCCAGCACGTCGAGCAGCTTCAGGCGCAGATCGATGCTGTCCGGCGCCTCGCCCAACGCCTCGTCCAGCACTGCCTGGGCGGCCTCGAGCCGGCCATGGGCAATCCGCTCGCTGGCCTGGGCGAGTGGATCCTCGGGCGCCTCATCCAGCGGGCGCACCCGTGGCTCACCCAGCGAGGTCTCGGCCACTCCGACGCCCTGCTCGACCCGGCCGCCGGCGGGCCGCCAGCTGTTCGGCATGGCGGATGCGGTGTTCTCGCGCGCGCGCCGACGCCGCACAAGCCCCAGCAGGATCAGCGAAAGCACCAGTGCCGTTGCCCCGAGAGTCCACTGCACCGCTGGCCGGCGCAGCGTGACGACGGGATTGGCGAGCGCGGCGCGGGCATGCCCTTCAAGCCACGCCCTCACCTGCCCGGCGGTCAGTGTTTCGGTGGGTGCCGGCGGGTCGGGCGTGGGCGCCGGTTGCGCGCGTTGCGCCTCGAGCCGCGAGAGATCGGCTTCAAGCCGCGAGAGCGTGGCCTGGAGCGAGCGGTTCTGCTGACTGAGCTCGGCATTGGAGGATTCGAGTCGCTGGAGCTGTGCCTCCAGCGGCTCCAGAGCCGCGTCGAGCCGCTCGCCGGCATCCCCCGATCCCGACCCGGTCAGCCGCGGATCCGGTGGCAGCAACTGCAGCCGGGGTACCGGCGATGACGGCGGAGCGGTCGATGTCGTCGAGGCCGACCCGGTCGCGGTGCTTGCCCCGCCATCGGCCTGCCAGGACCGGCCCTGGGCACGCACCCGCTCGGTGGCCGTGGGCTCGTCCGGGAACCGCAGCGCTTCGCCACGCGGCACCGCCAGATAGCTGTCACGCCTGAGTGCGTTGACGTTATCGGCACTGAAGCTGGCGGGATTTTCCGCGAGCAGCGAGAGCATCATCTGATTGTTGGTCACTGTCGGTGGGCGCAACTGCTGGGCCAGACTGTAGAGCGTATCCCCGGAGCGGGTCGGGCCGAATCGGGCGCTGGACGCCGGGCTGGCCTGCAGCCGGCCACCTTCGTTGGCGATGCGGTAACGGCGCAGCAACTGCCCGTCCGGCCAGCGCAGACGGACGAGAAACTCCAGCGTCCCGCCCGGCTCGGACACGGCGGTGGGCGCGGCGGTGGTGACCCGGATTCGATCCGCCGGGGACGTGTCCTGCTGCAGGGTCAGGCGCGGTGGCAGCGTGGAAGGATTGATCCCCGCCCGGGCATGCCCGCGATCGCTGGCCCGGGTGACGTCGAGCGCGCTGAGCGCCACCGGCCCGGTCCCGCGAATGGTGATGTGCCCGCGCAGTGGCTCGTCAGGGGCCGAGGCCAGTTGCAGATCGCCCAGCTCAAGGGCCGATGCCGATGGCAGCGCCACCAGCAACAGCCCGGCCAGCGCGATCGCGGGGCGCATCAGTCCTCCACCAGCAGCCGCAGCATGCGGCGCAGCGGCTCCGCGGCGCCCCAAAGCAACTGATCCCCCACGGTGAAGGCCGACAGGTAGTCGTCCCCCATCGCCAGCTTGCGCAAGCGCCCCACCGGGATATCCAGACCGCCACTGACCGCTGCCGGCGTGAGCTGCTGCTGACTGGCGGCGGGCTCATTGGGGACGACATGGACCCAGTCGTTGGCCTCGGCCAGGAGCGTTTCGATATCGGCCATCGGCACATCACGCCGCAGCTTGATGGTCAGGGCCTGGGCGTGTGAGCGCATGGCGCCGATCCTCACGCACAGGCCGTCGATGGGCAGCGGATTGGTCCGCCGGCCCAGGATCTTGTTGGTCTCGACCCCGGCTTTCCATTCCTCGCGGCTCTGACCGCTATCCATTGCCCGATCGATCCAGGGGATCAGGCTGCCGGCCAGCGGCACGCCGAACTGATCGGCGGGGTACTCGGCACTGCGAAGCGCCTCGCTGACGTCGCGGTCGATATCCAGAATGGCGCCCGCCGGATCGGCCAGCCGCGTGCCCGCCGCCGCGTGCAGATGCCCCATCTGCCGCAGCAGCTCGCGCATGTGCTGGGCGCCGGAGCCTGATGCCGCCTGATAGGTCATCGGCGAAATCCACTCCACCAGATCATGTTCCAGCAGCCCGCCAAGCGCCATGAGCATGAGACTGACCGTGCAATTGCCCCCGACGAAGGTGCGCACACCGTCGCTCAGCCCCTGACGGATCACCCCGGCATTGACCGGATCGAGGACGATCATGCTGTCCTCGGCCATGCGCAGGGTCGAGGCGGCATCGATCCAGTAGCCCTGCCAGCCGGTGCGGCGCAGATCGTCATAGACCGCGCCAGTGTAATCACCGCCCTGACAGGTCACGATGATGTCCATCTCCGCGAGCGCCTCGATGGAATGGGCATCGCGCAGCGCCGGCACCGGCTTGCCGACATCCGGCCCCGGCTGTCCGGTCTGCGAAGTGGAAAAGAACACCGGCTCGATGTCGGCGAAGTCATTCTCGCGGCGCATGCGGTCCATGAGCACCGAGCCCACCATGCCGCGCCATCCGATCAGCCCTACCTTGTTCATGCATCCCCCAGAGAAAATTCGAATGAATCGCTATTGATAAAGCGCGTTGACCACGGCCTGACCCATGGTGCGGGTGTCGGCCGCCCGCGCCGGATCGGTGGCCAGATCGGCCGTGCGGTACCCGTCCGCCAGCACTCTGGCAACCGCCTGTTCGACGCGGTCCGCCAGCGCCGCCTCATCAAGGCTGTGGCGCAGCATCATCGCCACCGACAGCAGCGTCGCCAGCGGATTGGCCAGGCCGCGACCCGCGATATCCGGCGCCGACCCGTGGACCGGCTCGTAGAGCCCGCGCCCGCCGTCATCCAGCGACGCCGACGGCAGCATGCCGATGGAGCCGGTCAGCATGGCGGCGCAGTCCGAGAGCACATCGCCGAACAGGTTGCCGGTGACGATGACATCGAACTGGTTGGGATCGCGCACCAGCTGCATGGCGGCATTGTCGACGTACATGTGACTGAGCTCGACCTGCGGGTAACGGGCGGCAAGGTCAGTCATCACCCCGCGCCAGAGCTCGCTCGACTCAAGCACATTGGCCTTGTCCACCGAGCACAGGCGTCCGCCACGGCGGGCCGCCGCCTGGAAGGCGGCATGACCGATCCGCTCGATTTCGTCGGCGCCGTAGACCAGGGTGTTGAAACCCTCCCGCACCCCGTCATCGCGGGTCCTGAGCCCGCGGGGCTGGCCGAAGTAGATACCACCGACGAGCTCGCGCACGATGAGGATATCCAGACCGGCAACCACGTCGGGCCGCAGCGACGAGGCCGCCGCCAGCTCCGGGAACAGCATGGCCGGGCGCAGATTGGCGAAAAGCCCCAGTGTCGAGCGGATCTTCAGCAGACCGGTCTCGGGACGCTGATCCCGCGGCCGATCATCCCACTGTGGCCCGCCCACGGCCCCCAGCATAATCGCATCGGCGGCTTCCGCGAGCCGCCGCGTGGTGGCGGGGAATGGATCACCCTCGGCATCCACCGCGCAGCCGCCGAGGTGGGCGTATTCAAGCTCGGCATCCAGGCCGAAATCCGCACTCAGGGCCCTCAGCAGACGGTCGGCCTCGGCGACGATCTCGGGGCCGATGTGATCGCCCGGGAGCAGCAGAATTCGATGCGTCATGACGCCTCAATATCGCTGAACAGCCACGGCGTGACCATGCGCTGGCGCTGCTCATAGGCGTGGATGGCATCGGCGTGCTCAAGGGTGACGCCAATTTCATCCAGCCCCTCCACCAGCATGTGCTTGCGGTGCGGATCGATCTCGAAGGAGTGACGGGTTCCCTCCGGCGTCGCCACCCACTGGCCGGGCAGATCAACGGTCAGGGCATAGCCGGGCTGTTCCCAGGTCGCCTCGAACAGGCCCTGGACGGTCTCCTCGGGCAGGGTCAGCGGGAGAATCCCGTTCTTGGAGCAGTTGTTGTAGAAGATATCGGCAAAGCTGGGCGCGATCAGCACGCGAAAGCCGAAATCCGCAAGCGCCCATGGCGCGTGCTCGCGGGACGAGCCGCAGCCGAAGTTGGCCCGCGTCAGCAGGATGCTCGCCCTCTGGTAGCGCGGCTGGTTGAGGACGAAATCCCGGTTCAGCGGGCGATCACTGCAGTCCTGTCCCGGCTGTCCTTCGTCCAGATAACGCCATTCGTCGAACAGATTGGGACCGAACCCGGTGCGATGGATCGACTTCAGGAACTGCTTGGGGATGATCGCATCGGTGTCCACGTTGGATCGGTCGAGGGGGGCGACAACCCCCTCGACGCGGGTCAATGGCTCCATTGTCTAGTGCTCCAGCTCTCGGACGTCGACAAAATGACCGGCCACGGCGACCGCCGCTGCCATTTCGGGGCTGACCAGGTGGGTCCGGCCGCCACCGCCCTGGCGCCCCTCGAAATTGCGATTGGAGGTCGAGGCGCAACGCTCGCCGGGGCTCAGACGATCCGGGTTCATGCCCAGACACATCGAGCAGCCGGCGTCCCGCCATTCGAACCCGGCTTCCTTGAACACCTGATCCAGGCCCTCCTGCTCGGCCTGCCACTTAACCAGGCCGGATCCCGGCACCACCATCGCCTCGCGGATGCTCCGCGCCAGGCGCTTGCCGCGCAGGATGCGGGCCGCCGCGCGCAGATCCTCGATCCGGGCGTTGGTGCAGGAGCCGATGAAGATCTTCTCGGGACGGATCTCGCGCATCGGCGTCCCCGGCGTGAGGCCCATATACTCCAGCGCCCGCTGCATGCCGGCGCGCCGGGTCTCGTCGGGTTCGTCAGCCGGGTCGGGGACCACACCGTCCACCGACACCACCATTTCGGGCGACGTCCCCCACGAGACCTGGGGCTTGATCTCGGCGGCGTCCAGCGTGACCACCCGGTCGAACACCGCGTCCTCGTCGCTGACCAGCGTCCGCCAGTAGGCCTCCGCCTGCTCCCACATCCCGCCCGTCGGTGCATACGGCCGGCCGCGGACGTATTCAATCGTGGTGTCGTCCACCGCCACCATGCCGCAGCGCGCACCGGCCTCGATGGACATATTGCAGATCGTCATGCGACCGGACATGGGCAGGGACCGAATGGCCTCGCCGCCGTACTCCACCGCATAACCGGTGCCACCGGCGGTGCCGATCCTGCCAATGATCGCCAGCATGATGTCCTTGGCGGTCACGCCCGGGCCGGGCTGGCCGTCGACCCGGATGAGCATGCGCTTCGAGCGCGCCTGCACCACGGTCTGGGTGGCCAGTGCATGCTCCACCTCGGAGGTGCCGATACCGAACGCCAGCGCCCCGAGGGCGCCGTGGGTGGAGGTATGCGAGTCGCCGCAGACCACGGTCATGCCCGGCTGCGTCGCGCCCTGCTCGGGACCGATGATGTGCACGATCCCCTGGCGCCGGTCCATCAACCCGAACTGGGTGATGCCGTACTCGCGGCAGTTGCGGCTGAGGGTGTCCACCTGCAGCGCCGAGATCGGATCGGCGATGCCGCTGGCGCGCCCGGTGGTCGGGACGTTGTGATCGACTACGGCCAGATTGGCATCGACCCGCCACAGCGGGCGGTCGGCCAGTCTCAGGCCCTCGAAGGCCTGAGGCGATGTCACCTCGTGCACGAGCTGGCGATCGACATACAGCAATGCCGTCCCGTCGCCGTTGTCGCGGACGACGTGGGCATCCCAGAGTTTGTCGTAGAGGGTTTTACCGCCCATGAGATCCTCTTGTCCGGCCATTCGGATTGGTCATATTCCAGCAATAGTATACGCCGGCGGCCAGCGGCGGTTAAGCGCGCGCCGCATACAGCCGGTCGCGGGCCGGCACAACGCTGAACGCGACCATCGACGCGACCGCCGCCAGCCCCGCGGCCAGATAGAATGTCTGCGCTCCCCCGGCGCTGTCCCACAGGCTGCCCGCCACGAAACTCCCCAGTGACACCCCGGCGCCGAAGGTCATGCTGCTGTACAGGGCCTGGCCGCGGCCCTGCAGCCCCCCGGTGAAGTAGCGGTGGATCAACGAGATCGCCGCGGCGTGATAGACGCCATAGGTGGCGGCATGCAGCAGCTGGGCGAACCCCTGGGTGGCGGCCACTTCGGGAAACCGTGCCACCAGCAGCCAGCGCACCACGCCCAGCAGCATTGCCACGGTCAGCAGCCGGCGGGGTCCGAAGCGCGGCAGCCAGCGGGGCATGAGCAGGAACACGCCGATCTCGGCGATCAGCCCGATGGACCAGAGCAGCCCGATGGCCGTCGCGCTGTAGCCATGGGATTGTAGATAGATGCTGTAGAACGCGTAGAACGGTCCGTGGCTCGCCTGCAGCAGAAAGCAGGCGATCAGCAGCCCGAACACCTGGGGCTGGCGCAGCACGGCGAGCAGCCCCTGACCATCGGCCGAGTCACTGGCCTGTCCGGCCTGGGGCACGCTGAGGCTGACCAGGCTGAGCGCGGCGAACAGCCCGACCAATACCACCGGGACGACGCCCACGCCCACCCGGTCGATGCCCTCGCCCACCACCAGCACCGAGGCCATGAACCCGACCGTGCCCCAGAGCCGGATCCGTGGATAGCGATGGGTCTGACCGGTCAGGTGGTTCATCGTGTTGGCTTCAAACTGGGGCATGGCGGCGTGCCAGAAAAAACTGAACGCGATCATCACGGCGGCCATCGCGGCAAACGAGCCGCCGGCCGCGAACACCCCCGAAAAGCAGATCAGCGCGCCGATGCTGGCCAGCCGGATGACCCGGATGCGGTGACCGGTATGGTCCGCCACCCAGCCCCAGAGGTTGGGGGCGATGATCTTGGTGCCGTGCATCAGCGCGATCAGGGTGCCGATGGCGGCCGCATCAAACCCCTGGGCCTTCAGGTAGGGCCCCCAGTAGGGGGAGAGCACCCCCAGGACCCCGAAAAAGGCCAGATAGAAGGCCGACAGCCGGATGGCCGGTACCGCAGGGAAACCGCCGATGGCTTAACCGCCTGGCTGTGCGGGGATGACCGGCGTCCCCGAGTCGACATCGGCATTCTGGCCGCGATGGCGCAGATAGTGATCCACCAGCACCAGCGCCAGCATGGCCTCGGCAATCGGCGTTGCGCGGATCCCCACACACGGGTCGTGGCGGCCGGTGGTCACCACCTCCTGCGGTTGGCCGTGGATGTCCACCGACTGACCGGGGAGGCGGATGCTCGAGGTGGGCTTGAGCGCCATGCGCGCCACCACATCCTGACCCGTGGAAATCCCCCCCAGCGTGCCGCCGGCGTGATTCGACAGGAATCCTTCAGGGGTCATTTCGTCGCGATGCTCGGTGCCTTTCTGGGCGGCACTCGCGAAGCCGTCCCCGATTTCCACCCCGCGCACCGCATTGATGCTCATCAGCGCATGGGCGATATCGGCATCGAGCCGATCGAAGACCGGCTCGCCAAGGCCCGGTGGCACATTGCGGGCCAGCACGCCCACCGACGCCCCCACTGAGTCGCCGGACTTGCGCAGATCATCCATATACGCCTCGAGCTCGGGCAGGCGCCCCGGCTCGCCGCAGAAGAACGGATTGTCATCCACGCTTGCCCAGTCCTCGAGGGACAGCTCGATCGAGCCGAGCTGGCTGAGCCAGCCGCGGATCTCGATGCCCAGACGGGCATGGAGGTAACGCCGGGCGATGGCGCCGGCGGCCACCCGCACCGCGGTTTCACGGGCCGACGAGCGACCCCCGCCGCGGTAGTCGCGGATCCCGTATTTCTGCCAGTAAGTGTAATCGGCATGCCCGGGGCGGAACAGCTCGCTGATCGCCGAGTAATCCTTCGAGCGCTGGTCCATATTCTCGATCAGCAGGCCGATGGGCGCGCCGGTGGTGCGGCCCTCGAACACACCCGAGAGGATGCGGACCTCATCGCCCTCACGGCGCTGGGAGGTATGCCGCGAGGTGCCCGGCTTACGCCGGTCAAGATCACGCTGAAGGTCGGTTTCATCGATGGCAAGCCCGGGTGGGCAGCCGTCAATGACCGCCCCCAGGGCGGGCCCATGGCTTTCGCCGAAGGTGGTGACCGTGAACAGTCGGCCAAAGGTATTTCCGGACATGGGAGTCAGTCGTCTCCGTTCAGTCGTGGGATTTCGCCGGCCGCGGCCGCCGCTCGCAGGGTATCGGCGTCGACCATGAAAACGCCCTCTCCGCCGCGCTCGAACTCGAGCCAGGTAACCGGCAGACGGGGGAAGGCGGCTTCGAAGGCCGCAGCGCCGTGCCCTACCTCGGCGATCAGCACGCCGTGGTCGGTCAGTCGTTGCGCGGCCTGGGGCAACAGTCGGCGGACGGCATCCAGGCCATCCTCGCCCGCCGCGAGCGCATCGCGCGGTTCATGCCGGTATTCCGGCGGCAGCGCGGCCATCGCCGGCGCATCGACGTAGGGCGGATTACTGACGATCAGATCCAGCAGCGGCTCGCTGGGGATGGCGTCCAGCAGATCCGACGCCTGCGCCCGGACCCGATCACCAACGCCGTAGCGCTCGGCATTGCGCGCCGTCCAGTTCAGCGCCGCCGGTGAGCAGTCCAGCGCATCGACCTGCACCGACGGCAGCGCCAGCGCCGTGGCGATGGCAATACAGCCGCTCCCCGTGCCGACATCGGCGATGCGCCGCAGCCGCGCCGGATCCACCCACGGGGCAAAGCCTGATTCAATCAGCTCAGCAATGGGCGAGCGCGGAATCAGCACCTGCTCATCGACCCCAAAGACCAGTCCGCAGAACCACGCTTCGCCAAGAATATAGGGGACGGGACGGCGCTGGTGGACGCGCTCGTCGATGCGGGCAAACAACCGCTCGCGCTCGTCACCCGTGAGCGCGCCGTCAAAATACAGCGCCGGGAGATCCGCCGGCAGGCTGAGGCTGCCCAGCACCAGCGCGGCGGCTTCATCAATGGCGTTGTCGGTGCCGTGGCCATAATGCACGCCTGCCGCCTGAAAACGGCTGGCCGCCCAGCGCACGAAATCGCCCACGGTACGCAGCGGATCGGTTGACGATGATTCCATAGCGGGCAGTTTATCAGGCTCGCCGGGTCATGACCGCCGGCGGAAAGTGGCATAATACACCGATGATGAACGTATCCCCGATCCGACTGGCACTGGGTGTGGCGCTGGCAACGGCATTGATCGCCGGCGCGCTCACGGCCCTGTGGCCGTCCGATGCGCCGCCCGAACGGTTGGACCCGGATGAGGCGGTGGGTACGGTACTGCCTGAGACCCGCGACCTGCCGGCCGTGACACTGACCGATCACAACGGCGGGGACTGGACCCCGTCGGATTTTGAGGGGCGCTGGCAGTACCTGTTCTTCGGCTTCACCCACTGCCCCGACGTCTGCCCGATGACTCTGGCAACCCTCGCGGGTGCCCTCGAGCGTCTGGAGCAGGCGGATGTCGAGCGCCTGCCCGGCGTTGTCTTCGTCAGCGTCGACCCGCAGCGCGATACGCCGGCGGCCATGAAGACCTATGTCGAGCACTTCAGCGATGACTTCATCGGGGTGACCGGTCAACGTGATGCCATCGACCGGCTGACCTCGGCACTGGGCATCAGCTACACCCTGCACGAGCCCGACAGCGAGGGCGACTACGCGGTCGATCACAGCGCCGCCATCCTGCTCATCGATCCGCAGGGTCGGCTGCGGGCGCTCTGGCAGCCCCCCCATGGCCGCGATGTGCTGGCCGACGAGTTCCGGCGGATCCGCGGGCAGTATCCATCGGAGGGCCGCTCATGATGGGGCGATTGTTCAGCCTGATCGTCGCGCTGCTGCCCCAGCATCGACTCTCGCGGGTGGTTCATGGGCTTGCCCGCTGGCGCTGGCGGCCGTGGAAGAACGGGCTCATCCGGCTTTTCACCCGGATCTACGGCGTTGACTGCGGCGAGGCGGCGGCCAGCGAGCCCAACGCCTATGTAAGCTTCAATGCCTTCTTCACCCGGCCGCTGGCGCCCGGGGCCCGGCCCCTCGCCGAAGGCGAAAACCGGATCGTCAGCCCCGTGGATGGTGTCATCAGCCAGCATGGCCCGATCAGCGACGGGCGGCTGATCCAGGCCAAGCGCCAGGACTACAGCGTTGATGACCTGCTGGGCGGCGACCCGCAGCTTGCCGGGCCGTTCCGCCACGGCCACTTCGCCACCCTCTATCTCTCGCCGCGGGACTATCATCGCGTCCACATGCCGATGACCGGATCGCTGCAGCGGATGCTGTATATCCCGGGGCGGCTGTTCGGGGTATCGCCGCCGCTGGTTCGACATGTCTCCCGGCTGTTCGCCCGCAACGAGCGGGTGGTGACCCTGTTCGACACCGCCGCGGGGCCGATGGCCATGGTCCTCGTCGGCGCCATCGGTGTTGGCAGCATCGAGACCCTCTGGAGTGGCGAGGTGACCCCACCCCGGGGGCAGCGCATCCGCAGCTGGGACTTTCGCCATTACCCGCTGACCCTCGAGGCGGGCGACGAGATGGGGCGTTTCAATCTGGGGTCGACGGTGATCCTGCTGTTGGCCGACCCGGATGTGCGGTGGTCCCCGATCATCGGCCTTGAGCAGCCGCTGCGGATGGGTCAGGCGCTGGCGGAAACCCGCGCGGCAGAAGACTCAGGCGCGGGTCCAGGGGAAGGCGATCACCTCCGCGATTGACTCGGCGCCAGCGGCACGGGCGAACATCCGGTCCAGGCCCACGGCAACGCCGGCACAATCCGGCATTCCGGCCGTCATTGCCGCGAGCAGTCGCTCATCAATGGCCATGACTGGCTGACCACGGGCCCGGCGCACCGCCTGATCGGCCTCGAAACGCTCACGCAGCGCCCGCGCATCGGTCAATTCCCGAAACCCGTTGGCCATTTCCACGCCCCCGATGAACAGCTCAAATCGCTCCGCGAGCCGGGAATCCGCGGGATCGAGCCGCGCGAGGACAGCCTGATCGGCGGGGTAGTGCGTGACAAAGCACCGCGCCGGCAACTGTGGGGCGACCACCTGGCTGAACAGCCAGTCGAGCAGAACCCGATGGTCGGTGCCCGAAGGCAGTGGACAGGCGGCCGGCCGGGTCCGGGCGGCGGCGGTCAACTGATCGATGGATGCAGTCAGCGGATCCGGCAGACCGGCCGCCTCGAAGGCCGCCTGGTAAGTGTATCGCCGGATCGGAGCGGGCCCGAGCAGGCAATCGGTCAGCGCCGTGAGCTCGTCCATGAGGTCGTCGGCGCTGTAGCCCAGGCGATACCACTCGAGCAGTGTGAACTCGGGGTTATGCCAGCGCCCCTGCTCCCCCGCCCGAAATGCCGGAGTAATCTGATAGCAGTCCCCCAGGCCGGCGGCGATCAGGCGCTTCATCGCGTACTCGGGCGAGGACTGCAGCCAGTATCCGCTGGCCGACTCCTGCAGGCAGTCGATAGCGGGATCGGTGACCCCGGTGGCGGCGAGCAGCGGGGTGTCGACCTCGATGACGCCGCGCTGGTCAAAGAAGCGGCGCAGCCGCGCCCGCCACCCGGCGCGCTGGCGCAACGCCTGGAGCGAGGCGCTGGGCCGCCAGTCCGCCCCCGCGACCAAGGGGCGGTCAGTCCTTGGCGCGCGAGACGTATTCGCCCGAGCGCGTATCGACCTTGAGGACTTCGCCTTCCTGGATGAACAGCGGGACCTGTACGACGGCCCCGGTCTCGAGCGTGGCCGGCTTGCTGCCACCACTGCTGGTATCACCCTTCATGCCCGGGTCGGTCTGGGTAACGGCCAGCGTGACATGCGGCGGCGGCTCGACCGAAAGGGGCTCGCCGTTGTACAGCGTGACGTTGCAGGTGTCCTGCTCCTTGAGCCATTTGCCGTTGTCGCCCACGGCGGCCTCGGGGGCGGCATGCTGCTCGAAGGTCTCGGGGGCCATGAAGTAGTAGAATTCGCCGTCGTTGTAGAGATACTGCATCTCGGTTTCCATCACGTCGGCGGCTTCAACGCTCTCGCCCGACTTGAAGGTACGGTCGATCACCTTGCCGGTCTTGAGGTTGCGCACCTTCACCCGGTTAAATGCCTGCCCCTTGCCGGGCTTGACGAATTCATTCTCGACAATCGAGTAGGGCTCACCGTCGAGCAGCAGCTTCAGGCCCGACTTGAACTGATTGGTGCTGTACGTCGCCATTGGTTCTCCATTGCGCTGACTGCCGCGACCTGCACGGCGAACAGCGCTGCATGCTAACCGAAACGACAGAGGGATGACACATGAGCACAGCCCCGTGGCAGCGCGAGTGGCAGAACGCCATCCGGCACCCGGCGTCGCTGCTGAAGCGCCTCGGGCTGGATGCCTCGCTGCTCGAGCCGGCAACACGCGCGGACCGGCTGTTCGAACTGCGGGTGCCGGAAGCCTATCTGCAGCGCATCGAACCGGGTAATCGCCATGACCCCCTGCTGCGCCAGGTCCTGCCGGTGGACGCGGAATCCGCCGACAGCGGCGGCTTTGGCGATGACCCGGTGGGCGATCAAGCCAGTCTTGCCAACGGCGGCGTCATCCACAAATACCGCGGGCGTGCGCTGCTGATCACCACCGGTGCCTGCGCCATCAACTGCCGCTATTGCTTTCGCCGCCACTTTCCCTATGCCGACGCCAACGCGAGCAGCGGGCAATGGGCCGGGGCCATCGACTACCTGCGCGCCGATCCATCCATCAGCGAAGCCATCCTCAGCGGCGGCGACCCGCTGAGCCTCAACGACCGGCGTCTGGGCGCGCTCAGCGAGGCCCTCGCCAGCATCCCGCACCTGCGGCGCCTCCGCGTCCACAGCCGCATGCCGGTGGTCCTGCCAAGCCGCATCGACGGGGCGCTGCTGGAGTGGCTGACCGGCACCCGCCTGACACCGGTCATGGTCATCCACGCCAATCACCCCAACGAACTGGATGGCCGCGTCGCCGATGCCCTGCAACGCCTGACCGCGCGCGGCGTGCGGCTTTACAACCAGGCCGTGCTGCTGCGCGGCGTCAACGATGACGCCGCAACCCTGGAGGCGCTGGGCGAGCGGTTGTTTGAACTGGGCGTACAGCCCTACTACCTGCACCTGCTTGATCGCGTCCGCGGGGCGGCCCATTTCGAGGTGGACGACGCGACCGCCGCCGCCCTCATGCGGGCACTGGCCGCGGCGACGCCGGGCTACATGCTGCCGCGACTGGTCCGCGAAGTGGCCGGTGAGCCCTGGAAAGTGCCCATCGACTGGACTCGGCACGCCCCGATGTGACGGGCAAGTGGCCTGTCCCAAGGGCCGGTGGCAGACTTAACCCATGAAACGGATCCTCATGGTTCTGATTGCACTGCTGCCGACGCTGGCCACCGCGGCCGTCATCGCGCCCGATGACGGCCGCACCCGGCTGGACAGCCAGGTAGCGTTTCTCGAGGATCCCACCGGCGGGAAAACCATCGGTGAGGTCCGTGCCGCGGACGCCGCCGGCGCGTTCGTCTCCAACGACGGCATTGGCGGCCTCAACTTTGGCCTGTCGGCCTCGGTTTACTGGCTGCGCTTCACCCTTGTCGGGAACACCCCCGAGCCGGCGCCCTACCTGATCGAGGTGGGATTCTATGGGCTGACCGACCTACGGCTTTTTTATCCCGACGGCACAGTCGTTGAAACCGGCCAGTATCAGCCGGCGGCGAATCGCCCCTGGCCGCACCGACACCCGGTCTTTCCGATACAGCTCGCCTCGGACGCGCCCCAGACCTACTATCTACGGGTGGCCTCGGTGGGCTCGCTCACAACGCCGCTGACGCTGTGGGAGCCGGCGACGTTCAGTTATGCCACCCAGACCGACTATCTGTGGACGGCCGCCTACTATGGCGTCGCCGGCGCGCTGCTGCTGTTCAATTTCTTCCTGTTCCTGTCCCTGCGCGATCGCAACTACCTGCTTTACTGCGGATTTCTGCTGTTTGCGGCGTCCGGCATGTGGTTCATGAACGGATTTGGTGCCTACTCCCTCGCGCTGGTCGACTGGCCGCGCAGCATTGGGACCAACACCCTGTTCTCCATCGCGGGCGTCTTCGCCGTCGAATTCCTGCGCCAGTTTCTGGATACGCGCCGATCCGTTCCCCGGGCCGACTGGCTGCTGCGTGGGCTGATGGTGGCATTTACCGTGGTGGCGGCTTTTCCGCTGCTGGGTCTGCCGGTCCGCATCGGCGTGATCAGCCTGAGTGCGCTGGCGGTACTCGCCGGACCATTGATGCTGGCGGTGACGGTCATCTGCTGGCTCGCCGGATATCGCAGCGCGCGTTTCCTGCTGGCCGCCTGGGCGGTCCTGCTGCTGGCCGTCGGCATCCAGGCGGCCCGCAATTTCGCCCTCGTACCGACCAACGCGGTGACGCTCAATCTCATGCAGATCGGCTCGCTGCTCGACATGCTGCTGCTCTCGTTCGCCCTCGCCGACCGGATCCAGGCCGAGCGGCGGGCCCGGGAACAGGCCCAGGACATAGCGCTCGAGGCCGAGGCGGAGCTGGTCCAAGGGCTTCGGGATTCCGAGCGGCAGCTTGAGCGCAAGGTCCAGGACCGCACCGAAGCGCTGGAGTCGGCCCTGAACCGAGAGCGCGAGACCCTCAATCAGTACATCGAGTTCGGGGCGCTGATCGCGCATGAATTCCGTAACCCGCTGGCGATCATCTCAAACCAGACGGAGCTCGCCCGGCTCGAGCAGCAGCGTGATCATGTCCTTTCGGATGAGCGCCTTCAGGCCATCGATCGGGCGGCGGAACGCCTGCGGGGGCTGTTTGATGAATGGCTCAAAAGCGACCGCCTGCACGACCGACTCGATGCCATGGAAAGGCAGACCATCAACCTCGACGACTGGCTCGCCCGGGTGTTGCACAGCAGCGACCTGCGAGTCACCCATAGCATCGTGATCGAGTCCATCGACGCCGTGCCCGTGGTTGTCGATGAGGCGCTGCTGACCACCGCGCTGCATAATCTCATCGACAACGCGGCCAAGTACTCGCCCGCCGGGGCGCCGATCCGTGTCCGCACACGCAGGGCCGTGGATTGCATCGGCATCGCCGTCAGCGATGAGGGCGCCGGGATCGATGAAGCCGAGCAGGCCGCGATTTTCAGAAAACACCACCAGGCAGCCGGGCGGCCCCGGAAACAGGGACTGGGGCTGGGACTCTACCTGGTCGCCGAGGTCATGCGCGCCCACGGCGGATCGGTGACGGTGGACAGTTCACCCGGCCAGGGCAGCGTCTTTACCCTGTGGATCCCTCTCCCGTCCAGTCAATCTCTGCCGTGAACGCATACCCCGTCCCCCGGACAGTCACGATGGGGGCCTCGAGACCGAGCTGGTCGGCGATCTTGACCCGCAGACGGCGCAGCATGACCTCCATACGGCGGATGTCGTAGGTCTCCGGGTCGGCCCCCAGGCGTCGGATGATCGTGTCGCGCTCCACCACGGCACCGGGTTGGCCCGCCAGCAGTTCCAGCAACGCCAGCTCCGAGGCGGTGAGCCTGACCGCCGATCCATCGGGCGCGCGCAGCTGCCAGCTGAGCGAGTCGAGCTGCCAGTGATCGTTCACGGGCAGCCGCGCGATCAGATTGCGGACACTCACACTGAGCTCCACCAGGTTCACCGGCTTGACGAAATAGTCATCGGCACCGGCATCGCGACCGGCGATCCGCTCCGCCTCGCGACCGGCGGCGGTCACCATGATGATGCCCTTTCCGCGCAGGTCCGGCCGGCGTCTGAGCCAGTCAAGACCGGACTCGCCCGGCAGGGCCAGATCCAGCACCAGCACCGCCGCATCGGTCTGCGCCAGCGCTGCATCGGCGGCTTCCACCGATTCCACACCGGCGGTGGTCCAGCCGACCTGCGTCAGATAACCCACCACCGCATCCCGGATGTCGGCCTCATCCTCGATCACCAGCGCATCAATCATTCCTGCCATGCCAAAAGCCTGCTGCAGCGTCTTCAGTTGGAATGCGGGGACAGCGCATCGACCCGCTGGAAGCCCCGCGGCAGCGGCCGCCCACGCCGGCCCCTTTCGCCCTCGTAGGCGGCCAGATCCGCTGTCTTGAGCGTGAGGGTACGCTTGCCGGCGGTAACCACCAGTGGCTGATCCGGCCCCAGCAGACACAGTCCCACCACCTTCTCAGTCCCCTCGGCCCGACGCGCGGCGGGGATATCGATCAGCTTGTTGCCCTTGCCGCGTGACAGCTCGGGGAGCTGATCAAGGGCAAACACCAGCAGCCGCCCCGCGCTGGTGGCCACGGCGACGCGGTCGGCATGGGCCGGGAGGCGGATGGGAGGCAGGATTTCGCTGTCGGCCGGGCGATTGATCACCGCCTTGCCGGCCTTCTGACGGGCCTGCAACGACTGCATCCGGGCCACAAAGCCATAGCCGCCGTCCGATGCCAGCAGCACCCGCTCCTCGGGTTCGCCGCACAGCACATGCGCAAAGTAGGCGCCATCCGGCGGTTGCAGCCGGCCGGTCAGCGGTTCGCCCTGGCCACGGGCCGAGGGCAGCGTATGCGCGGGCAGGCTGTAACTGCGTCCCTGGGTGTCCAGGAAAACCGCCAGCTGGTTGCTGCGCCCGCTGGCCGCCGCGGCAAAACCGTCACCGGATCGATAGGAGAGTCTGCGCGGATCCACCTCGTGGCCCTTGGCCGTCCGCGCCCAGCCCTTCTGCGAGAGCACCACCGTGATCGGTTCACTGGGCACAAGTTCGCTTTCACTCAGTGCCCGTGCACTGCTGCGCGCCACCAGCACCGAGCGGCGGTCGTCGCCATAGGCCTCGGCATCGGCCTTCAGCTCGGACTGGATGAGCTGGGTCATCCGGTCTTCCGAGCCGAGAATGTCAGTCAGCTCGTCGCGCTCGGTCGCGAGCTCGTCCTGCTCACCCCGGATTTTCATTTCCTCGAGCCGGGCAAGCTGCCGCAGCCGCAGCTCGAGGATGGCCTCGGCCTGGGTCTGGGTCAGCCCGAAGCGTTGCATGAGGGCCGGGCGCGGTTCATCCGCGTCACGGATGATCGCGATCACCTCGTCGATGTTCAGATAGGCGGTCAGCAGGCCCTCGAGCACATGCAGACGCGCCTCGACCTTTTCCAGCCGCCACTGCAGGCGGCGCCGGACCGTGTCGCGGCGATATTCGAGCCACTCGCCAAGCAGCTCGCGCAGATTGCGCACCCGCGGGCGGCCATCCAGACCGATCACGTTCAGGTTGACCCGATAGGTTTTCTCGAGATCGGTGGTGGCGAAGACATGCTGCATCACCTCCTCGGCATCCACCCGGTTGGAGCGCAGGCTGATGACCAGGCGGGTCGGGTTCTCGTGGTCCGATTCGTCACGCAGATCCTCGACCATGGGCAGCTTGCGGGCCTGCATCTGCGCGGCGATCTGCTCGAGCACCCGACTGCCGGAGACCTGGAACGGCAGGGCGGTCACGATCACATCGCGGCCATCCTGCTCCCAGCGGGCGCGCAGCCGCAGACCGCCATGACCGGTTTCGTAGAGCCGGCGGATGTCACTGGCGGAGGTGATGAGCTCGGCATCGGTGGGAAAGTCGGGGCCCTGGATGTGTTCGCAGAGCGCGTCGATGTCGGCCTCCGGCTCATCCAGCAGCCGGATGCAGGCCGACGCGACCTCGCGCAGATTGTGTGGCGGGATATCGGTGGCCATGCCCACGGCGATCCCGGTACCGCCGTTCAGCAGCACATTGGGCACCCGCGCCGGCAGGGTCACCGGTTCATCCAGACTGCCATCAAAGTTGGGTTGCCATTCGACCGTGCCCTGGCCCAGTTCCTGGAGCAGCAGGCGGGCGTAGGGGGCCAGCCGCGCCTCGGTGTAGCGCATGGCCGCGAAGGACTTGGGATCGTCCGCCGACCCCCAGTTGCCCTGGCCGTCCACCAGCGGATAGCGATAGGAGAAGGGCTGGGCCATCAGCACCATCGCCTCGTAGCAGGCCGAGTCGCCGTGGGGGTGGTACTTGCCCAGCACGTCGCCCACGGTGCGGGCCGACTTCTTGTGCTTGGAGACCGCCGAGAGGCCCAGCTCGGACATGGCATAGACGATCCGCCGCTGCACGGGCTTGAGGCCATCGCCGACGTGGGGCAGCGCCCGGTCGAGGATGACGTACATCGAATAATCGAGATACGCCTTTTCGGTGAACTCCTGCAGCGGGCGGCGCTCGAAGCCTTCTGACTGAATCGGTTCGCTCATCGTTTGTGGATATCCTGTCGCCCGTTCATACCAGTACGTCGGCCAGATCGCCCTTGCGCTCCAGCCAGGCGCGGCGCTGGCCGGCGGCACGCTTGCCCAGCAGCATCGCCATCAGCGCCTCGGTTTCCTCGGGGGCGTCAACGGTCAACTGAACCAGCCGCCGTGTATCCGGGGCCATGGTGGTCTCGCGAAGCTGCAGCGGGTTCATCTCACCGAGCCCCTTGAACCGGGTGATCGCCACTTTGCCCTTGAGCTTTTCGGCCTCGATCCGCTCGAGGATACCCTGGCGCTCGTCCTCGTCCAGCGCGTACCAGGTCTGCTTGCCCACATCCACCCGATACAGCGGCGGCATGGCCATGAACACGTGGCCGGCCCGCACCAGGGCGGGGAAATGGCGCAGGAAGAGCGCGCAGAGCAGCGTCGCGATATGCGCACCATCGGGGTCGGCATCGGCCAGCACGCAGACCTTGGCGTAGCGCAGCCCGCTCAGATCCTCCGACCCCGGCTCGATCCCCAGCGCAACGGCGATGTCATGGACCTCCTGCGAAGCCATGACCTCAGACGGATCGACCTCCCAGGTATTGAGGATCTTGCCACGCAGCGGCATCACGGCCTGAAAGTCGCGGTCGCGGGCCTGTTTGGCGGACCCCCCGGCGGAATCCCCCTCCACCAGAAACAGCTCGCTGATGCCCGGATCCTGGTTGCTGCAGTCGGCCAGCTTGCCGGGCAGCGCCGGCCCCTGGGTGACTCGCTTGCGCGTCACCTTGCGTGATGCCCGAAGGCGGCGCTGGGCATTGGCGAGCACCAGCTCGACAAGTGCTTCGGCCTCGCTGGTGTGTTCGTTGAGCCACAGACTGAAGGCGTCCTTGACCACGCCCGAGACGAATCCGGCGCAGGCGCGGGAGGACAGGCGCTCCTTGGTCTGGCCCGAGAACTGCGGCTCCTCGAGCTTGACCGAGAGCACATAGGTGACCCGCTCCCAGACATCCTCCGGGGCGATGCGTACGCCGCGCGGGAGGAGATTGCGGAATTCGCAGAACTCCCGCAGCGCCTCGGTCAGGCCGGTGCGCAGGCCGTTGACGTGGGTGCCGCCCTGCAGGGTGGGGATCAGGTTGACGTAGCTTTCCTGCACCGGCTCACCCTGCTCGGGCAGCCAGGCGACCGCCCATTCCACGGCTTCGTGGGCGGCCGAAAAATCGCCGGTGAACGGCGCTGCGGGGATCTGCGGGACACCCTCGAGGGTGGTTCCCAGATAATCGGCCAGCCCCTTTTCGTAGTGCCAGAGCGTTTCCTCGCCGCTGGCCTCCTCGACCAGCCGCACGGCGAGCCCCGGGCAGAGAACCGCCTTGGCCCGCAGGACATGGCGCAGGCGCGGCAGCGAAAAGCGGGCCGAATCAAAGTACTCGGCATTCGGCCAGAAATGCAGGCGCGTGCCGGTGTTGCGCCGGCCGACCTCGCCCACCGCCTCGAGGGGCTGGATCCGCTCGCCGTTGGCGAAGGCCATCCGCCATTCCCGCCCGTCGCGGCGGATACTCACCTCGAGGCGGGTCGACAGGGCGTTGACCACCGACACACCCACCCCGTGCAGGCCGCCGGAGAACTGGTAGCTCTCGCGCGAGAACTTGCCGCCGGCATGCAGTCGGCCAAGGATGATTTCAACGCCGGGCGCCCCCTCCTCGGGGTGCATGTCCACCGGCATGCCGCGTCCATCGTCACTGACTGACAGTGACCCGTCGCGATGCAGCGTGACGTCAATGCGCTGGCAGTGACCGCCGATGGCCTCGTCGACGCTGTTATCGATGACCTCCTGGGCCAGATGGTTGGGGCGGGTGGTATCGGTATACATCCCCGGGCGACGGCGCACCGGATCGAGGCCGGTGAGAACCTCGATGGAAGCGGAATCGTAATCTTTGCTCATGGCGGGAAGTGTAACGGGTGGCACCGCATCGGGCGAGTGCGTTGCCCGCCACTGCGCGCTAGACTTGCGGGCATGAGTGAATCTGAATCGACCCCCGACTTTGAAGCCGCCCTCAAGACCCTCGAGGAACTGGTCGAGCGCATGGAAGCCGGCGAGCTGACACTGGAGCAGTCCCTGCAATGCTTCGAGCAGGGCATCCGGCTGACGCGGGAGTGCCAGAAGGCGCTGACCGAGGCCGAACAGCGCGTCGAGATTCTCGCCGGCCGCGATCCCGACGCCCAGCCCCGGCCCTTCGAGGGAAGCGATGACACCGGCCCTGAATGACGCGCTGAGCCGGGCCCGTGCGCGGGTCGAGGCGGCCCTGGAAACCGCCCTTCCCGCCGACGACCAGCCACCGACGCGGCTCCATCAGGCCATGCGCTATGCCGTGCTGGCGCCGGGCAAGCGGCTGCGCCCGTTCCTGGTCTACGAGGCGGGGGCATTGTGTGGCGTCGACGCGTCGGATCTGGATCCCGCCGCCTGTGCGGTGGAGATGATCCATGCCTACTCGCTTGTCCACGACGACCTGCCGGCCATGGACGACGATGACCTGCGCCGCGGTCAGCCGACCTGTCACCGGGCGTTTGACGAGTCCACCGCGATCCTCGCCGGCGATGCCCTCCAGACCCTGGCGTTCGAGCATCTGGCGGGAGCGACGGGCGTTGCCGCCGAACGCCGACTGGAGATGGTGCAGACCCTGGCGGCGGCGGTGGGCTCGCAGGGCATGGCGGGCGGTCAGGCGCTGGACCTGGGCGCCGTCCGGCATCAACTGAATGCCGCGCAGCTCGAGACCATGCACCGCTACAAGACCGGGGCGCTGATCCTGGCCAGCCTCAGGCTGGGTTCGCTGAGCGGACCCCACGGCGTTGACGATTCGGTCCGTCAGAGGCTGGATGAGTACGGCCAGCGCATCGGTCTGGCCTTTCAGGTACAGGACGACATCCTCGATGTCACCGGCGACAGCGAGGCCATTGGCAAGACCAGCGGCGCCGATGCGCGTCGCGCCAAGCCGACCTATCCGGGGCTGATGGGCCTTGAGGCCTCGCAGCAATTCGCCCGTCGACTGCGCGACGGGGCCGTCGACGCCCTGGGCGGTATGGGGTCTGGCGCCGATCGCCTGCGCGCGCTCGCCGACTACATCATCCAGCGCGAGCGCTGAGCCCGGACTGCTCCGGGCTCACGACGGGCCCTAGTGGCCGGCCTTCGCCGCCTTCTTGCGCTCATGCTCGAGGAGGTATTTCTTGCGGATGCGGATGGCGCCCGGGGTCACTTCCACCAGCTCATCGTCGTCGATGAACTCCAGCGCCTGCTCCAGCGTCAGCCGTTGCGGCGGCGTGAGGATGATGCTCTCGTCCGAGCCGGCCGCGCGCACATTGGTCAGCTGCTTGGCCTTGAGCGGGTTGACCACCAGATCGTTGTCACGGTTGTGCAGCCCGATGACCATCCCCTCATAGACCTCGTCGCCATGCCCGATGAACAGCTTGCCGCGATCCTGGAGGTTGAACAGCGCATAGGCGAGCGCCTTGCCGGGCGCCATCGACACCAGCACACCGTTGATCCGCTGACCGTACTCACCGGTCTTCGCCGGGCCGTAGTGATCGAAAACGTGATACATCAGCCCGGTGCCCGAGGTGGCGGTCAGGAACTCAGTGCGAAAACCGATGAGGCCCCGCGCGGGAATGGTGTAGTCCAGCCGCACCCGGCCACGGCCGTCGGGGAGCATGTCGGTGAGCTCGCCGCCGCGCTCGCCAAGGGCCTGCATCACCGCGCCCTGATAGTCTTCCTCGACGTCGACGGTGAGCTGCTCGAACGGCTCCTCAAGCCGGCCATCGACCTCGCGGGTGATGACCTCGGGCCGGGAGACACCCAGCTCATAGCCCTCGCGGCGCATGTTCTCGATGAGAATGCCCAGATGCAGCTCACCGCGGCCCGAGACCCGGAAACGCTCGGGGTCATTGGTGTCCTCGACCCGCAGCGCGACGTTGTGCTCGAGCTCACGCATCAGCCGCTCCCGCAGCTGCCGCGAGGTCACATACTTGCCCTCGCGGCCCACGAACGGCGAAGTGTTCACCTGGAAGGTCATGGACACCGTCGGCTCGTCGACGGTCAGTGCCGGCAGCGCCTCCACCGCCGAGCTGTCGCAGAGCGTGTCGGAGATGTTGATGCCGTCAATGCCGGTAAACGCGATGATATCGCCGGCACTGGCGAAGGGCACCTCAACGCGGTCAAGCCCCAGGAAGCCCAGCACCTGGAGCAGCCGGACCTGTCGGCGCTTGCCGTCGCGGTCGACGCAGCTCAGCGTCTGGTTGCTCTTGACGCTGCCCCGCTCGATACGGCCGATGCCGATGACGCCGACATAGCTGTTGTAGTCGAGGGAGGTCACCTGCATGCGGAATGGCCCCTCGGCATCCACCTGAGGCGCCGGGACGATGTCGCGGATGAGCTCGAACAGCGGGGTCATGTCGCCGCTGCGGACATCCGAGTCGGTGCCGGCATAGCCGTTCAGCGCCGAGGCGTAAATCACCGGAAAGTCGAGCTGCTCGTCACTGGCACCCAGGTTGTCGAACAGATCGAAGGTCTTGTCCACCACCCAGTCGGGCCGCGCGCCATCACGGTCGACTTTATTGACCACCACGATGGGCTTGAGACCCAGCGCCAGCGCTTTCTGGGTGACAAAGCGGGTCTGCGGCATCGGTCCGTCGACCGCATCGACCAGCAGCAGCACCGAGTCGACCATCGACAGCACGCGCTCGACCTCGCCACCAAAATCGGCATGGCCCGGTGTGTCGACGATGTTGACGCGCAGATCCTGCCACTTGATGGCGGTATTCTTTGACAGGATCGTGATGCCGCGCTCGCGCTCCAGATCATTGGAATCCATGATCCGGTCCTGCACCTCGCCCCGCGCGGCCAGGGTGCCCGACTGCTGGAGCAACTGATCCACTAGCGTGGTCTTGCCGTGGTCGACATGGGCGATGATGGCGACATTGCGCAGGTCGCGCACGTCGGTCTGGATGGGATCGGTGCTCATGGGATTTCGCTCGCTGATCAATCGGTCGCTGTGATGAATAACCCCCCAGTCTACAGGTTGCGCGGCGGAATTGTCGGCCAGCCGGCGATTTCCTAGCGCCGTCCCAGGAAAAACGCCACCAGCAGCAGCAGCGGAAACACCTCGAGTCGTCCCAGCAGCATGAGCACGCTCAGCACCAGCGCGGCGCCGGTGTCCAGGTCCGGTCCGGCCACCCCGGTGGCGAGCCCGTTGTTGAACAGCGCCGAGGCCGTGTCGAAGAACACATAGGCCAGACGCATGTCATCGGGCATCCAGTAGAGCATGATGAAAACGCCGACGAGCCACAGCAGCATGAATACGCCCACGAGCCGCAGCGCGGTATGCCCGAGCCGCGCCATTTCCGCCGGCGTGATCCGGGCGCCGTTATAGCGCAGCACGACCACCTCGTGGGGCGTGGCGCGCAGCCGTCTCAGCTGGCCGACCACGTCCTTGATCAAAAGCCCGACGCGCAGCAGTTTGATGCCCCCGGCCGCCGATCCGGCCATGCCGCCCATGGCCAGCCCGACCAGCATCAACAGCAGCGAGCCATTGTCGAGCGTGGCGATGTTCACCGATGTCACACCGGTGGCGGTGATGGCGGACACCCACAGCACCAGCGCACTGACCGGGTCGGTATCGGCACCCACCAGCCAGCGGTGCCCCCAGAGCAGCAGCCCGCCCAGCACGAGCACGTAGACGAATACCCGCACCTCCAGCAACTGCCACAGGGACCGCGGGCCGACCCGCTCGACCACCATCCGGTAATGAATGAGAAAGCTGATCGCCCCCACCAGCATGATCGGTGTGTAGGCCAGTCGAACCGCAGTGCTCGCGCTCGCCAGCCCATCATCGGTGATCGTGAACCCGCCCGTGGAAATCGCCGACATGGCGTGATTGATGGCCCGCCACAGTGGGTCGCCGGCCAGCCACAGCAACAGGATGCCAATCAGCGTGTAGCCCACATAGATGGCCCAGATGGCCTGCACGGTGGATTTGACCGTCGGCAGGATCTTTTCATCGCGGGCTTCCGAGAAGTACAGGTTGATCGCGCCGCGCTCGGCGGGGATCACCGCCAGCAGCAGAAGGATGACACCAATGCCACCCACCCACTGGATCAGGCTGCGCCACCACTGGATATGCAGGGGCAGCTCGGAGGCGGCACTCACCACCGTCAGGCCGGTTGAGGTGAACCCCGATACCGATTCGAACACGGCATTGGCCGGATACCGGAAGATCTGGATAGCGGCGTCAACCGCGGGCGGCGAGAGATGCGCACTGATATAAATGGGGATCGCCCCCACCAGGGTGATGAGCAGCCAGCTGATCGCGGCAATCAGCATGGATTGATAGCGATAGAACACCAGCGGGCCCCGCGTCGTCCAGACCAGCGCCTGCCCGGCGCCCAGCGACACCGCCGCGGTGATCAGGAATCCGGCCAGCCCCCAGCGCTCGCCACCCCACCAGGCGATGGGCAGCGAGGCCAGCGCCATGGCGCCGGGGACATGCAGGAGAAAGCCGACGCCACGCAGGATCTCGCGCACGCGCTCATCCCCCCAGCTTGCGCTCGAGAAACTCCCGCCGGCGGCGGCCACGCAGGCGCTCCGTGGCGAACAGGATCACGCTGTCGCCCGCCGCCAGGGCATCGCCCTCGGTCAAGGGCTGGGTCTCGCCGTCACGGACCCGCGCCAGCAGCTGCAGCCCCGCGTCCGGCAGTTCCCGCTGCTGGATCGTGCGGGCGTCAAGCCCCAGCAGGGGCGAGCCGTCTTCAAGTCTGAGTTCGATGATCTGCTGGCCGCCACGCAGGGTGGTGACATCGCTGATGCCCGGCAACAGCGTGATGTCCAGCAGATGCTGGGCCACCAGGCGCTCCGGGTCGCCGAGCACGCGCACCCCCAGGCGGCGGAACATGGCCATATGCGAACGGCGGCTGACCGTGGCCGTCAGCGTTTTCACCCCGACCTCCCGGGCCAGCAGAATCGCCATGAGATTGGTCGAGTCGTCATCCGTGGTGGCGATCAGCGCCTCGGCCCGCGCCAGCTGGCTTTCATCGACAAAGGCATCGTCACCGACGTCCATGGACAGCACCCGCACGTCGTGCTGCTCGGCACAGGCATTGGCCAGGGCCGGGTCGCTCTCGACCACCACCAGCTCATTGTTGGTGCCCGACAGGGCCTGCTCGATCAGGTTCGTGCCGACCGGGCCGGCACCGATTATCACAATCATCACTGCGGGGTAGCCTTCTGGTTGCCGGTTGAAATCGTCGCCATCATACCGCCAGCGGCGGCGTCTGCATCGCGCTCAGCTGCTCGCGCAGCGCCAGCACATGCTCGTCCCAGTAACGCTCGCTGCCAAACCACGGAAAGGCCGCCGGAAACGCCGGATCATGCCAGCGCCGTGCCAGCCAGGCGGCATAATTCATCATCCGCAGGGTGCGCAGCGCTTCGAGCAGGTGCAGCTCACGGGGGTCGAATTCGCGGAACTGCTCGTAGCCGGCCACCAGGTCACTGAGCTGCAGCGTTCGCTCGGCACGCTCGCCGCTGAGCAGCATCCACAGATCCTGGATGGCCGGCCCGGTGCGACAGTCGTCCAGATCCACCAGATGCGGGCCAGCCTGCGTCCAGAGGATGTTACCCGGATGGAAATCGCCGTGCAGACGGACAGCCGCACTCTGTCCGGCCCGCGCCCAGGCCTCGTCAATGGCGCTCAACAGCTCATCGGTCACCGCGCGATAGGCCCCCGCCAGCGCTGCCGGTATCCAGCCGGCCTCCAGCAGCCAGTCGCGGCTCTGTCGACCCATGACATCCGGATCAAGCAGCGGCCGGTGGGCGAATTCGGCGGCTTCACCGACCGTGTGCAGACGCCCCAGCAGCCGACCCAGCCATTCCCGGGTGGCCGCCTGGTCGAGCTCGGGCGCATGCCCGCCGCGACGCGGGTAGAGGGCGAAACGAAACCCCGCGGCATGGTGGAGGGTGTGACCGTCGAGGCTGATGGGCGGCACGATCGGGATATCGTGTCCGGCCAGTTGCCGGGCGAAGGCGTGTTCCTCGATGATCGACCCATCACTCCAGCGCCCGGGCCGATAGACCTTGAGAATCAGCGGTGTCCCGTCCTCGACGCCGAGCTGATAGACCCGGTTTTCATAGCTATTAAGGGCGAGCAGACGGCCATCCGCCTGCACGCCGGCGGCCTCGACCATATCCAGGATCAGCGCCGGCTGCAGGGCGGCAAATGGGTGATCGAGCGGTCCGGATTCTTCAGCCACTGACAGACTCGGCCGGTGTTTCACGGAAACGTTCCCAGACCGCGGGGATATCCGGTGGGAGGGGCGCCAGACGCCCGATCTCGATCCACGGGAAGTCGGGATCATGAAAATCCGAACCCTTTGACCCCGTCAGACCAAAGCGTCGTGCCAGCGCGGCGGCGGCCACGTGGTCATCCCGCCCGCCGCCACCGTTGGCCACCTCGATGGATTGCCCACCGGCGCCGACAAACGCCTGAATGGCGGCACGCAGGGCACCCCGCGAGAGGCCGTAGCGCAGCGGATGGGCGAACACGGCGATCCCCCCGGCGGCGTGTATCCAGGCCACCACCTCTTCGATTCGAGCCCATTCAACGGCGGCATAACCCGGCCGCCCGCGCTTCAGGTAGCGCTCGAAAGCGGCCTGGACCGTGGGCACCGTACCCTGCTCGACCAGGGCCCGGGCGAAGTGCGCCCGCCCCGGCACCCCCTGGGCCAATCGCTCGAGACGCTCGGTGATATCGCTGATGCCCGCCCGGGTGAGCCGCTCGGCGATGCGCACGGCACGCTGACGGCGCTCGATCTGCTGCCTGGCCACGCCCTCGAGCAGTATCGGGGTCGTGATATCAATGTCCAGGCCAACGATATGCACCACACCCCGTGCCCAGCGCGCCGAGAGCTCGATACCCGGTATGCAGTCGATGCCGCATTGTGCGGCCGCCGCCTGCGCCTCGGGGAGGCCCTCGAGGGTGTCATGGTCGGTGAGTGCCATCAGCCGGACGCCCTGATCCGCGGCCCGCTGGACCACCGCCGTGGGCGACAGACGGCCATCCGAAGCGGTACTGTGCATATGCAGATCAATACGGCTGGCGGACTTCGACGCCTTGCTTGTGGCCTTCATGCCCCCATCCTATAATGAAACGCTCGGCAGCCGTAGGCTGCCGTTTGTTTTTGGAGGTCATGACGATGACAACTGCCCTGATGCCCACGTACAAGCGCCTGCCGGTGGCGTTCCAGCGCGGTGACGGCGCCTGGCTGGAGGACACCGAAGGCCACTGGTACCTGGATGCGCTCTCGGGCATCGCCGTATGCGGCCTCGGGCATGCCCACCCGGCGGTGGCCGCTGCGGTTGCCGATCAGGCGGGCACCCTCGTGCACACCTCCAATCTCTACGAGGTGCCGCATCAGACCCGACTTGGCGAGCGGCTCTGTCAGCTCAGCGGTCTGGATCAGGTGTTTTTCGCCAACAGCGGCGCCGAGGCCAACGAGGCGGCCATCAAGCTGGCACGGCTGCATGGGCATCACCGCGGCATTGAAGCCCCCGAGATCATTGTCGCCGACAATGCCTTTCACGGGCGCACCCTGGGCGCGTTGACGGCCACCGGCAACCGCAGCGCGCAGACCGGCTTCGGCCCTCTGCCGACCGGGTTCGTGCGCGCCCCGTATAACGACAGTGCGGCCATCGAGGCGGTGGCCAGCGAGCGCACCGTTGCGGTGTTCGTCGAACCCGTCCAGGGCGAGGGCGGCATCGTGGTGCCCGACGCCGATTATCTGCCGGCCCTGCGGCGACTCTGCGATCAGCGGGGATGGCTGCTGATGCTCGACGAGGTGCAGTCAGGCGTGGGCCGGACCGGCGCGTGGTTTGCCCACCAGCACGCGGGGATCCGTCCCGATGTCGTCACCCTGGCCAAGGCCCTTGCCAACGGCGTCCCCATCGGCGCCTGCCTGGCCGGTGGCCCGGCCAGCGGTGTGCTGGGGCCGGGCAGCCATGGCACCACCTTTGGCGGTAACCCGTTGTCGAGCCGTGCCGCGCTGGCGGTGATCGAGACCATCGAGCGGGACGGGCTACTCGATCGGGCGGCGGTTGTCGGCGAGCGCATTCTGCGCGGACTGCGCGACGGCCTGACCGGGGTCCGCGGCGTTCATGACATCCGTGGCCAGGGGCTCATGATCGGTGTCGAGCTGGAGGGTCCCTGTCCCTCATTGGTGCCGCAGGCGCTCGACGCCGGCGTCCTGATCAACGTAACGGCGGGCCGCGTGGTGCGGCTACTGCCACCACTGACCTTCACTGACGAGCAGGCCGACCGGCTGGTCGATACCCTGACGCCATTGATCCAGCAGACCGCGGAAGCCCTCGCCGATCCGTCGGCGGCGCTCGCCTGAGTCTGACAGGGGAATCCCATGCCACCGCGCCACTTTCTCACCCTCGCCGACATTGATGCCGAAACCCTCGAGACCCTGCTGCGGCGGGCCGCCGAGCTGCGCGCGCTGCACCACGACGGCAGCCTGCATGAGCCCCTTCGCGGGCGGGTGCTGGGCATGATCTTTGAGAAGTCGTCGACACGCACCCGCGTCTCCTTCGAGGCTGGCATGGCTCAGCTGGGCGGCAGCGCGCTGTTCCTGTCGCCGCGGGACACCCAGCTCGGCCGCGGCGAGCCCATCGAGGACACCGCCCGGGTGCTCTCCGGCATGGTCGATGCGGTGATGATCCGCACCTTCGATCACTCCACCGTCGAGCGCTTTGCCGGCGCCTCCCGCGTGCCCGTGATCAATGGCCTGACCGATGATCACCACCCCTGCCAGCTGCTCGCCGATCTGCAGACCTGGCAGGCACATCGGGGCGAGCTTCAGGGGCGGACCGTGGCGTGGATGGGTGATGGCAACAACATGTGCCGCTCGTGGATGCAGGCCGCGGAAATGATGGATTTCCGGCTTGCCATCGGGGCGCCGTCGGCCTATGCCCCGGAAGACCTGGCCGATTACCCCAACAGCCGCCACGAGACCGACCCGCAGGCGGCGGTGGAGGGCGCCGACCTGGTGGTCACCGACGTCTGGGCGAGCATGGGGATGGAGGACGAACGTCAGACCCGACTTGAGGACTTTGCCGCCTATCAGGTCAATGAAGCGCTGATGGCGGCGGCCGGCGAGCAGGCGCTTTTCATGCACTGCCTGCCTGCCCACCGTGGCGAGGAAGTGACCGCCGATGTCATCGACGGCCCCCGGAGTGTGGTCTGGGAAGAGGCGGAAAACCGCCTCCACGCCCAGAAGGCCCTGCTGGAGTGGCTGGTGACCCCGCGCCGTTAGCGGCGGTCGCCGGTGGCCTCCTCGGCCATCTGCTCAAAACTGATGTGGCGGACATCCTTGCCGCGCACGAAGTAGATCACGTATTCGCAGATGTTCCGGGACCGGTCACCGATCCGCTCCAGCGAGCGGGTCGCCCAGACGATATCCAGAACCGGCGGCACCGACTTGGGATTGTCCTCGAGGTGTTTCACCAGGTTGCGGATGATCGAGTCGTACTGCGCGTCCGCCTTGATGTCCTCCTGGGCCACGCGCACCGCCTGCTCCGAGTCCATGCGCGCGAAGGCGTCCAGCGCGCCACGCAGAATGCCCTTGATCTGCTCGCCCAGGGCGGCGATTTCGGCCATTGGACTGCGGCGCCGATCCTCGTCGAGCAAATGCAGCGCCATCCGCCCCACCCGCTCGGCCTCGTCGCCGATGCGCTCGAGGTCGGTGATGGCCTTGATGACCGCCATGATCAGGCGCAGGTCACTGGCGGTGGGCTGGCGACGCGCGAGAATGTGGGTGCAGGCCTCGTCCAGCTCGACCTCCATGGCATTGATCTTATAATCGGACGTCACCACCTGTTCGCCCTTTTCCTGATCGCCATTCACCAGGGCATCGAGAGCCGCCTCGAGCTGCTGCTCGACCAGGCCGCCCATGGTCATGACCCGGGTGACGATACGCTCGAGGTCCTCGTTGTACTGCTGCGAGATATGCTGAGTGAACGTCTTTTTATCCATGCTTGCTGCCGCTCCCTGCCGGCTCAGCCGAACCGGCCGGTGATGTAGTCTTCGGTCCGCTGTTCCGCCGGGTTGGTGAACAGCGTATCCGTGTCGTTCACCTCGACAATCTGACCCATGTGGAAAAACGCGGTGTATCCGGCCACTCGGGCGGCCTGCTGCAGGTTATGGGTGACGATGACAATGGTGTAGTTGTCCTTGAGCTCGTGGATCAGCTCCTCCACCGTTGCCGTTGCCAGCGGATCGAGGGCCGATGCCGGCTCGTCCATGAGGATGACCTCGGGGTTGACGGCGATGGCCCGGGCGATACACAGCCGCTGCTGCTGGCCGCCCGACAGCTCGGTCCCGGGTGTGTCCAGACGGTCCGCGACTTCGTTCCAGAGGCCCGCCCGCTTGAGCGATGATTCGACCAGGTCGTCCAGCTCCGACCGGGAGGTCCCGGTCCCGTGGAGCCGTGGCGCATAGGCGATGTTCTCGTAGATGCTCTTCGGGAAGGGATTGGGCTTCTGGAAGACCATGCCCACGAAGGTCCGCAGCTGGACCACATCGACGCTCGGGTCGTAGATGTCTTCGCCGTCGAGCGCCACGCCACCCTTGATGTGGACCTGAGGGATCAGGTCATTCATTCGGTTGAGACAGCGCAGGAAAGTCGACTTGCCGCAGCCCGACGGACCAATCAGGGCCGTGACCTCCTGGGCCGGCATGTTCAGGTTGATGCCATGCAGGGCCTGGGTGTCGCCATACCACAGATTGAGATCGGTGGCGCTCATTTTCGCCAGTCCCGACTCATTGCGTGTTGGTGTGGTGGTTGCCTCGGTTTCCGGCATCGTTACTCCCGCCCTGGCAGCGGCATTTTGCTTGACTTCAGTTTCCATGAATTCCTCACCCGTCGCTACCAGCGACGTTCGAACTTGCGCCGCAGAAGCACGGCGGTGGCGTTGAGTGTCAGTAGAATCGCCAGAAGCACCATGATCCCGGCTGCGGTCTTTTCGCTGAAGGCCTGGCGGGGCTCGCCCGCCCAGGTGAAGATCTGGGCCGGCAGCACCGTCGCCGAGTCGAAGATGCTCGACGGTGCCTCCGGAATGTAAGCGATCATGCCCACGATGATCAGCGGCGCGGTTTCACCCATGGCCTGCGCCAGCCCGATGATGGTGCCGGTAAGGATGCCCGGGAGTGACAGCGGCAGGACGTGGTCACGCACTACCTGCCAGCGCGAACAGCCCATCGCGAAGGCGCCCAGCCGGATCGGATCCGGTACCGAGCGCAGCGCCGCCCGGGTGCTGATGATGATGATCGGCAGAGTCATCAACCCCAGCGTGAGTCCACCGACCAGTGCCGATGATCGCGGCACGCCGAGGGTATTGATGAACACCGCCAGGCCAAGCAGGCCGAAGATGATCGACGGCACCGCCGCCAGGTTGTTGATATTGACTTCAATCGCCTGGGTCAGCTTGTTATCCGGCGCGAATTCCTCGAGGTAAATGGCCGACATGACCCCGATTGGAAAGGCGAACACCAGCGTCACGGCCAATACCAGGATCGAGCCGACCGCCGCGGAGAATATGCCCGCCAGTTCCGGGAGTTTGGAGTCACCACTGGTGAAGAAGGCCCAGTTGAACGTCGTGCGCATCACACCTTCGGCGAGCAGCGCGTCCACCTGACGGGCCAGCGCTGGTTCGAGCTCATCCTCGCCCTTGACGTACTGGTCGATGGTGCTTTTGACCGGCACCCACGCCTCGCGCGTGATCCCGGCCCGCTCCGGGTTGTTGCGGATCTCCAGGGGGATGCCGCGGACCGCACCCCGCGAGACGATATCCCGGAGGTCCTCGGCGATCGCGAATCGGCCAATGCGCTCGGCGCGCTCGTTGTAGTCCAGCGTCACCTTGATCTCGGTCCGCCAGAACGCCCCGTATCCCTGGCCGATGATATCGGTGAAAAACGCGATGATGATCCCGAACGCCACAAACAGTGCGGCGATGGAATAACCCTTGAACCGTGCTTCCCGCCGGTAGCGCGCCCGGATCAGCGGGTCATTGGCAGAGCCAGTCAGTCGTCGTTGCATGATCAGGCGTCCCGTTCAGTCGTATTTCTGTTTGAATCGGCGCACGAGATAGGTCGAGACAAGATTCAGCAGCAGGGTCACGGTAAAGAGCACAAGCCCCAGTGCGAACGCGGACAGCGTCTGGGGGCTGTCAAAGGCAAGATCACCCGTGAGCGAGTAGACGATGTTCACCGTCACTGTGGTCATGTCCTCCAGCGGGTTCCAGGTCAGATTGGGCCGCACGCCGGCCGCCATGACAACGATCATCGTCTCGCCCAGCGCCCGCGAGACGCCCAGCAGAAACGCCGAGATCACACCCGGCAGCGCCGCCGGAAGGATCACCTTCTTGATCGTCTCGGAATGGGTCGTGCCCAGTGCGTAGGCGCCCTCGCGCAGACTCTGCGGAATGCTGTTGATCACATCGTCGGACAGCGATGAGATGAATGGAATGATCATGATGCCCATCACGATGCCGGGCGAGAGGATATTGCTGTATGACGCATCCAGGCCGAAGAACGCGGCGATGTCGACGATAATGGGGGTCACGGTGATAGCGGCAAAGAAGCCGTAGACGACGGTCGGGATGCCGGCGAGGATCTCCAGGACCGGCTTCGCGAGGCCGCGCTGCCGCGGCGTTGCGTACTCGGACATGAAGATCGCCGACAGCAGCCCGATCGGCAGAGCCGTTGCCATGGCGATGCCCGTGACCATGAACGTGCCGGCAAACAATGGCACGGAGCCGAAGAAAGAGCTCCCTTCGGAAACCTCATCGCCACGGCCAGCCGCCTCAAGGAAGGTATCACCCGGCGACCAGACGGTGCCGGTCACGAACTCCCAGACACTGACTTCGCGGAAAAAACGCATCGCCTCGAACACGATCGACAGAACAATAGCGATGGTTGTGAAGATGGAAATAAGCGCGGCGCTCAGCAGCAGCCAGCGGATTGTACGGTCGAGCGCGTTACGCGCCCGCAGTTCCGGGCGGATCGCCCGCAGTCCAAGACTGAGCCCCACGGCCCCTGCCGCCAGCGATACCATCAGGACCACTTCGTTGGCGGGTGCGATGACGCCAGTCACGCTGAGCAGGGCCATTCCCAGGGCAAAACCGAGCGCCGGCAGGCCCATCCAGACGACCGGGTACCAGCCATATTGCTGCGGTCGGGAATGCATACTGATGCCACTGGCCATGGCCGCCAGCGCCTTACCCCGTCCCCATCGAAAACCGATCAGGCCGAGTCCGGCAATCGCCGCCATTAACAGAAGCGTAGTCGTCGCAATGCTCAAGGCGACCCCCCAGGATTCACTGTTTGCTCAGACCATAAAGGCCGCCACCCCCAACGGAAGTGGCGACCCATCACGTCAGCGACTCATCGTATTATCGAGTCGCTCTGGAGGTTACCCCTCGAGGTCGCTGCGCTGCAGATCAACCCGGTTGTCGACCCGATCACGCCACTCGGCGCTCTGCGCGGACGGCAGGGGGATCAGGCCCTCTTCGACCAGCAGACCATCCTCGCCGATCATGATGTCATCCATGAACAGGCTGACGTACTGGTCGATACCCGGGATCACACCCTCGTGGGCATCCTTGATGTAGAACCAGAGGCTGCGGGCGACCGGATAGTCTTCCTGCGAGATCGTCTCGGTGGTCGGCTCGACCCCGTCGACGGTGGCCGCATCCAGCGTGTCCTCGTTCTCGACCAGGAAGCTGTAGCCAAACACACCAATCGCGTCCGTGTTCTCCTGGATCCGCTGGACGATCAGGTTATCATTCTCGCCCGAGTCGACGTAGACACCGTCCGCACGGATATCGGTGTACTCCGCCGGGAAGCCGGCCCCTTCGGCGGTCTCTTCCATGACCAGCTCTTCGAAGGCGTCGCGGGTGCCGGAGGTCGTCGGCGGGCCGAGGATCTCGATCTCGCGATCAGGCAGGCTGGAGTCGATCTCACTCCAGTTGGTGTAGGGATTGTCGACCATCTCCCCGTCCTGCGGGACCTGGGCGGCAACCGCCATCAGGATCTGCTCACGGGTCAGGGCCAGCGGATCGTTCTCATCGCTCTGGGCGAGGACGATGCCGTCGGAGCCGATCAGCGCCTCGGTGATCTCAGTGACGCCGTTTTCCTGGCAGCGATCGAACTCGCTCGGCTTCATGCGGCGCGAGGCGTTGGTGATATCCGGCGTACCGACACCGACGCCCTCACAGAACAGGCGCAGACCGCCACCCGAGCCGGTCGACTCGATGACCGGCGTGGGGAAGTTGGTCGTCGCACCGAACTCCTCGACAACATAGCTGGCAAAGGGATAGACCGTGCTCGAACCGACGATCCGGATCTGCTCACGCTCCTGCGCGCTCGCCAGAGTCGTCACGCCGACCGTGGCCGCCAGGGCCAGTGCACTCGTTTTCCAAATCTGCATGAGGTTACTCCTCGTTGATGCTTCGGTTGTGGACTGTGAGGAGCGTAGCCACCCTTTGTGACAGGATCATGAAACCGTCGCATCGGGTGCCGGGCTGACCCGCGAGGCAATCGGGAAAAGCGCCGTGAAGGTACTCCCCACGCCCATCTCACTGGTGATCTCAAGCCGGGCGCCGTGGCGCGAGAGCACGTGCTTGACGATGGCGAGCCCCAGCCCCGTGCCGCCATCACGCGCCGCACGACCGGCGTCCACGCGATAAAACCGTTCGGTGAGCCGCGGGATATGGTGGGCGGGAATACCGCGCCCCGTGTCCGCGACCGCCAAGCAGGCCGCCCCCTCAGCGACAAACCAGCGCACGTCGATCCGGCCCCCGGCGGCGGTGTATTTCACGGCATTCGACAGCAGGTTGGAGAGCGCGCTGCGGATCTCGTCCTCATCCCCCTCAATGCTCAGCGACTCATCCGCTGTCACACTGATGCCATGTTGGCCGCCGCTGAGCGCCCGGGCCTCTTCCACCGCCTCGTCCAGCAGCCGCGGCATGTCCAGGGCGGCGCGATCCACCACCGGGCGCTCGGTCTCGAGCCGCGAGAGCAGCAGCAGATCATCCACCAGCCGCGTCATGCGCCCGATCTGCTGATCCATCAACGCCAGCGGCCGCTGTAGATCCTCGGCGTCCAGCGACTCCATCTCACCGAGCTGTTCCGACATTCCCTGCAATACGGTCAGCGGCGTGCGCAGCTCATGACTGACGTTACCGACAAAATCCCGCCGCATGGTCTCCAGCCGATGCAGCTCCGAGACATCGCGCGCGAGCAGCATCTGCTGATGGTCGCCGTAGGGGACGATCCGGATCTCGAGCGTGCGGCGCGGATCCTGCGGCGAAGGGATCTTGACCGCTGCGGTCCAGTCCCGAGCCGTCAGATACGCGGCAAAGTCGGGATGCCGGATCAGGTTGGCAATGCGCTGGCCACGGTCCAGGGGCCATTGCAGACCCAGATACCGCGACGCCAGGCGATTCCACCACTGCATCTCGCCCGCTGCCGAGAGCACGATGGTGCCGTCGGGCATGGCATTGGCGCCCTCGCGAAACCGTCGCAACAGGCCCACCAGACGCAGCCGCCGGGCGCGCTGCCGGTTCTGCTGGCGATCGAGGCCATCCAGCACATGCCCCCACAGCCCTCGACCACGAGGCGGATGGCGGCGTCGCGATGTCCGCAGCCAGCGCTCCAGACGATAGACCTGCACCAGTTGATGGACCAGCAGCGCCGCGCCCGCCAGCAGCACCAGCCATGGGACGCCGGTGGCAAGCCCGAAGACCGCCAGAAACGCCCCCCCGGCCACGGTGCGGAACACCACGGCCGGCCACGGGTTGCTCATCAACATGGGCGGATCCGTTCAGTCGGCGGAAAAACGATAGCCCGCGCCGCGGACGGTCTGCAGCAGGTCATGATGCCCGGAGGGCTCGAGGGCCTTGCGCAGGCGGCGGATGTGGACGTCAACGGTGCGCTCCTCGACATAGACGTTCGTTCCCCAGACATTATCGAGAAGCTGCGCACGGTTGAACACACGATCGGGATGGGTCATGAAAAAGTGCAGCAACCTGAACTCGGTCGGCCCCATTTCGAGGGCACGACCGGTCCCGGTCACCCGATGGCTGACCGGGTCGAGCCGCAGATCGCGGGCCTCCACCGGCGACTCGTTGGCGGTGGGCTGGACCCGTCGCAGCACCGCCTTCACCCGCGCCACCAGCTCACGCGGGGAAAACGGCTTGGGTACGTAGTCATCCGCACCGGCATCCAGCCCCCTGATCCGATCCGCCTCTTCGCCCCGCGCGGTCAGCACGATTATCGGGATATCCCGGGTGGCGCGGTCGCGTTTGAGCCGACGGGCGAAGTCGATGCCGCTCTGCCCCGGTAACATCCAGTCGAGAAGCAGCAGGTCGGGCTGACTGAGCCGGATGGCCGCCTCGCCGTCCTCGGCGGATTCGGCGTGCCGCACCCGATAGCCGGCCCGCTCCAGAGCCATCGCCACCATTTCGCGGATGGCCGATTCGTCCTCTACCAGCAGAATACTCGCCAAGACTGATCCCCCTACCCTTGGTTGCGCCCCAGTATAATGACATTCAGATTGCGACTCTGTGACAGCGTGCGGTCACCCTGACCGGCTGGCAGCGGCGGGGCGACATTGATACATTCCACGCCATGCGCTACTACCTCTCGCTGGCCTTGATGCTGGCAATCCTCTGGCTGGGCCTGTCCGGTGTCTACAAGCCGCTGCTGTTCGGGCTGGGGGCGGCCTCGGTGGCACTCGTGGTATGGCTGACCGAGCGCATGGAAGTCCTGGGCGCCGAGCACGATCCGGCGACACTGTCCTGGCGGCTGCTGGTCTACTGGGCCTGGCTCGTGGGTCAGGTGATTCTCTCCAACATCGCCGTGGCGCGGGCGGTACTCGACCCGCGGCGCATCCAGCCCACGCTGATCGAGGTACCGGTCCGCCAGCACACCAACGTGGGGCGCGTGACCTACGCCAACTCCATCACCCTGACCCCGGGGACCGTGACCACCTGGCTGGCCAGTGACAGCGACCGCGCCCAGGTCCACGCGCTGCTCGCGGACGCCGTCGAGGGGCTTGAGACCGACGCCATGGGACGTCGCGTGCAGTGGCTCGAGGGCAAGCCCCGATGACGAACGTCCTGCTCGCCACGATCCTCGCGATCTTCACCACCATGGCGCTGGCGCTGTGGCGGGCCATCCGCGGGCCATCGGTGTTCGACACCATCGTCGGCGTCAATGTCTTTGGCACGAAAACGGTGCTGCTGATCGCGCTCATCGCCTATTTCTCGGGCAACAACGACCTGGTGGACGTGGCGCTGGTCTACGCGCTGATCAACTTCCTGGCCGTCATCGCAGTGCTCAAGCTGGTCCGCCAGCGCGATCTGGCCGCCAGCCGCGAGCCATCCGATGATTGAGCCACTGATCACCCTCATTTCGGCCGGGATGCTGCTGACCGGCGGCGCCTTCGCGGTGATAGGCGGCATCGGCGTGGTCCGATTCCCGGATATCTACACCCGACTGCATGCCGGCGGCGTCACCGATACCATCGCACCGCTGCTGATCGTGGGGGGGCTGGTGCTCCAGTCCGGCTGGCACCAACTGAGCTTCAAGCTACTGCTGATCCTGCTGTTTCTGCTGTTCACCACACCCACGGCCTCGCACGCCACGGCACGGGCGGCCATGGCGGCCGGCATCGAACCGGTCACGCGGGATCGGCGCCGTGCATCGGGAGAATCGTCATCGAACACCTGATCGACATCACCCTGCTGGTGTTGCTCATCGTGGTCGCGGTCACCGTGGTGGTCACCCGGGATCTGCTCAAGGCGACCATGCTGTTCGCCATCTACTCGCTGACCATCGCCGGGCTGTTCGCCACCCTCGACGCGGGTGATGTGGCGCTCACCGAAGCGGCGGTGGGTGCGGGCATCAGCACCGTGCTCATTCTCGCGGTGCTTGCCCTCGTCCCCCGCTACGAGCATCGACGGACCGGCCACAGCCTGCCGGCGCTCGCGATCGTCACGCTGACCGGCGCCGCGCTGATCTATGCCTCGTTCGACCTTCCCGCCTTCGGCCAGCCCGGCAACCCGGTCCATCAGCACCTGGGGCCTTATTTCATCGACCAGACCTATGCGGACATCGGGATTCCCAACCTTGTGGCGGCGGTGCTGGCCAGTTACCGGTCCATCGACACCATGGGCGAGGCGGTGGTCATCCTCACCGCCGGCATCGTGGTCTATGCCCTGCTCTCGCCGCCGCCCCGGAAACGCCGGCGGGAAGAGGATGAACGATGAGAGACAACGCCATCCTGGTCGTCGTGGCCCGCTTTCTCATCCCGCTGGTCATGCTATTCGGTCTGTACGTCCAGTTTCACGGCGAATATTCCCCGGGGGGCGGGTTCCAGGCCGGTGTGCTGTTCGCCTCGGCCTGGATCCTGTTCGTGTTCATCTACGGGCTCGAGACCGGTCTGCGCGTGATTCCGCAACGGGTGATCTACGCCCTCGCCTCGCTGGGGGTGCTGCTCTACGCCCTGATCGGGGTGCTGGGCGTCGTACTGGGCGGCCGCTTTCTCGATTTCTATCCGCTGCTCGATGCGCCCAAGGCGGCGCAGCAGACCGGGATCATCCTCGTCGAGTTCGGCGTTGGCGTCACCGTGGCCGCGGTGGTGATGTTGATCTTCCTGCTGTTCGCCCGCCGCCGCGCCGATACGCTGGCCGCCGGCCTCGATCCCGATGCCACGGATGATGTCACGGTGGACGGGGAATGACGCTGCTGAGCTTCATCAACTACTGGGCGGTGATCGTGCTGATGATGACCGGCTATTACTGCATGATCACGCGCGGCAACATGATCAAGAAAGTCATCGGTCTGGGGATTTTCCAGACTTCGGTGTTCATCCTGTTCATCTCCGCGGGCAAGGTCATCGGCGGCGCGACCCCGGTGCTGCGCGAGGGCGTGGAGCGCTACTCCAACCCCCTGCCCCACGTGCTGATCCTGACCGCCATCGTGGTGGGTATCGCCACCACCGCCGTCGCCCTGGCGCTGACCGTGCGCATTCGCGAGGCCTACGGCAGCATCGACGATGACGCCATCGACGCGGCCGAGGAGGACGACCGCGTATGAGCTCGATCACCGAGCTGATGCCTTTCGTCGTTCTCATCCCGCTGATCGCCGGCCCGGTCTGCGCCCTGCTGCCCGGTCGCGGCCTGCCATGGGTGCTGGCGACTCTCGCCATGACCACGGCGTTCATCCTGGCCGCCATGGTTCTGGCGGCGGTTTTTGATGGCGGCACGCTGAGCTACGCGTTCGGCGACTGGGCCCCGCCGGTGGGGATCGAATACCGGGTGGATGCCGCCAACGCGTTCGTCGCACTGCTCATTACCGGCGTGTCGGCGATCCTTCTGCCGTGGGGCAAGCCATTGGTGGATGCCGAGGTGCCTGAGCGGCAGGGCAGTTTCTATGCGCTCGTGCTCATCGCCCTGGCGGGGCTGCTCGGCATCACGCTCACCGGTGATGTCTTCAACGTCTTCGTATTCCTCGAGATTTCGTCGCTGGCGACCTACGGTCTGATCGCCCACGGCCGCGACCGCCGCGCCCTGATCGCCGCCTTCCGCTACCTGATCATGGGCACGGTGGGTGCCACTTTCCTGCTCATCGGGATCGCCGTGCTCTACATCCTCACCGGTACGCTCAACATGGTGGATATCGCTGAGCGACTGCCGGTGACGGAGGGCGCCCGGGCGCTCCAGGTGGGACTGGGCTTCGTCGTGGTGGGTCTCGCCATCAAGCTGGCGCTGTTCCCGCTGCATCACTGGCTGCCCAATGCCTACACCTACGCGCCATCACTGATCAGTGCCCTGATCGCCGCCACCGCGACCAAGGTGGCGCTCTATGTGATGCTGCGGTTCATCTTCGACGTCTTCGGCGCCGCCTACAGCTTTGCCGCGCTGCCGCTGGCGGCGGGGTTGATGTCGCTTGCCATCGGCAGCATGTTCGCCGGCTCGTGGCTGGCGATCATGCAGCGCAACCTCAAGCGCATGCTGGCCTACTCGTCGATCGCGCAGGTCGGCTACATGGTCCTGGGCGTCAGCCTGACCACGCTTGCCGGGCTGAGCGCCGCGTTTCTGCATCTTTTCAACCATGGCCTGATGAAGGCGGCCCTGTTCGCCAGCGCCGGGCTCATCGCCTACCGCTGCGGCGGCCTGGCGATGAGTGACCTGCGAGGCATCGGCCGGCAGATGCCCTGGACCCTGACCGCGTTTGCACTCGCGGGGGTCAGCCTGGTGGGGCTGCCGCCGACGGCGGGGTTCATCAGCAAGTGGTATCTGCTCAGCGCCGCCGTGGAGGCCGACCAGCTCTGGCTTGTCGGGCTGATCCTCATCACCTCGCTGATGGCGCTGATCTACATCGCGCGGGTGGTGGAAATCGCCTGGATGCAGCCCCGCCCCGAGGATGCCCCCACCGTGCAGGAGGCGCACTGGACACTGCTGCTGCCGGTCTGGGTGCTGGTCGCAGCGAACTTCTGGTTTGGCATCGATACCCGCCTGACCGTGGGGGGCGCCACCCGGGCGGCCCAGGCGCTGGCGGGCGGAGTGTGGTCATGACACCGTTTCTGGCGGTCCTGATCCCGTTCCTCGGCGCCGCCGCGATCGGCCTTGCCGCCAACCGGCCCCGCCTGCGCGACGGCCTGTGCTTTGCCCTGCCGGTGCCGCTGTTCCTGACCGTGGTCGGGGTGCTCATCCGGCGGGTCGGCGGCGACGATGCCATGGAGCAGACCCTGGTGGACTGGATCCCCGGCGTGTCCATCACCCTGTCGGCCCAGCCCCTCGGGCTGATCTTCGCGCTGCTCGCCTCGACGCTCTATATCGTCGCCACGCCCTACGCGATCGGTTATCTGCGCGCGGGCGGCTACCACCACCTGACCCGGTTCATGGCCTGCTACGCGATCGCGCTGGGCGCCACCATGGGCATCGCGTTCGCCGAGAACCTGCTCACGCTGTACCTGTTCTACGAGATCCTGTCGATTTCCACCTATCCCCTGGTGGCGCATACCGGCACTGAAAAGGCCCGCAGCGGGGCGCGGACCTATCTGGCGCTGCTGCTGGTGACGAGCATCGGACTGATGCTGCCGGCGATCATCTGGATCGGGGCCTCGGTCGGCACGCTCAGCTTCACCACCGGCGGCATCCTCGACGACTCGGTATCACCGGGTGCGGGCGCGCTGCTGCTGGTGGTGCTGCTCTACGGCATTGGCAAGGCGGCGATCATGCCCTTCCACCGCTGGCTGCCGGCGGCCATGGTGGCACCGACGCCAGTTTCCGCCCTGCTGCATGCCGTGGCGGTGGTCAAGGCGGGCGTGTTCAGCGTGCTCACCGTCGTGCTTTATATCTTCGGGCTGGACTATACGCAGTCGCTGCTGACCCAGCCGTTGATGCTGTACATCGCCGTATTCACCATGCTGGCCGCCTCCCTCGTGGCGCTTCGGCAGGACAATCTCAAGGCGCGGCTGGCCTACTCCACCGTCAGCCAGCTGGCCTACATCGTCACCGGTGCCCTGCTGGCCACCGAGCTGGCGGCGATCGGTGGCGGGCTGCACATGCTGATGCACGGCTTTGGCAAGATCACCCTGTTTTTCTGTGCCGGTGCGATCTATGTGGCCAGTGGGATCAACACGGTCTCCGGTATGGACGGCCTCGCCCGCCGCATGCCCCTGACCATGCTGGCCTTTTTCATCGGCGCACTATGTGTGATCGGATTGCCGCCCACGGGCGGCTTCTGGAGCAAGTGGTACCTCATCAGCGGTGCCTGGAGCACGCAGCAGTACCTGGTGGTGGGGGCGTTCGTGCTGAGCACACTGCTCAACATCGGCTACCTGATGCCGCCGGTGATGCGGGCGTTCCTGCGCCCGCCGCCCGATGACGAACCGGCACGCTACCGGGTGTCCGAGGCGCCGGCGCTGTGTCTTGTCCCACTGCTGGTGACCGCCGCCGGCACGCTGGTGCTGTTCATCCTCGCCGATCCCGCCTATCGACTGCTGGCCATGGGGATACCGTGATGACCGCAAGGAAGCGCGCATGAAAATGACGACTGCGACTGCCGCGATGATCGGTGCACTGGTCCGGCACGGCCGGCTGGTGCGGGGGACGATGATCGGCCTTATGGGTCTGTCGGTGCTGCTCGACGTGCTCAAGCCATCGCATTACAGCCGCTTTCCTTGGGACGGCATACCCGGCTTTACGGCCGTCTTCGCGTTTCTCGGGGCGCTGCTGTTGATTGGCGTGTACAAGGCCATCGGCTATGGCCTCGTCTATCGGCGCCCGGACTACTATGCCGAGCCGGACGACGACACCGATGATCACGGAGCGTCCGAACATGGGTGAGTGGCTGCATCCCGCGCTGCTGCTGATGCTGGGCGCCCTGCCCCTGGCGGTGCTCCAGGGGCGGCAGCGACAGGTCTGGCAGCTGGTCCTGCCACTGCTGGTGCTGGCGGCGGTGGTCGCGTTGCCCGCGGGGCTGACCATTCGCCTGGAGCTTGCCGGACTCGAGCTGGTGCCACTGCGGGTCGACAAGCTCAGTCTCGCCTTCGCCTACGTCTTCGCGCTGATCATTTTCATCGGCAACGTGTTCGCGCTCCAGGTCAACGATGGGGCCCAGCATGTGGCCGCGGCGTTCTATGCGGCATCCGGCCTGGGGGCGGTGTTCGCCGGCGATCTGATCACGCTCTACGTGTTCTGGGAAATCATGATGATCGCCTCGGTGTGGCTGATCTGGCGGCGTCGCCGCCAGGCCGCCTACGAGGCGGGGTTCCGCTACCTCATCATTCATGCCCTCGGGGGGATGCTGCTGCTCGCGGGCATCATCGCCTACTGGCTTCACACCGGCAGCCTCGCCTTCGAGGCGCTTGACGGCGGTGGCCCGGCCTTCTATCTGATTCTGGTGGCATTCCTGATCAATGCCGCGGCGCCGCCACTGCATGCCTGGCTGCCCGATGCCTATCCCGAGGCCACCGTCACCGGGACGGTGTTTCTCAGCGCCTTCACCACCAAGACGGCAGTCTATGTCCTGGCACGGGGCTTTCCGGGCACGGAGCTGCTGGTATGGCTGGGTGTCTTCATGACGCTCTACGGCGTGATCTATGCCTTTCTGGTCAACGACATCCGCCGGCTGCTGTCGTATCACATCATCAGCCAGGTGGGTTACATGGTCGCGGGTGTCGGGCTGGGCAGCGCGCTGGCCATCAGCGGCACGACCGCCCATGCCTTCACCCATATCCTCTACAAGGCGCTGCTGCTGATGGGCGCCGGGGCGGTCCTGCAGATGACCGGACGCAGCCGGCTGACCGAACTTGGCGGCCTCTACCGCACCATGCCGGTGACCTTTCTGCTCTATATGGTCGGCGGGCTGTCGATCTCGGCCTTCCCGCTGTTCAGCGGCTTCGTGAGCAAGACCATGATCATTGAAGCGGCCGCGGTGGAGGGACGCGGGGTGATCTTTCTGCTGATGACACTGGCGGGCGTTGGTACCTTCATGAGCACCACCCTGAAGCTGCCCTGGTACACCTTCATGGGCCAGGATTCGGGCCTGCGGCCGCCGGAGGCGCCCCTGAACATGCGCATCGCAATGGGAATCGCGGCGTTGCTCTGCTTTGTCATCGGCATCGCACCGGGGTGGCTGTACGCCATCCTGCCCTACCCGGTGGAGTATCAGGCGTATACCGCCGGTCATCTGATCAAGGAAATGCAGCTGCTGCTGTTCACCGGGCTGGGATTCTTCCTGCTGGTGGGCGTGCTCGGCGGCAAGAACAAGATCAGCCTCGATCTGGACTGGTTCTACCGCGTGCCCGGCAAGCGGGCGCTGGACCGCCTCGGTGGCGGGGTCCGCCGGGTTGATGCGGCGGCGCGGCAGGCGTTCATGGCACGCTTTCAGGCACTCGAGGGCTGGGCCACGCATCTGCGACTCAGCGGCTGGCCCCTGCGCAGCTGGCCGACCGGCTCCATGGCGCTCTGGACGGCGGTGGTCCTTGCCCTGCTGCTGGTCTTTGGCCTTGGGAGATGAGGTGCGGCGGGAAGACTGGTGCCGGCGCACGGATTTGAACCGCGGACCTACGCATTACGAATGCGTTGCTCTACCAACTGAGCTACGCCGGCAATCGGGGCATAATGGTAGACGAGGCGTGCGGTTCAGACAAGACTAGCGCCAGCAGCGCCGAACGCGATCCGCGGCGGTCTGGACCGCTCCCGCCAGGTCGGCCATCACGCCACGGCGGCCATCATCCCGCACCACCAGAGCCGCACACCCCGGGGCCTGAGCCCCATGTCCATCGGTGGCCCGCGGTCGGACCCGCAGCTGCCAGGCAACCGGGTCGGTGGTCATGCCACCCCAGGTCGGCTCGCCGGGGACACCGGCCTCAAAACGATAGCGATCCGACAGACGTAACCGGCAGGCCGCGTCCGAGCCGGCCACCGCAAAGCCGGCATAGTCCTTACCCTCCAGACGATGCCGGTCCAGCTGGCCGGCAAGCTCGAGCAGGCAGGCGCCGGCCTGGGTGGATTCAACCCGACTCATGGGCTGGAGGTACGCCGGCACGGCCGCCAGGGCGAGGATGGCCACGATCGCCAGGGCGATCAGCATCTCCAGCAGCGTGAATCCGTTCGAAGGGCGCATGCCTCCAAGCTGCCAGACTCCGACCAGCGGGCCTCGACGCAGCGGACCAGTGCGCTAGATTGGACGATCACCGGGGTCAAGGCGATCTTCAATGCCCGCACAGCACGGCCACACCCTGCTCGGACTTCTCGTCACGCTCGCGCTGGCGGCGGTGCTCGTCATGCTGAGTGCGCCGGGTTTCTCCGACCTGGCCCATAAGGCGCGGCTCGACAGCGCCACCGACCGCCTGCACGGGGCGGTCCGGCATGCCCGCCACGCGGCGGTGACACGCGGGCGGGCGGTGGTGATCGCCGCCACCGACAAGGCTTGGCACAAGGGCTGGATGATCTTTGTCGATGCCAACGGCGACGGCCGCCGCCAACCCGGCGAGGAGCGGCTTGCGACCGCGGCCGCTTTACCCACTTCCATCACCGCGGCCACCAATGCCGGCATTGGGGGAGCGCTGCACTACCAACCCAGTGGCGCCACCCGCCGTCCCGGTGGCAGCCTGCAGATGGGCACACTGTCGCTGTGTCAGCGCACGCCGACGGGCCGGCTGCGCGCGGCCCGGTCAATGATCGTCAATGCCGCCGGACGGGCCCGCATCGAGTCCGCCGCGGCATCGGCCTGCTAATCAGTCGACGACCGTCTTGATCTCGCCACGCTTGGGGATCGCCCGCAGCAGATCACGCGGCATTGAGAACACCACATCCTCGGTGTAGCTGCCGCTGGTGTCCGGGCGCTGTGCCCCCCAGTCCACCAGCTGATCGATGACCGCCTGCACCAATGATTCGGGGGCGGAGGCGCCGGCGGTCACGCCGATGCGGCCGGCATCGGCCACCCAGTCGCGCTCGAGTTCGACGGCGCGATCAATCTGGTGGGCGGGCACACCAAGGCGCTCGGAGAGCTCGGTGAGGCGCCGCGTGTTCGAGCTGTTGGTCGACCCCACGATCACCATCACGTCCACCTCGCCGGCCAATTCGCGAACGGCGTCCTGACGATTCTGGGTGGCGTAGCAGATGTCGTCCTTGCGCGGCGCCTCGATGCGCGGAAACCGCGTCTGAAGGGCCTCGATCACCGATGCCGTGTCATCCATGGACAGGGTGGTCTGGGTGACGAAGGCCAGATCATCCGGGTTCTTGACGGTCAGCGCGTGGGCGTCCGCCGGCGTCTCGACAAGATGGATGCCGCCCTGGTCGGCGCGCTCCCCGACGTACTGACCGATGGTGCCCTCCACCTCCGGGTGGCCATCATGACCGATCAGGATCACTTCACGGCCCTGCCGGGCGTGCTTGCGCACCTCCATATGCACCTTGGTCACCAGCGGACAGGTGGCATCGAACACGTGCAGGCCACGCTCCACCGCCTCGTCCCGGACCGACTGGGATACCCCGTGGGCCGAAAAGATCAGCGTCGACCCGGCGGGCACGCCATCCAGTTCCTCGACGAAGATCGCCCCCTTGTCCCGCAGGTCGTCGACCACCAGACGGTTATGCACCACTTCATGACGCACATAGATCGGCCGTCCGAACGCCTCCAGCGCCTGTTCGACGATACTGATGGCACGGTCGACGCCCGCGCAGAAGCCGCGGGGGTTGGCGAGTCTGATTTCCTGCATTGTGCGAGTCTCCCATGGCGGATCAGGTACGGCCCCGGCGACTCAGCGAGCGCGTCGCCAGTCCAGCCAGGCCGTGAGAAGGATCATCACGACGCCCACCGTAATCGCCGCGTCGGCCACGTTAAAAGCCGGCCAGTGCCAGCCACCGTAATGAACGTCGATAAAATCGATGACCGCGCCCAGCCGGACGCGGTCGATGAGGTTTCCCACGGCGCCGCCCAGTATCAGTCCCAGCCCCGCGGCCTCAAGGCGTCGCCCGCCCGCCAGGCTGCGCAGCCAGTGCAGCAGATACAGGCTGACGGCCACCGCCACCCCGATCAACAGCCAGCGCTGCCAGCCTGCGGCATCGGCCAGAAAGCTGAACGCCGCACCGGTATTGAAGGCGAGGGTCAGATTGACCAGGGGCAGCAGCGCTTCGGGCGTGTAGGGCGACAGGCTGTTGAAGGCCAGCCACTTACTGGCCTGGTCGACGACCAGCACCGTCAGACCGAGCAGTAACCCGAATCGCAGTCCGCTGCGCATCAGACGAACCGGCGTGTCTCACCGTCGCCGGCGATATTGCTGACACAGCGCGAGCAGATTGCCGGATAGTCCCGATCCTCTCCCACATCGGCGCGCCGGTGCCAGCAACGCTCGCACTTGTCATGCCCGCTTGCCTGGACGCTGAACAGAAACCGCGTCCCGTCGCCCAGATGCGCGGCCCGGGCCTGGTCATCCGCCTCGGATAGCGGATGCACCCGCGCCGCGGAGGTGATCAGGACAAAGCGCAGCTCATCACCCAGGGCCTGCCAGCGCGCCGCCAGCGGCTCAGGGCAGTACAGATCAACCTCGGCTTCAAGTGTCGCGCCCAGCTGCTGGTCGTTGCGCATGGCCTCGATCCGTTTGGCCACCGCGTCGCGCAGCGTCAGGACATCCTCCCAGAAAGCCCGGTTCATCAGCCCGTCGTCGAGCGGCGTCAGCCCCCCGTACCACTCGGCCTCCAGGACCGTCCCGGCATGCTCGCCGGGCAGATGCTCCCAGATTTCGTCGGCGGTGAAGGACAGCACCGGCATCAGCCAGCGGACCAGTGCCTCGGCGATATGCCACATGGCCGTCTGCGCGGAACGCCGCGGGAGACTGTCCGCCCCGGTGGTGTACTGGCGATCCTTGATGACATCCAGGTAGAAACCGCCCAGATCAAGCACGCAGAAATGGTGAACACGCTGGTAGAGCTGATGGAAGTCGAAGCGCTGGGCATCATCGATGATGGCCTCCTGCAGCTGCAGGGCGCGGTCGACCACCCAGCGGTCAAGGGCCAGCATCTGCCCGGGCGCGAGGGCATTGGCCGACGGTTCGAAGCCGTCCAGATTGGCCAGCAGGAAACGCGCCGTGTTGCGCAGCCGGCGATAGGCATCGGCGGTGCGTTTGAGGATATCGTCGGACACCGCGATCTCGCCGGTGTAATCCGACGAGGCCACCCAGAGTCGCAGGATATCCGCCCCCAGGGCGTTCATGACCGACTGGGGCGCGACGACGTTGCCCTTTGACTTGGACATCTTCCGGCCCTGCTCATCCACCGTGAAGCCGTGGGTGAGCACGGTCTTATACGGCGGCCTGCCGTCGATCATCATGCCGGTGAGCAGTGACGACTGGAACCAGCCGCGGTACTGGTCGCTGCCCTCCAGATAGAGGTCGGCCGGCCACTGCAGGTCATCCCGCCCGCGCAGCACCGTGGCGTGCGTGGTCCCGGAGTCGAACCAGACGTCGAGGATATCGGTGACCTTTTCGTAGCGCTCGGCCTCGTCACCGAGCAGCTCCCGGGCCTCGAGCTCGAACCAGGCATCGATCCCGTCCTGTTCCATGCGCTGCGCCACTGCCTCGATCAGGCGATCAGTCTGCGGATGCGGTTCACCCGTCTCGCGGTCGATGAAAAGCGCGATCGGCACTCCCCAGTTACGCTGTCGCGAGATGCACCACTCGGGCCGGTTGGCGATCATGGCGGCCATGCGCTCCTCGCCCCAGGCGGGATGCCAGTTCACCTGCGGCAGTGCGTCGAGGGTACGGGCACGGACCTGCGATGCCTCGAGGTTGAGAAACCACTGCGGGGTCGCGCGGAACAGGATCGGTGTCTTGTGCCGCCAGCAGTGCGGATAGCTGTGGGCATAGGGCTCGTGATGGGCAAGGGCCCCCGACACCTCGAGGCGCTCGACGATGCCGCGGTTGGCATCAAAAACGAACTGCCCGGCGAACTCGCCGCCGCGGAAGCGTCCGGCGTCGTCGATGGGGTTTTCCAGCGGCAGGTGGTAGGCCTGACCCACCTCGAAATCGTCGGCACCGTGGTCGGGCGCCGTATGAACCGCTCCGGTGCCGGCCTCGGTGGTGACGTGCTCGCCCATGATCAGCGGCACATGGCGGTCCAGGAATGGATGCACAAGGGTGAGTTCCTCGAGATGCTCGCCCCGGCAGCGTCCGACGATACCGAAATGCTCGATGCCATAACGGGCCAGCGCGGTCTCGTGCAGGGCCTCGGCCAGCAGCATGTACTCGCGGCCATGCTCGACGGACACCAGCACGTAGTCGAACTGCGGGTGCAGCGCCACCGCCTGATTGGCCGGGATCGTCCACGGTGTGGTGGTCCAGATCATGACTGAGACCGGCGCGTCGCCCACGTCGACACTGGCCCCACAGCGCCGCGCAAGCCCCTCGCCATCCAGCGCGCGGAACCGCACATCGACGGCGGGCGAGGTATGGGCCTCGTACTCGACTTCGGCCTCGGCCAGCGCCGAGCCGCAGTCCATGCACCAGTGCACGGGCTTGAAGCCGCGCTTGAGATGGCCATTCCGCACGATCTCGCCCAGCGCCCGCAGGATGTTCGCCTCGGTCCGGGGGGCCATGGTCAGATACGGGTTCTGCCAGTCGCCGAGCACGCCCAGGCGCTGGAAATCCTCGCTCTGCCCGGCGACCTGCTCGGTGGCGAACTCGCGGCAGGCATCGCGGAAAGCGCGCTCGCTGACCGCTTCGCCGGCCTTGCCGATGGTCTGCTCGACCTTATGCTCGATGGGCAGGCCATGGCAGTCCCAGCCCGGCACATAGACCGAATCGAAGCCATCCAGACTGCGGCTTTTGACGATCACATCCTTGAGGATCTTGTTGACGGCATGGCCGATATGAATGCTGCCATTGGCGTAGGGTGGCCCGTCATGCAGTACATAACGGGTCCGCCCGCGGCGCGCCTCGCGCAGACGCTCGTAGACGCCCTCCTCGCGCCAGCGCGCCAGGCGCCGGGGCTCGCTCTTGGCCAGGCCGGCGCGCATCGGGAATGCGGTCCTCGGAAGGTTGAGGGTGTCCTTGTAATCGCTCACGGATTCATCCTGCGCTGTTGGCTGTGAGATAACCGTGGTCCACGAACCACGTCCGGGCCGCGGCGACATCCGCGGCAATCTGTTCTTTCAGGGCGTCGAGGCCATCGAAGCGTTCTTCACCGCGTTGCCGGGTCAGGAACTCCACCTCAATGGGGCGACCGTAGAGATCGCCGGAGAAGTCCAGCAGATACGTCTCGAGCAGCGTCTCCACACCGTTGACGGTCGGGCGCGTGCCCAGGCTCGCGACCCCGGGGCGCGGTTCGCCCAGGCCATGAACCCGGACATTGAAAATGCCGCGCATCGGCGGCGGATGCGGCCCGAAGCGGATATTGGCCGTCGGCCAGCCCAGCTCCCGACCCAGCGCCTCGCCGTGGGCGACCCGCCCGGTGATGCGCAGGCGGTGGCCGAGCAGACGTTCGGCCGTGGCCAGATCACCCGCCTCGAGGGCTTCACGAACGCGGGTACTGCTGACCCGCGAATCGCCATCATGGACTGTGGGCATGCGCTCAAGCTCAAAGCCGAAGGCCTGCGCCGCCGAGCGGAGCATGCTGAAGTCGCCCCGGCGTCGATGACCGAAGCGGAAGTCATCACCCACCATGAGAAACCGCACGTCCAGGGCGTCGATCAGCAGTCGGCGCATGAAATCCTCCGCCGGCTCCCGGGCAAGGCGACGGTCAAAGCGCAGGCACAGGGTGCGCTCCACGCCCAGCGATTCGAGGATGCGCAGCTTGTCACGCAGGCGGGTGATGCGCCCCGGTGCCCGGTCGGGCGTGAAGAATTCGCGCGGCTGGGGCTCGAACAGGATGACGGTCGCCGGCCGCTGAAGCCGGCGGCCGGCCGCATGCAGGGCCTCGATCACCGCCTGATGGCCGCGATGGATGCCGTCGAAGGTACCGATGGTGGCCACACACGGCCGGTGCCGCTGCTCGAGGTTATGCGCGCCGCGGATGAGTTCCATGCTCTGTATCCAACCCGATCATGATCAATTCGTAGTATACGGGAGCCGGTGGCCATCCAGCCATGTTCACGCCGGTGGCTCGCGGAACTCGCCCGGCCGCACGCCGAGCAGCCACAGCACCAGTCCATAGACCCCGGCGCCAAGCACGATCACGCCGGCCAGCCAGGCGATCCGCAACGGGGCGTCCAGGGCCAGCCACAGGGCGGGCTCCCCGGCCGCGGCCTGCAGGCTGAACGCCATCGCCAGCAGGGCCGCCAGGACTCGCCGGAACAACCGCCCCCAGCCGGGTAAGGGTTGATAAATGCCTTGCCGGCGCAGGCCCCGCAGCAGCAGGGCGGCGTTCACCCAGGCCGCGAGGCCCGTGGCCAGGGCCAGACCGGCATGGGCGATCCCCGTACCGATCAGCAGTGCCACCAGCGAGAGGCTGAGGACCATGTTGACGCCCATCGCGATGACCGCGCAGCGGACCGGTCCGCGGGTATCCTGACGCGAGAAGTAGCCGGGCACCAGGACCTTGACCAGTACGAAGCCGAAAAGCCCGATGCCATAGGCCATCAGACTCCAGTGAGCGGCCTCGACGTCAGCGGCGCCGAACTCGCCATAACCGAACAGGGTGGCCAGCAGCGGCGAGGCCAACGCGATCAGACCCAGGGTGGCCGGCGCAATGATCACCAACGCCAGCCGTAGCGCCCAGTCCAGCGTGGCATTGAAGCGCTCGGGACTGGCTTCGGCATGCTGGGCCGACAGCCGCGGCAGAATGACCGTGCCCAGCGCAATCCCGAATACCCCCAACGGAAACTCCATGAGCCGGTCCGACCAGTAGAGCCAGCTGATCGAGCCCACGATCAGGAATGACGCCAGGATGGTATCGAGCAGCAGGTTGATCTGCTGGACCGACGTACTGAAAAGCGTCGGCCCCATCAGGCGCAGGATCCGCCGCACCCCCGGGTCGGACCAGCGTGGCCAGGGTGCGGCCAGTACGCCGCGTCGCCACAGGAAAGGCAGCTGCACCGCGAGCTGCAGGGCGCCGGCCACCGGCACCGCCAGGGCCAGGGCCATGACCCCGACCTCAAGGCGTGGCGCCACACCAATGGCCGCCGCGATCAGGCACAGATTGAGCAGCACCGGCGCGAATGCCGGCGGACCGAAGGACTGGTAGGTATTGAGCACCGCTGCAGCGGCGGCGGTCAAGGCGATCAACAGCAGGTACGGAAACGTGAGCCGAAGCATTTCGGCAGTCAGAGCGAGCTGGTCGGGCTGATCGACAAACCCCGGTGCGAACACCCGCACAAGCACCGGCGAGCCCAGCATGGCGAGCCCCGTCATGACCAGCAGGATCACCGCCAGACAGCCGCTGACACGCCCGAGCAGCTGGCGCACCGCGGCATCCCCGCCGTGCTGGCGGGCGTCGGCCAGCACCGGGACGAAGGCCTGCTGGAAGGCGCCTTCGGCGAAGAGCCGGCGCAGGAAATTGGGGATCTTGAATGCCACGAAAAAGGCGTCCGTCGCCGCGGAGGGCCCGAAAATGACGCCCAGGACAATGTCCCGCGCCAGCCCCATGACCCGCGACACCAGCGTCCAGCTGCCGAACGTCATCACCGACTGCCAGAGCCTGGCTGCCGGCCTGATCGCTTTATGAGTTGACATTCGGGCGCTGCCTTCGCATATTACCGCTCTTTTCTCACGCTAAAGACTCAACAGGAGTAGCACGTTGGCCAATATCGCCTCCGCCCGCAAACGGGCCCGTCAGGCCGAACAGCAGCGCCGTCATAATCAGGCCCGCCGGTCGATGATGCGCAGCAAGCTCAAGCAGGTGACCAGCGCCGTTGCCAAGGGCGACAAGGCCGCTGCCGAGGCCGCCTACGCCGCTGCGGTGCCGGTGCTCGACCGCATGGCCACCCGGGGCGTCATCCACAAGAACAAGGCCGCCCGTCACAAAAGCCGGCTGGCCCAGCAGATCAAGCAGCTCGGCTAGTCATTCCGGCAGACGCACCGGGTCGGTCAGCACCAGATTGTCCCGGTGAATGAGTTCCGACTCGGCCAGATAGCCCAGAATCGATTCAATCGCGTTGCTCGGCTGACCCGCGATCCGCCGGGCCGCCGGTGCGTCGTAGTTGACCAGACCACGGGCGACTTCCTGACCCGCCGGGTCCAGACAGGCCACCATCTCGCCGCGGCGAAAACGCCCCTCCACGGCCGTGACGCCCACCGCCAGCAGGCTGCGGCCATGCCCACGCAGCACCGCGGCCGCGCCGGCATCCAACCATAACCGCCCACGGACCTGAAGCTGCCCGGCAATCCACTGCTTACGGGCCACAAGCGGTTCGCGGGACGGTTCCAGGCGTGTACCCACCGATTCGCCCGCGGCGATGCGCGTCAGCACATCCGCGGCACGCCCGGACGCAATCCGCGTCAGCGCACCGGCGCGCGCCGCCCGCCGGGCCGCGACCACCTTGGTGCGCATGCCACCACTGCCAAGCACCCCGGGGGCGTCGGAGCACAGGCGCTCGAGGGATTCATCCTCCGCCGCCGCCCGATCGATCAGCCGGGCGTCGGCATTCGCACGGGGGTCGGCATCGAACAGTCCGGCCTGATCGGTCAGGATCACCAGCTCGTCCGCCTCGACCAGGTTACTCACCAAGGCCGCGAGGGTGTCGTTGTCGCCAAAGCGGATCTCGTCGGTGGCGATGGTGTCGTTCTCATTGACCACGGGCACCACACCGAGCTCAAGCAGCGCGCGCAGCGTCACCCGGGCGTTGAGATAGCGCTTGCGATCGGCGAGGTCTTCGTGGGTCAGCAGGACCTGGGCGGTGCGCACGTCAAAGCGCTGAAACCCGCCTTCATAGGCCTGGACCAGCCCCATCTGGCCCACCGACGCCGCTGCCTGCAGCTGGTGCAGCGCGGCGGGGCGCTGATCCCAGCCGAGCCGCCGGACACCCTCGGCGATCGAGCCCGATGAGACCAGCACCACCTCGATCCCTTGGGCACGCGCCTCGACAATCTGGCGGACCCAGTCCTGGATCCGGTGATGATCCAGGCCACGACCGTTGTCGGTGACCAGCGCGCTGCCCACCTTGATCACCCACCGACGGCGGCGCTGCGGGTCAGGCCGGCTCATCATCGTCCTGCAGGGACTGCATCACCGCCTGGCACAGGGCATCCGTCCCCCAGCCGGTTTCCGCGGAGATCAGATACAGCGGGCCATCCCAGCCCAGCGACTCGCGCAGCGAGGCCACCACACCCGGGCGATCCTCCTCGGGGAACAGGTCGGCCTTGTTGACCACCAGCCAGCGGGGACGCTCGGCCAGGTCCTGTCCGTAGGCGGTCAGCTCGTCGGCGACAGTGCGCACATCCGCGGCCAGATCGCGGCCCTCGTAGATACCGGCGATATCCACCAGATGCAGCAACAGCCGGGTTCGGGCGAGATGGCGCAGAAACCGCGTGCCCAGCCCCGCCCCCTGGGCTGCGCCCTCGATGAGACCGGGGATATCCGCCACGGTAAAGCTGCTGCCCGGTCCAATGCGGACCACGCCGAGACCGGGGTGCAGGGTGGTGAACGGGTAGTCGGCCACCCGCGGGCGGGCTGCGGAAATGGCCCGCAGCAGGGTCGACTTGCCGGCATTGGGCAGGCCCAGCAGGCCCACATCCGCGAGCAGCTGCAGCTCAAGGGCCAGCTCCCGCCGCTCGCCCTCGGTGCCAGGGATCGCCCGCCGCGGCGCGCGGTTGGTCGCGCTCTTGAAGTGGACGTTGCCAAGACCGCCGCGGCCGCCCTCGGCGACGCACAGGCGTTTGCCATGGCCGGTGAGATCGCCGATGACCTCGTCGGTTTCCCGGTCCTTGACCAGTGTGCCGACGGGGACCGGGACGGTGACGTCCTCGCCGGAGCGGCCGGTTCGCTGCCGCCCCTGGCCGTCGTGACCCCGTTCGGCGCCAAACCGGCGCGAGTGCCGGAAATCGGCCAGCGTATTCAGTCCGGAGTCGGCCTCAAGCCAGACGCTGCCGCCATGCCCACCGTCACCGCCATCCGGTCCCCCGCGTGGGACGTATTTTTCGCGACGAAAGCTGACGCAGCCGTTGCCGCCGTCGCCGGCCGTCACGCGTATGCTCGCTTCGTCAACGAATTTCATGGGTTACCCAGGCGTCACCATCAAAAAGCCCCGCACGAGGCGGGGCCGTATCCGGGCAGACTGCCGGCCGCGCTCAGCCAGCCGGCTGAATGCTCACGACCCGGCGTTTCAGCGGGCCCTTGCGCGCGAACACGACATTGCCGTCGACCTTGGCGAACAGGGTGTGGTCATTACCGATCCCCACGTTCTGCCCGGCATGGAAGTGCGTGCCACGCTGGCGCACGATGATGCTGCCGGCGTTGACCGCCTGGCCGCCGAAGCGCTTCACGCCCAGCCGCTTGGAATGCGAATCACGGCCGTTGCGAGTACTGCCGCCTGCCTTTTTATGTGCCATTGCTGATCTCTCCGTTGCCGGGGGCTGACTAGCCCGCCTGAATACCGGTGATACGGACTTCGGTGTAGTGCTGACGATGGCCGTAATGACGCTGATAGTCCTGACGGCGCTTGAACTTGACCACCTCGATCTTGCGCGCCCGGCTCTGCGACACCACCTCGGCCGAGACGGCGCCGCCTTCAAGGCGCGGCGTCCCGACTTTGACATCGTCCCCGTCGGCCACGAGCAGAACCTCGTCGAAACTGACGGTCTCGCCGGCCTCGGCATTGATCTTCTCGACCCGCAGGAGATCGCCCTCAGCGACTCGATACTGCTTGCCACCCGACTTGATTACCGCGTACATCCGACCGACTCCAGAAGGTTGTTCCAAAACCGTGAGAGGATAGTCGGATTCGTCCCCGCGGTCAACGCGCCCGGCACGGCGCGCTTGACACCCCCATCGGGCCTTCCTAGCATCCTCCCACCACCCTCTCTCGAGATGCCATCCGAATGGAGATCGCCGCCATACGCAACCCCGTTGCGGACGACATGTCCGCGGTCGACGGGATCATCCAAGACCGGCTGCAGTCAGACGTCGCCCTGATCAACCAGCTCGGCCAGTACATCATCGGCGGTGGCGGCAAGCGGCTGCGCCCGATGGTCGCGCTTCTCATGGCGCGTGCCGCCGGCCACCCCGCTGATGACCACCGCCACGCCCTGCTGGGTGCAACGCTGGAGCTCATCCACACCGCGACCCTGCTGCACGACGACGTAGTCGACGAGTCCGCGGTGCGACGGGGGCGTGACACGGCCAATCAGATATGGGGCAACGAGGCGAGTGTGCTGGTGGGGGATTTCCTCTATACCCGCGCCTTTGAAATGATGGTGGAGCTCGACGACATGGCGGTGATGTCCCTGTTCTCGCGGACCACCAACCGCATCGCCGAGGGCGAGGTCATGCAGCTCATGCACGTCCACGACCCCGACGTGACCGAGGCGCGCTACCAGCAGGTGATCGACCGCAAGACGGCGGTGCTGTTCGAGGCCGGCTGCCAGCTGGCGGTCGAAATCAACCACCCCACCGACACCGCCCGACTGCAGGCGGCCGCCGCCTACGGCCATCACCTGGGGATCGCCTTCCAGCTCGCCGATGACGCCCTCGACTACGACGGCGATGCCGCCACCATTGGCAAGAACATTGGCGATGACCTGGCGGAGGGCAAGCCGACGCTGCCGCTGATCCACTGCATGGCGAATGCCGGGGCCGATGACCGTGGCATCGTCCGCGATGCGATTGAAAACGGGGGCCGGGAGGATATCGACGCCGTGGTGGCGGCGATTGCGCGCACCGGCTCGATTACCTATACTCGCAGGCTTGCGGAACGGGAGGCCGACCAGGCCATCGAAGCGCTTGACGCGCTCGAGCAAAGCCGGTTCCGTAAAGCGCTCGGTCGTCTCGCCGCATTCGCCGTCGGCCGCGACTACTGATCGACAGTCGGAGTATAGCTCAGCTTGGTAGAGCGCTGCCTTCGGGAGGCAGAGGTCGTAGGTTCGAATCCTGCTACTCCGACCACTTTCCCCACCTGACTCCCTATTCTGTGATCCGGTCCGCGGTCCGCGGGTCCGCAGTTCTTCGATCATGCCCCTCCCAGACGCTTCGGGAGAGGCCCCATGGAATCCGCCGATCGGCGTCCCGCCCTGGCTCGACGGCTCGTCGACTGGGCCGCCCTGACCCCTGAGACCGCCGACCGACTGGTCGCCGACTCGCGTCGATCCGGACGGCCACTGGTCCAGCAGCTGCTGGATAGCGATGCGCTGGCGCCGGCCGTCATCGCCGAGGCGGCATCGTTGGTATTCGGTATCGAGCGGGTCACCGAGCAGGGCCTTGAACCCGTCCCCGAGCTGCTCGACCGGGTGGACCCCGATCTCATCCAGCGCCATCACGCGCTACCACTGCGCTGGCGTGACGGGGTCCTGCAGATCGCGGTCTCCGACCCCGCCAATACCGCGGCGCTGGACGAGCTGCGATTTCACGCCGGTCTGCCGGTGGCGCCGGTGCTGGCCGATGACGACCACCTCACGGCAAGCATCCGGCGCCTTACCGGCGGTGTCAGCGGCGCTGCCGACGAGCTGGTCACGGCCGCCCGCGCCGAAGCTGTCCGCGATGCGCCGGCACCGGATGGCGAGGATGACACCCCGGTGATCCGCTATATCAACGAGCTGCTGCGGCGCGCGATCCGCGAACAGGCATCGGATATCCATCTCGAGCCCTTCGAAACCCACTGCCGCGTGCGGTTTCGCCACGATGGCATCCTCCAGGAGGCCACCCGGCCACCGCGCGACATGGCCGACCGACTCGCCGCCCGCATCAAGGTCATGGCGCGCATGGATATCGCCGAGCGACGCCTGCCCCAGGATGGCCGGCTGCGGCTCGATACCGATTCCGGTGGCGTCGATTTCCGCGTCAGCACCGTGCCGACGCTGTTTGGCGAAAAGCTCGTGCTGCGCCTGCTTGACGCCACCGCGACATCGCTCGACCTCGAGCGCCTGGGTATGGAGCCCGATCAGCTCGCGGTCTACCGGGCCGCCATCGAACGTCCCCATGGCATGATCCTCGTCACCGGGCCCACCGGCTCGGGGAAAACGGTGACGCTGTACAGCGCCCTGCAACAGCTCAACCAGAGCACCCGCAACATCCTCAGCGTCGAGGACCCGGTCGAGATCAAACTCCCCGGCGTCAACCAGATCGGCGTCAACCACCGCATCGGACTCGACTTTCCGCATCTGCTGCGGGCGTTCCTGCGCCAGGATCCGGACGTCATCATGGTGGGCGAGATCCGCGACCGCGAGACCGCCGAAATCGCCATCAAGGCCGCCCAGACCGGGCATCTCGTGCTCTCGACCCTGCATACGAATAATGCGGCCGGGGCGATCACGCGGCTCATCAACATGGGCATCCCGCGCTGGAGTATCGCCGCATCGGTCATCCTGATCAGTGCCCAGCGGCTGATCCGTCAGCTCTGCCCGCACTGCCGGCGACCCGCCACTACGCCGGCGGGATTCCACGAGCCCGGCGGCTGCCCGCGCTGCCATCACGGCTACAAGGGCCGCATCGGCATTCACGAACTCCTGCCCATGACCGATGCGCTGAGCGAGGGACTCCTCGAGGCGGATGCCGACACCGGGCTTTCGACACCGCCGGCGCCCGCCGCCCGACAGAGCCTTCGGGATGCCGGCTGGGCCAAGGCCGCGCGGGGACTCACCAGTGCCGGCGAGATCGATCGGGTCACCCGCTGATGGGCAGGGTAAGGGCATTTTTATGGCATGGGCGGGATATTGATGGTCGTCGGCGCGGCGGCTTCACGCCTGCCGGCGACGTCGAACAGCTGCGCCGCTGGCTCGGCACGCGCGGGCTGGCGCTGGGCGGATCCGTGCGGGTTCCAGCCGGGCTCGAGCGCCTGTTCGTGTCACAGACGCCACAGGCCAATGACCGTCAGATCAATGCCCTGCTGCGCCAGCTGGCCACACTGAGCCGCGCCGGTGTGCCGCTCATCGACGCGGTCACACTCATCGCCCGCGAGGAAAAGCATGCCGGGCTGCGACGTCTGGCCGACGCGCTTCGCGAAGCCATCGCCGCCGGCACACCGCTGTCGATCGCGCTGGCGGACCATCCCCGGCATTTCGATCCGCTGATCTGCGGCCTGGTCCGCGCCGGCGAGCAGTCGGGACAACTGGACACACTGCTCGAGCGGATCGCCAGTGATCGCGAGCGTGCCGAAGCCCTGCGTCATCGGTTGCGCCACGCCATGCTCTACCCCGGCATCGTGCTGCTCGTGGCACTGGCGGTCAGCACAGCGCTGTTGATGTTCGTCGTGCCGCGGTTCGAGTCCCTTTTCAACGGGTTCGGCGCCGAGCTGCCGAGCTTTACCCGTCAGGTGATCGGGCTCTCGGACTGGCTGCGCGGTAACGGCTGGCCGGCGCTGTTGGCGGCACTGGGCGCCGTACCGGCGATGCTGGCACTGACACGCCGCTACCCCGCCGTCCGCGAGGTCGGCGACCGGATCAAGCTCGCGATGCCAGTCACCGGCGGCCTCATCGCCGGCGCCGAAACCGTCCGCTTCGCCCGCACCCTGGCCCTGCTTATGGAGGCCGGCGCTCCATTGGCCGAGGCCCTGCCGACGGTTGCCGATACCCTCGGCACCCGGCCTTACAAGCGGGCGGTCCGACGCATGGGTGAAGACCTGCGGGATGGGCGTTCCCTGGCCTTTGCCATCGAGCGCACACGCTGCTTTGCCGCCACCACCACGCGGATGATCGCCACCGGTGAGGCCGCCGGACGTCTGCCCGCAGTGCTCGAGCGCATTGCCGATCGCCGCGACGCTGAGGTGCGTCAGGGCGTAGATACGCTGGGCAGCACCCTCGAGCCGCTCATCATGAGCTTCCTCGGGCTTCTGGTCGGGGGGCTGGTGCTGGCGCTCTACCTGCCGGTCTTCCAGCTCGGATCGGTTATCTGAAAGCAGCCATCAACGCCGTTGAGGGATTAGACTGTCGCCATGGAAGCGACACAGCCCACCCGGAACCACCGCCCGAATCTGGTCGTTGGACTGACCGGGGGGATTGCCAGCGGCAAGACCGCCGTCAGCCGGCGCTTCGAGGCGCAGGGTGCCGCCGTCATCGACACCGATGTCCTCGCCCGGGCGGTGGTCGAACCCGGCACCGACGGGCTGAACGCGGTGCGCGAGCGCTTTGGCGACGCCGTCATCGATACCGATGGCCAGCTCGATCGGGGCGCCCTGCGGGCACGGATATTCGCCGATCCCGACGCCCGGCGCGACCTTGAGGCAATCACCCATCCACGGATCCGCCGGGCCGTCGCCCGGGCGCTGGCAGCCGTTCAGGCGCCCTATGCCATGCTCGTCGTGCCGCTGCTGGTCGAAGCCGGATGGACCGATCTCATGGACCGGGTCCTGGTGGTTGATGCACCGCCGGCGCAGCAGCGCGAGCGACTCATGGCGCGCGACGGCGCATCCCGCGCCGAAGCCGAGCGCATTCTCGCCAGTCAGGCGTCCCGCGACGCCCGGCTTGCCATCGCTGATGATGTCATTCACAACGATGCCGATCCCGCCGCCCTGGACACCCGGGTGGCCACCCTGCATGCGCAGTATTGCCGGCAGGCGGGCAATGCGGTCTGAACGGGTGGTTTTGTGCAGGCCGGCCTTCTGGGTGACAATCAATCACGAATAACAGGGGGCAGGCGTGGACACCACCAGCAGCGGCACCGATTTGATGATCTATGAGTATCCGCTCAACGAGCGGATGCGCACCTTCCTGCGGCTGGAATTTCTGTTCAAGAACCTGCGGTTCGGGCGCTCCGGCGACAGCCCCTGGCATACGCGTGCCGCCGTGGACGCCCTGCTCGACATCACCGCGCTGCTCACCCGCAGTGATGTCCGCTCGGAGCTGCAGAAAGAGCTTGAACGCATCCTCGCCAGTCTCGAGAAGCTACAGGCCCGTCCCGAAGTGGATGAACGCCGGCTCGAGCCGGTACTGGCCGAGTGCCGGGATGTTGCCACCGAACTGCGGGAAGCGCCCACCGGCATCCCCGCCATCGTCCGCAACAATGAATTCCTGACCAGCATCGAACAGCGCGCCGGCGTACCGGGCGGGACCTGCGCCTTCGATCTACCCGGCTACCACCTATGGCTCGAGAGCGACAGCGCCCACCGTCGGGACCTGCTCGAGCAGTGGCACGGCGCGTTCCGACTCATGGACCAGGGCACGGCGCTGGTGCTGCGGCTGCTGCGCGAAAGCGCCGATCCGGTGGACGAGGTGGCCGACAGCGGCAGTTTCCAGGCGAGTCTGGACCGTGCGACGCCCTATCAGATGCTTCGGGTGCGGCTGCCACGCTCGATCCAGTGCTATCCTGAGGTCAGCGGCAGCCGACATTTCTGCAACATCCGTTTCCTCGAACAGCCCGTGCAGGGCGAACGTCCTCAGCAGGTGAACGACGATGTCTCATTCATCCTTGAGCGCTGTGCGATCTGACACACCCCCCAGCGTTTCCTGCCCGCAGTGCGGCAGACCAGTCGCTTGGACGGCGGAATCCACCTATCGGCCGTTCTGTTCGCGTCGCTGCCGGATGATTGATCTGGGCGACTGGCTTGACGAGCGTCATCAGATCCCGGGCGAGCCCGCCATGCCGGATGGTGACGACGAAGACGCCGACGCCTGACCCCACCACCCCGATATACCGGCGGCGCCCTGCCCGCCGCGGGCCCGGGCGATCGCCGCATCACCGGGCTGCAGGCCGCCAAGCGCGTACACGGGCAGCGTCGCGTCCGCCACCCACTGCGCGAACGTGTCCCAGCCAAGTGGCGCCGCATCGGGATGACTCGCGGTGGGCTGGACCGGGCTGAGAACGGCGAAGTCCGCACCGCATGCCGCGGCCTGCCGGAGCGCCTCGGGGCTGTGGCATGAGGCCGCCACGCGATAGTCCGCGGGCAGTGGCCGGGATGGGCACGCGGCCAGCTGAGCGGCATTCATATGCAGTCCGGCAGCCCCGATCTCACGAACCTCGGCGGCGGTCCCGTTGATCATCAGCGACGCGCCCGCGGCCTGGCAGCGTGCCAGCGCCTCCCGCGCGAGGGCCCGCCTTGCCGCTGCGTCCAGGCGGACGCGGAATGCGATCATGGTGGCACCCGCCGCCAGTGTCCGGTCGAGTGCCATCAACCACTCGGCCGGATCGTCACAGTCGCGGCTGATCACGTAATGGCGGGGCAACTGAAGCGCAGTGATGATGGGTCGGTTGGCCACCGGAAACTCGGCGGGCTCGAGGGCTTCGGGGGCCAGCCAGCGCAGGGGCTGGCCTTCGCGGCCGGTCGGCGTGCCGCGCCACTCCACCGCGCGGACCTGCAGCCGCACCCGACGATCGGCATAGTCATGGGCGATCTCGATGAGGGGTTCGGTGTCCAGCACCTGGATACCCAGCTCCTCATCGAGTTCACGGGCCAGCGCCGCCTCCACCGACTCGCCGGCATCGACCTTGCCACCGGGAAACTCCCAGCGCTCACCCTGATGGCGATGGGCGGCGCGCCGGCTGATCAGGACCCGGCCCCGATGGTCGCGGATCACGCCCACCGCCACCGACAGCCGGGTCCGGTCAGCTGCGGTACTCGGCATTGATGCGGACGTAGTCGTAGGAGAAGTCACAGGTCCAGACCGTCGCGGCCTGCCCGCCGCGGTCCAGATCGATGACCACCGGGACATGGTCGGCCGCCATGCGACGGGCGGCCAGCGCCTCGTCGTAGTCCGGACTCAACCCGCCGTCGGCGACGATGGGGCAGTCATCGATGGCGATGCGCACGCGTTCGACGTCCAGGTCCTCCACCCCGGCACGCCCTACGGCGGCCAGGATCCGGCCCCAGTTGGGATCGGCGGCGAACAGTGCGGTCTTGAACAGGGGCGATTCGGCGACGCTGAAGGCGACCCGCTCAGCCTCGCCAATACTCCGTGCACCAGTCACCTGAATCGCCGCATCCCGTGTCGCTCCCTCGCCGTCGGCGACGATCTCCCGCGCCAGTGCGGTACACAGGTCGGTCAGGGCCTCGGCAAACAGCTGGCGGTCGCTGTCCGCCTCCAGGGCCACCCCACTGGCACCCGTAGCCATCAACATGCAGGCATCGTTGGTGGATGTATCACCGTCAACGGTGATGCGGTTGAAGCTGACCGCCACCGCCCCGCGCAGAAGCTGGCGCAGCGCCGCGGTGGAGATCTGCGCATCCGTGGCGACATACGCGAGCATGGTCGCCATGTCCGGCCGGATCATCCCCGATCCCTTGGCAATGCCGGTGAGCGTGATCTCGCCACCGCTCAGGGCAAGCCGCTGACTGCGTCCCTTGGGACGCGTGTCGGTGGTGCGTATGGCATCGGCGGCCAGCGCCCAATGATCGGGCTGCAGGCCCTCGAGCGCGGCGGGCAGGGCGGCATCGATGCGCGCCGCGGGCAGGGGCTCGCCAATGACGCCGGTGGAAAACGGAATGACCTGACTCGCGCGGCAGCCGGCGTGCCCGGCCAGGGCGGCGCAGTTCTGTCGGGCGGCCTGATCGCCGGCCGGGCCCGTGCCGGCATTAGCATTCCCGGTATTGATCAGCAGGTAACGCGGCTGGTCATCACGCAGGTTGCTTTCAGCGAGTCGCACCGGCGCGGCGCGGAACAGATTGCGGGTGAAGACCCCGGCCACCCGGGTACCGGGCTGCAGGGCCATCACCACCAGATCATTGGCGCCGGCCTTGCGGACGCCGGCCTCGGCCACGCCCAGCTGAACCCCGGCGACGGGATGCAGGCGCGGTAACTCGGACTGGGCAACGGCCATCGTGGATGTCCCCGCTACAGCCGGCCGTGACAGTGCTTGTACTTCTTGCCCGAACCGCAGGGGCAGGCCTCGTTGCGACCGACCTTGCGCTCACCACGCACGAAGGGCTGACGATCCGCGTCCGTCCCGCCCTCATCGGCAGCCGCCGCCGGCGCCGTACCAGCGCCCTGCAGGGCACTCGCCTGGGCATGCTCGAACTGCATGGCCCGGGCACGCTCCGCCTCCCGCTGGCTGTCCGCCGCCTCGGCATCTTCGGGGCTGCGCACGTTGACGTTGAACAGAATGCGGATCGTCTCGCGCTTGATGCCGTCGAGCATCTCCTGGAACATCTGGAAGGCTTCTTTCTTGAACTCCTGCTTGGGATTGCGCTGCGCCATCCCGCGGAGCCCGATGCCCTGGCGCATGAAGTCCATGGCGGCCAGATGCTCTTTCCACTGGTTGTCGAGGACCTGCAGGAGAAAGCTTTTCTCGACCTCGCGCATGTTCACGCCAATGGCCTTCACCGCTTCTTCCTTTTCGCGATAGCGCTCGACGACCGCCTGCTGCAACCGCTCGAGCACGCCCTCACGATCCAGCTCGTCCTCTTCCTCCAGCCACTGCGCCACCGGCAGCGTCACGCCGAACTGGCCCTGCAGGGCCTCCTCGAGGGCCGGAATATCCCACTGATCATCAATGGTGCCCGGCGGCATGTGGGTATCGAGCAGCTCCGAGAGGACATCGTTCTGCATGTCAACGATGGTTCCGGAAATATCATCGGAGACCAGCAGCTCATTGCGCTGAGCATAGACGACGCTGCGCTGGTCGTTGGCCACATCGTCGAACTCGAGCAGGTGCTTGCGCATGTCGAAGTTGTGCGCCTCGACCTTGCGCTGGGCGTTCTCGATCACCCGCGAGACCATGCCGCTCTCGATGGCTTCGCCTTCCTGCATACCCAGGCGCTGCATCATCCCGGAGACTCTCTCCGAGGCAAAGATCCGCAGCAGGCTGTCATCCAGTGACAGGAAAAAGCGCGTCGATCCCGGATCGCCCTGACGACCGGAGCGACCCCGCAGCTGGTTGTCGATGCGCCGTGACTCGTGGCGCTCGGTGCCGATCACATGCAGCCCGCCGGCCTCGATGACCCGGTCATGACGCGCCTGCCAGTCACGCCGCAGTGCCTCACGCTGCGACTCGTCGGCCTCGGCGCCGAGCTCGGCCAGCTCGACATCCAGATTGCCGCCCAGCACGATGTCAGTGCCACGACCGGCCATGTTGGTCGCGATGGTCACGGCGCCCGGCTGACCGGCCTCGGCAATAATGCCGGCCTCGCGCTCGTTTTCCTTGGCGTTGAGCACCTCGTGGGCGATGTCCGCCTTGCGCAGGGCGCCGGAGATCAGCTCCGAGCTCTCGATGGAGGTCGTGCCCACCAGCACCGGCTGGCCCCCCGCGTTGCAGTCCTTGATGTCGTCAACGATCGCCTGGTATTTGTCATCCTCGTTAAGGAACACCAGATCATGATGATCCTTGCGCACCATTGGCCGATGCGTCGGGATGACCGCCACCTCCAGGCCATAGATGTGCTGAAACTCGTACGCCTCGGTGTCGGCCGTACCGGTCATCCCGGAGAGCTTGTCGTAGAGGCGGAAGAAGTTCTGGAACGTAATCGAGGCGAGGGTCTGGTTTTCGGCTTGGATCTCGACGCCTTCCTTGGCCTCAATGGCCTGGTGCAGCCCCTCGGACCAGCGCCGCCCGGGCATGGCCCGGCCGGTGAACTCGTCGACGATGACGATCTGACCATCCCGGACCAGATAGTGGACATCGCGCTGGAACAGCACCTGAGCGCGCAATGCGGCATTGAGGTGATGGACCATGACGATGTTGCGGGCGTCGTACAGGCTTTCACCCTCGTTCAGCAGGCCAGCCTCCTGCAGCAGGGCCTCGGCCCGCTCCTGGCCCGACTCGGTCAGAAAGGCCTGACGGGCCTTCTCGTCGAGGTAGTAATCCCCCGGGCCGTCTTCCTCTTCCTGAGCTTCGAGCGCCGGCACGATCCGGTTCATGCTCACGTACAGGTCGCTCGACTGCTCGGCCTTACCGGAGATGATGAGTGGCGTGCGCGCCTCGTCGATGAGGATCGAGTCGACCTCGTCGACGATGGCGAAATGCCGGCCGCGCTGCATCTGATCCTCGGCCCGAAGCGCCATGTTGTCGCGCAGATAGTCGAAGCCGAACTCGTTGTTCGTGCCGTAGGTGATATCGGCCTGATAGGCGGCGCGCTTGGTCTCGCCGTCCATGCCGGGCACGACGACGCCCACCTCCAGGCCGAGGAAGCGGTAGAGCCGCCCCATCCACTCGGCATCACGCCGCGCGAGATAATCATTGACGGTGATGATGTGCACACCCTCACCGGACAGGGCGTTGAGGTAGGCCGCGAGGGTGGCCACCAGGGTCTTACCTTCACCGGTCTTCATCTCGGCGATGCGGCCCTGATGCAGGACGATCCCACCGATGAGCTGGACGTCGAAATGGCGCAGGCCGAGGACGCGCTGGGCCGCTTCCCGGACCACCGCAAAGGCATCGGGCAGGAGACTGTCCAGGCGCTCGCCGCCATTCAGCCGCTCACGCAGACTGTCCGTCATGCCCTGCAGCGCATCGTCCGACAATGCCTGCATGGTCGGTTCCAGGGCGTTGATGCGGGTGACCTGACGACGCAGCCGTTTGACCAGACGGTCGTTGCGGGTGCCAAGGACCTTTTTTGCGATTCCGCTGAGCATGCCGATCCAATGCGCTTTAGAATGAACGCATCACTATAGCGCATCGGACGCGGGAAAATCAGGAGTCGGCGATGAGCGAGCGCAGGGCCGGCGGCCCCGGCCGCCTACAGGGAATCATGCGGCGATCGAGCAGCGACATGAAGGCCATCCGGCGCCAGACCGCCCTGCTCGAGCGGGCGACGCGCACACTCAACGGCGCCCTGCCCGGGCGCCTGCACGGCCACTGGCAGGTCGCCGCCCTGTCCACCGATGCGCTGATCGTGACCGCCGAGAGCTCGGCATGGGCGACGCCGCTGCGCGCCTATCAATCGGCGCTGCTGGCTACGGCCGGCGAATCCCTGGGGGTGCGGCCGGCCCGACTGCAGATCCGCCTGGCCACACCTCCCCCGGCGAGACCGCCGCGGCGTCGGAGTGCCACCCTGAGCGATGAGACGGCCCGGCACCTGGAATCCGCCGCCCGCGGCATGGACGACGAGCGTCTCGCCGAGTCGCTGCGACGCCTGGCCTCACGCCGTCGCGGCGCCTCAGGTGACGGGTAGCGGCTGATCGTAGGTGATCGGCGCCACCTCGTCGCCCTCGAAGGTCACCTCTTCCCAGGCATCGCGTTCGACCAGCAGCTTGCGCAGCAGTCGATTGTTGAGCTCGTGGCCCGACTTGTAGCCGTGAAAGGCGCCGATCAGGCTGCGGTTGAGCTGATAGAGATCGCCGATGGCATCCAGGATCTTATGCTTGGCGAACTCATTCTGGTACCGCAGGCCATCCTCGTTGAGCACCCGGTAGTCATCGACCACGATGGCATTGTCGAGACTGCCCCCCAGCGCGAGGTTGTTCTGGCGCAGGTACTCGATGTCGCGCATGAAGCCGAAGGTACGGGCGCGGCTGACCTCCTTGACGAACGAGGTGGATGAGAAGTCGACCTCGGCCGTGCGCTCGCCGGCCCGGAACACCGGGTGATCGAACTCGAGGGTGTAACTCACCTTGAAGCCGTCATGAGGCGCGAAACTGACGCGCTTGCCGTCCGGCTCCTCGATGGTCAGCGGGCGGGTGATGCGCACGAACCGCTTGGGAGCGGCCTGCTCAAGGGTCCCGGCCGAGCGGATCAGAAACACGAAGGGCCCGGCACTGCCGTCCATGATCGGCACTTCCGGTGCCGAGAGGTCGATGTAGGCATTGTCGATGCCCAGCCCCGCCATGGCCGAGAGCAGATGCTCGACCGTGGCGACACGCACGCCATCCCGGCTCAGACAGGTCGAGAGCACGGTATCGGCCACATTCTCCGGATCGGCGGCAATCTCGACGACCGGGTCAAGGTCGATCCGACAGAAGCGGATGCCGGTATTGGCCGGTGCCGGGCGCAGGGTCAGGTAGACCTTCTCCCCCGTGTGGAGCCCGACACCGGTCGCCCGGATGCTGTTTTTGAGCGTGCGTTGTCGAATCATCAACCCTGTCCAGAAAAGTGCGCGGCAAATTAGCGTTGCAGCATAGCAGAAACCCGGCCCACCCGGCAGGCTCGGTCAGTCGGCCTGGCGGCGGAGAAATGCCGGAATATCCAGGTATTCCATGTCGCTACCCGCTGCGGCGGCATTGCTGCCGTTGGCACTCCACTGACGGGCGGCCGGCCGTTCGGGGGTCTCGCTGGCCGGATCACCACTCGCCGCCTTCCGCGGAACCAGCCGTGCGGCCGGCGCCGCCTCGGGCTCCTGCGCCGGGCGATCAGCGGCCAGGCCGGTCGCCACCACCGTGACCCGGATCTCGCCCTCGAGCTCGGGATCGATCACGGTGCCCACCACGACGGTCGCCTCGTCCGAGGCAAACTCCTTGACGGCATTACCCACTTCATCGAACTCGCCGATGGACAGGTCCAGCCCCGCGGTCACATTCACCAGCACGCCATTGGCGCCGGCGATATTGGCATCCTCGAGCAGCGGGCAGGCAATGGCCCGTTCCGCGGCCTCGCGCGCCCGGCCCTCGCCGCTGGACTCACCGGATCCCATCACCGCCATGCCCATCTCGGACATCACCGTGCGCACGTCAGCGAAGTCGACGTTGATCAGGCCGGGGCGTGTGATCAGCTCGGCAATGCCCTTGACGGCCCCGAGCAGGACATCGTTGGCCGACTTGAACGCGTTCAGCAGCGTCAGCTCCTGACCCAGCACCGCAAGCAGCTTTTCGTTGGGGATGGTGATCAGCGAGTCGACCTCACGCTCGAGCTCGCGGATCCCCTCCTCGGCCACGCTCATGCGCTTCTTGCCCTCGAACGGGAACGGCTTGGTGACCACGGCCACCGTCAGCACGCCCATTTCGCGGGCGATCTGCGCCACCACCGGCGCCGCCCCGGTGCCGGTCCCGCCGCCCATGCCGGCGGTGATGAACACCATGTCGGCGCCTTCCAGCACCTCGGCGATCCGCTCCCGGTCGTGATCGGCGGCCTCGCGGCCGACCTGCGGATGGGCCCCGGCGCCCAGCCCCTTGGTGATGCCCTGACCCAGCTGCAGCGTGGTCCGGGCCGAGCTGTTACGCAGTGCCTGGGCATCGGTGTTGGCGCAGATGAAATCCACCCCGTCCACATCGGCGGCCACCATGTGCTGCACGGCGTTGCCGCCGCCACCGCCGACGCCGACGACCTTGATGACCGCATTCTGGTTGTAGCTATCCATTAACTCGAACATTGCTTCACCCTCCGTCGATGAATCAGAAATTTCCCTTGAACCAGTCCCTCATCCGGCCCCATACCGCCGTGAAGCCCTGGGCTCCGCCGGCTGAGAGTTCCGGACGCGATTCGTCACGGTGTTGCCAGCCGCCATGCAGCAGACCGACGCCCGTGGAGTAGATGGGGTTGCGGACGACATCCGTCAGCCCCGTCATGTGTTGCGGTAGCCCCAGACGCACCGGGGTGTGGAAGACCTCCTCAGCGAGATCCACCGCGCCTTCCATCTTCGAGCTGCCGCCGGTCAGCACGACGCCGGCGGCAATCAGATCCTCGAACCCACTCCGCCGGAGTTCCGCCTGGACCAGCGTCATGAGCTCCTCGTAGCGGGGCTCGACGACCTCGGCAAGGGTCTGGCGGGACAGCCGCCGCGGCGGGCGATCTCCCACCGAGGCCACCTCGATGGTCTCGTTACTGGTCGCAAGCTGGGACAGTGCGCAGGCGTAGCGCATCTTGATGTCCTCGGCGTGCTGGGTGGGCGTGCGCAGCGCCACCGCAATGTCGTTGGTGACCTGGTCGCCGGCAATGGGAATCACCGCGGTATGACGGATGGCGCCATCGGTGAATACCGCGATGTCGGTGGTGCCGCCGCCGATGTCCACCAGACAGACGCCCAGTTCCTTTTCGTCCTCGGTCAGCACGGCGTGGCTCGATGCCAGCTGCTCGAGGATCACATCGTCCACCTCAAGCCCACAGCGCCGGATGCACTTGACGATGTTCTGGGCGGCGCTGACCGCACCGGTCACCATGTGGACCTTGGCCTCGAGACGCACACCGGACATCCCCACCGGTTCCCGGACGCCTTCCTGGCTGTCGATGATGTACTCCTGCGGCAGGGTGTGGAGGATCTCCTGATCCGCGGGAATGGCCACGGCCCGCGCCGCGTCGAGGACCCGCTCGACATCGCTGCGGGTCACCTCACGGTCCTTGATGGCGACGATGCCGTGGGAGTTGAGCGAGCGCACATGGCTGCCGGCGATGCCCACATAGACCGAGTGGATCTGGCAGCCGGCCATGAGCTCGGCCTCCTCCACCGCACGCTGGATGGACTGGACCGTGGACTCGATATTGACCACGACGCCCTTTTTCAGGCCCCGCGAGCGGTGCGAACCGATGCCGATCACCTCGACATCGCCGCCCGCCTGCATCTCACCCACAATCGCCACGACCTTCGAGGTGCCGATATCCAGGCCCACCAGCAGATTGCGTTCCTGTTTTCTTGTCATTGACTCATTCCTCGTCCTGCCACCGCAGGGCAAATCCATCGGGGTAGCGCAGATCGGCCACCGCCGGCTGTCGTTGATCGGTCTCGGGCAACTGCTGCCAGGCGGCGACAAAGCGCGCCAGGCGGGCGTCGACCGAGTCGCGGCCCAAACGCACGACCGCGCCACCGTCGAGTGTCAGCGTCCATGCCCGACGCTCGTTCAGCGTCAGCGCCACGGCCTTCAGAGAGACTGGCTCGAGCCGGGCCTGCAGCGCCCGATAACGGGCGAGCACCCGCTCGGCACTGCCCGGCGGACCGGCCAGGGCCGGTAGCGCCAGATCCGGCAGCGGGCTGGGCCGGAACAGGTCGGCATCGGTGTTCATCAGCGCGCCCTCCCCCCAGATCGCCACTGCCTGATGCGCATCGATGGTGACCCGCAGGGCATCCGGCCAGACCCGCCGGACCGTCGCCGTGGCCACCCACGGCCGCGACTCGACCGCCTCGCGGATCGCCGTCACGTCGGCGGTCAGCAACCCGCCCTGCAGCGATCCACTCAGCGCCGCGCGCAGCTCCGAGGCCTGCAGGCGCGCCAGCTCGCCGTCGAAGCCGATCCGCTCGAGGGGCAGCAACGGCCCCACCCAGCCCCGGTCGAGGGCATGCAGGGCGCCGGCGCCGAGTGCCGTCAGGCATCCCAGCAACAGCAACAGCGCCGCGCGTTGGCTCACAAAACCGCTCACTGTCCGTCACCATGCCTCCAGCTCGTCAGCAGAATCCGCGCCACCAGCTCGTGCATCCCGATCCCGGCGGATGCGGCCGCAGCGGGCACCAGCGAGTGATCGGTCATGCCCGGGATGGTGTTCACCTCGAGCAGCCACAGACCGCCCTGCGAATCCGCCATGACATCCACACGCCCCCAGCCGCAGGCGCCGATCGCGGCAAAAGCGCGACGCGCCAGCTGCGCCATCCGGGCCTCGGCCGCCACGTCCAGACCGCAGGGCAGGACCATCCGCGTGGACTCGGACTGGTACTTGGCGCGGTAGTCATAAAACGGTTCATCCACCTCGATGCGAATGGCGGGCAGGTCGCGGTCCGCCAGCAGCGCAAGCGTGTATTCGGGGCCGTCGATGCAGCGCTCGACCAGCGCCGCCCCACCAAACGCCCGCGCCTGCTCGGCCGCCGCGGCCAGGTCGGCGCCGCGATCCACCCGGGCCGTGCCCATGCTTGACCCCTCACGCAGCGGCTTGACGAAAAGCGGCAGCCCCAGCGCCTCGACCACCGCCTGCGGGTCGTCGCCATCCCGCAGCACACGGAAGGCCGGCGTGGGCAGGTCCATCGCCTGCCAGATGCATTTACTGCGCAGCTTGTCCATGCCCAGGGCCGAGGCCAGCACGCCACTGCCGGTATAGGGGATGCCCATGGCCTCCAGCGCACCCTGCATCACGCCGTCCTCGCCGCCCGGCCCGTGCAGGGCGATGAACGCGCGGTCATAGTCCGCAAGGGCCGCCACCGGGCGCTCGGCGGGGTCAAAGGCCGTGGCCTCGACTCCCATCGCCTGCAGCGCCGCCAGGCACTCGCCGCCGCTGGCCAGTGAGATTTCGCGCTCCGCCGAGTGGCCGCCCATCAGCACCGCCACCCGGCCGGGATCATGCCCCTGGAGGTGTGCATCAAGCGTCATGGGACAACGCCTCCCCGATGATGCGGACCTCGGTCTCCAGGGTGATGCCGTAAACGGCCTGCACGGTGGCCCGGATCCGGTCGATGAGCGCCTCGATATCGGCCGCGCAGGCCTCACCGTCGTGGACGATGAAGTTGGCGTGTTTCTCGGACACCCGGGCGCCACCCTGGCGGGCGCCCTTGAGCCCGGCCGCCTCGATCAGCCGCGCCGCATGATCACCGGGCGGGTTCCGGAACACCGACCCACCACTGGCAATGCCGGTGGGCTGCTTCTCGGCCCGCTCGGCGAGCAGGTCCTTGACCCGGGCCTTGAGTGCAGCCGGATCACCGCCCGGCTGAAAACGGAAGGTCGCGGCAGTAAACCACTCACCCTCCATTCCGCGTACCTCGCGATACCCCACGGCGAAGTCGGCGGGATCACGCTCGCGGAGCGTGCCGTGACGATCGACGGTTTCCACCGACTCCACCTGCGACCAGGTATCACCGCCCCAGGCACCGGCATTCATCGCCAGTGCGCCGCCGGTCGTACCCGGGATGCCGGCAAAGAACGCCGCCCCGACATAACCCCGTCGGCCGCATTCCCGCGCCAGCTTCGCGCAGGGGACACCGGCATCGACCCGCATCCGCCCGTCGCCCTGATCCTGCAGCGAGGACAGTCCCCGGTGCAGGCGGATCACGGTCCCCTGCAGGCCGCCGTCGCGGATCAACAGATTGCTGCCCAGACCCAGCCAGTGGAACGGCTCGACGGCCTGGTCGCTGGCCAGAAAGCGGGCCAGGTCACGGCTGTCCACGGGTTCATAGACCCGCGCCGCGGGGCCACCGACGCGCCAGGTCGTGTGGCGCGCCATGGGAACGGATTGACGCAGCTGGCCGTGAGCCATCGTCATGACCGTGCCTCCCCGGCCAGCAGCCGCGGCAGCGCCGTGCCAATGCTGCCGGCACCAAGGGTGATCACCACATCGTCGGGCCGCAGCATGGCCGGCAGGATCGAGATCAGCTCATCGAGGTCGCCGACGAACACCGGATCCACCTGACCGCGCAGCCGGATGGCGCGGCACAGACTGCGGGCGTCGGCGCCGGGCAGTGGGGCTTCACCGGCGCCGTAGACCTCGGTGACTAGCAGCAGATCGGCCTCGCCCAGGACCCGCGCGAAGTCGTCAAACAGATCGCGGGTGCGGGTGAATCGATGGGGTTGGAAAATCACCACCAGCCGCTGTCCCGGCCAGTTACTGCGCAGCGCCTCGGTGACCGCCTCGATCTCGCGGGGATGATGCGCATAGTCGTCCATGAGCAGGCTGCTGCCGCCGGCGACGGGCAGCCGCCCGAGCTGCTGGAAGCGCCGGCCGATGCCGGCGAACGCCCCGAGGGCCTGCTGAATCGCGGTATCGGCAACATTCAGCGCCCGGGCCACGGCAATCGCTCCCAGCGCATTGAGCACATTGTGGCGGCCGGGCAGATTGAGGGTGACCGGCATCGGCTCGAATCCCTCGGCCCGCACCGTGAAATGACTGCGGCCGGCGTCGGCAACGACATCGGTGGCCCGGACGTCGGCGCTGGCGGAAAACCCGTAGGTTCGCACCGGCCGCGCCAGTTCGCCGGCCAGTGAGCGCAGCTCGGCATCATCGTCGCAGAGCACGGCCAGCCCGTAGAACGGCAGGTGGTGGAGAAACTCGATGAACGTCGCGCGCAGCCGATCGAAATCACCGCCATAGGTCTCCAGATGGTCGGCATCGATATTGGTGACCACCGCGAGCATCGGGTTGAGATAGAGGAACGAGGCGTCGCTTTCATCCGCCTCGGCAACCAGATAACGGCCGGTGCCAAGGCGTGCATGACTGGCGGCGCTGTTCAGCCGGCCGCCGATCACGAAGGTCGGATCCAGATCCGCCTCACCGAGGATGCTCGCCACCAGGCTGGTGGTGGTGGTCTTGCCATGGGTGCCCGCCACCGCAATACCAAACCGGAAGCGCATCAGCTCGGCGAGCATCTCGGCGCGTGGGACCACGGGCACCCGCGCGGCCCGGGCGGCGATCACCTCGGGATTGTCTTCGGTGACGGCGCTGGAGATGACCACCGCATCGGCGTCACGCACCTGCTCGGCCCGATGCCCGATGGCGATGCCCGCACCCAGACCGCGGAGATGCTCGATCACGGCATTCTCACGCAGATCCGAACCGCTGACCGTGTAGCCCAGGTTGAGCAGGACTTCGGCGATGCCGCCCATGCCGGCTCCGCCGACGCCCACAAAATGCAGACGCTGGACCGGGCCCATGGCGCCGGGGCCACCCGGGGTCTGGGGCTGCAGGCTGGTCATGCGCTCACCTCCAGGCAGATATCGGCGACCTGCTCGGCCGCCCGCGGGCGTCCGACGTGCCGGGCGTTGGCAGCCATCCGGGCCCGCGTCGCCGGCTCGGTCAGCAGCGGCCGCAGCACCGCCGCCAGGCCCTCCGCCGAGAGCGCATCGTCGGCGATCATCCGCGCCGCATCGGCCTCCACCAGAAACCGGGCGTTGGCGCTTTGATGATCGTCCACGGCGTAGGGATACGGCACCAGGATCGCGGCGCGTCCCACCGCCGCCAGTTCCGAGACGGTCAGCGCGCCGGCCCGGCAGATCACCACATCGGCGGCGTGATAGGCGCCCGCCATATCATCGATGAAGGCACGGACATCCGCCTCAATGGCCGCCTCGCGATAGCCGGACCGGGCCGTCTCCAGACTCCGCTCGCCAGCCTGGTGCAGCACCGTCGGCCGCTCCGCCACAGGCAGCCGGGCGAGCGCTTCGGGTACCACCCGGTTGAGGGTGCGCGCCCCGAGACTGCCGCCGATCACCAGCAGCCGCGGATGGGGCGCCGCCGGCGCCGGGTCCGTCTCGGCCAGTGCGGTAATGGCACCGCGCACCGGATTGCCGGTAAAGGTCGTCGCCCGATCACCGGGGAACGTCGCGTCCAGCCCGGTCAGCACGCGGGTGGCCCGCCGCGAGAGCAGCCGATTGGTCAGCCCGGCAATCGCATTCTGCTCGTGAATGATCAGCGGGATCTTCCGGAGCCAGGTGGCGATGCCTCCCGGCCCCGCCACGTAGCCACCCATTCCCAGGACCGCCCGTGGCCGATGCCGACGCAGTACCGCAAGCGTTTCAAAAACCGCCCGCGCCACCATCCAAGGCGCCTTGAGCCATCCGGCCCAGCCATTACCGCGCAGGCCCCGCACAGTCACTGTCTCGAGGGGGATGTCGGCCTGGGGAACCACGCGGGCCTCGAGGCCAAGCGGCGTTCCCAACCAGATCACCGGCACCGACTGCCGGGCGAGGACCTCGGCCACGGCCAGCGCCGGGAAGACATGCCCGCCGGTGCCACCGGCGATGATCAGGATCGGTCGCGGGGTCATGCCGCCCTCCGCCGCGGCCGCTGACTGGCCGCCCGGCCGGCTTGCCGGCACTCGAGATCGGCCCGCATCAGCAGCCCCAGTGCCAGCGCGGTCACGATCAGACTGCTACCGCCGTAGCTCATCAACGGCAGGGTCAGGCCCTTGGTGGGCAGAAGTCCCAGATTGACGCCCATGTTCACGAACGCCTGCAGCCCGAATGCAATGGCCACCCCGTAGGCCAGCAGGCCACCGAACAGCCGCCCGCTGCGCAGACTGGCCGCCCCGATGCCGCAGCCGCGCCACACGATGAAGCTGTACAGGCCGATGGTGACCGCCATGCCGACCACGCCGAGCTCTTCGGCCATCACGGCAAAGACGAAGTCGGTATGCGCCTCGGGCAGATAGAAAAGCTTCTGGACGCTGTTGCCGAGACCAACCCCCAGCCACTCGCCACGGCCGACGGCAATCAGCGACTGGGTGAGCTGAAAGCCACTGGCGAACGGATCCGCCCAGGGGTCGGTGAACGCCGTGAAGCGCTCCAGGCGATAGGGTTCGGCAATGATCAGCGCGGCTCCCGCCAACACCGCGACAGTGCCCAACACCACAAAGATCAGTAGCGGCACGCCGGCGATGAACAGCACACCACCCACCGTGGCCGCGAGCACCGCGAGGGCGCCGAAGTCGGGTTGCGCCAGCAGGAGCGCGCCCACCGCCGCCATCACCAGCGCAACCGGCAGCATCGGCGCCGCGGAGGCCCGGACCCGCTCCCCATGACGCGCCAGAAGGGCGGCGAAATAGATGAGCACGAACAGTCGGATGAATTCCGAGACCTGAAAATTGACCGGTCCCAGCGGGATCCAGCGGGTGGCGCCATTGACCTCGCGCCCGACCCCCGGAATGAGCACGGCGATCAGCAGCGCGAACGACAGGACCAGCAGCGGCGCGGACACGGCGGCCACGAAGGTCAGGGGAATGCGCAGACAGACCGCGAAGGCCAGCATCCCAAGCCCCAGAAACGCCGCCTGACGCCGCAGGAAATGCGTGGCCGACTCGCTGGATGCCTCGCCAATCGCCACCGAGGCCGACGCCATCATCACCAGTCCCAGCGCCGCCAGTACCAGGATCGCCACCAGCAGCGGGCGGTCGAATTCGCCAGCGGCCGGAAGCCGGCCTGCGAAGGGCGCGGTCAGTACGGACAGTGACAGGCGCTCAGTCATGGGGTAGCGCCTCCACCCAACGGCGGAAGTGATCGCCGCGTGCACGGTAGTCGGTGAACTGATCCAGACTGGCACAGGCGGGCGACAGCAGGATCACATCCCCGCGCCGGGATACCCGCCGTGCGACCTCCAGGGCTGCGTCCAGATCGGCCGCCGTGGTCACGTCCACATGGCCGGCAAGGGCGTCGGCGAGCGCTGCCGCATCGCGGCCGAACAGCACCGCCGCGCGGCCGGTCTCCGCCAGCGCCGCCCCCAGGGCGGCGAACGACTGGCCTTTGCCGTCACCGCCGGCGATCAACACCAGCGGCCCTTCCAGCCCACGGATCGCCGCAATCGCGGAACCCACATTGGTGGCCTTGGAGTCGTTCACCCACTGGCGGCCCTCCCGCCAGCCGAGCGACTCGGTGCGATGCGGCAGTGACCGGAATGCAGTCAGGGCAGTCACCATCGCGTCGCGGTCAAGACCGGCGGCCTCGCCGATGGCAAGCGCCGCCAGCGCATTCAGTGCATTGTGGTGCCCCGGCAGGGCGAGGGCGTCGCGCGGCATCACCGGCGTCTCGCCGGCCATCAGCCAGGCGTCGCCGTGGTGCCAGCCGATTCGCCAGGCCGATGCCGGCGGCGCAGCCTCGCCGAACCGGTGGACGGCGGCGGCATCGCCCGCCATGCTCCTTACCCATGGGTCGTCAGCATTGAGGACCGCGTGTCCGGCATGGCGGAAGATCCGCGCCTTGGCTGCGGCGTAGGCCGCCATGTCATCGTAGCGGTCAAGGTGATCAGGGCTCAGATTGAGGACGGCCGCCACCTGCGGCTGCAGCGATACGGTGGTCTCGAGCTGGAAACTCGACAGCTCGAGCACGAACAATTCGGCGCGCGGCTGGCTCGCCAGCAGCGAAAGCGCCGCCGGGCCAAGGTTGCCACCGGCGGCGACATCGATTCCGGCCTGCTCGGCCATCGCCGCGACCATACGGGTGACGGTGGTCTTGCCGTTGGAGCCGGTGATCGCGATCAGCGGGGCGTTCACCGCCCGGGCAAACAGCTCGATCTCGCCGATGATCGACTGCCCGCGCCGCTGCGCCGCCCGCAGTGCGGGATGGCGGGGATCGACCCCGGGGCTGAGGACGATTTCATCGGCGTCAGCCAGCAGCCGCTCATCCAGATCGCCGGTGATGACCGGAACATCCGGATGCTGCGCCCGCAGGGCAGCGCCCCGGGGCGGGTCCACGCGGGTATCCATGACCGCGACGCGATGGCCCGCATCGGCCAGATGACAGGCCGCCGCATGGCCGGACTCGCCCAGACCGACCACCATCTGATCCCATTCGATGCGGGTGTGCATGTGCGCCTCTCCAGTCATCGCAGCTTCAACGTGGCCAGACCGATGAGCACCAGCACCACCGAGACAATCCAGAACCGCACGATGACCCGCGGCTCCGGCCAACCCTTGAGCTCGAAGTGGTGATGAAGCGGCGCCATGCGAAAGATGCGACGCCCGGTGCGCTTGAACCAGAGCACCTGGATCATCACCGATACCGTCTCGGCGACGAACACGCCCCCCATGATGAACAGCACGACCTCCTGACGGACCACCATGGCGATCATGCCCAGGGCGGCACCCATCGCCAGCGACCCGACATCGCCCATGAACACCTGCGCCGGATAGGTGTTGAACCACAGAAAGGCCAGCCCCGCGCCCACCAGCGCGCCGACGAAAACCGTCAGCTCGCCCGCCCCGGCGACGTAGGGGATCGCCAGATAATCGGCGAAATTCACATTGCCGCTGGCGTAGGCGAAGATCCCCAGGGCACCGCCGACGAGGACCGTTGGCATGATGGCAAGGCCATCGAGCCCGTCGGTGAGATTGACCGCATTCGAGGCGCCCACCACCACCAGCCATGTCAGCGGAATCAGCAGGATGCCCAGCGGGATCGCCACATCCTTGAGAAAGGGCAGGATCAGCGTGGTCTGGACGGGTGAGGTGGCCATCGCGAACAGGGCCGCGCCGGCAATCAGCGCGGCAATGCTCTGCAGCAGCAGTTTGGAGCGGGCCCGCAGCCCTTCGCTGCTGCCGCGGGTGAGTTTCAGCCAGTCGTCGGTACCGCCGATCGCCCCGAAGGTCAGCGTCGTGAGCAGCACGAGCCAGACATAGCGATTGGTCAGATCCCCCCACAGGAGCGTGGCCACACCAATGCCCACCAGCATGAGGGCGCCCCCCATGGTGGGTGTGCCGGCCTTGGAATAATGACTGACCGGCCCATCGGTGCGGACATACTGGCCGACCTGATGACGCTCCAGCCGACCGATCAGCCAGGGCCCCACCAGCAGACCGATGCCCAGCGCCGTCAGCGTGCCGAGGATGGCCCGGAAGGTCAGATACTGAAAAACATTGAACGCGCTGTAGAACGCCTCCAGCTGTTCGGCAAGCATCAGGAGCATGCGCGTCCCTCCCCTGACCCGCCGGCCGCCAGTGCGGCGACCACTTCATCCATCGCCGCCGAGCGCGACCCCTTGACCAGCACGTTGATCCCGGGCCGGGCGGCGGTCTTGACCGCCTCCACCAGTTCAGCGCGGGTCGCAAACCCGGCACCGCCGGCACCGAAGCCCTCGGCCGCATGGGCCGCGAGCGGACCGGTGGCGAATAAGCGCTCGACCCCCAGCTCGCGGGCCTGCTCGCCGGCGCGGCGATGCAGCGCCGGGCCTGCATCGCCCAACTCCGCCATATCGCCCAGGACCAGCCAGAGCGGTGTCCCGGTCGCGGTCAGTGTCTCGAGTGCCGCCGTCAGGGAGGCCGGGTTGGCGTTGTAGCTGTCATCCACCAGCGTCATCGAGGCGAGGCCGTCGCGATACTGAAGTCGTCCCGCGACGGGGGCCACGGCCATGAGCCCGTCGGCGATGGCCTCGAGGCTGGCCCCGGCGGCACGCGCCGCGGCGGCGGCCGCCAGCGCATTGGCCCGGTTATGACGCCCGGGCAGGGCCACCGCCGCGGTGATGGCGGCATCCTCGAAACGGATCTCGAGCCGGCCGTCAGCCCGCTCCACCCCTGTGACGTCGGCGGCATGGCCGTCGAGGCTGAAGCGCTTTATATGGCAATGCGCCGCCTTTTGCTCCCAGACCGCGGCGTAGGGGTCGTCGGCATTGACGATGGCATAACCCTTGGCCGGCAGTTCCTCGAACAGCTCGCCCTTGCAGTCGGCCACGGCGGCCACACTGCCGAAACCCTCCAGGTGGGCCGGACCGGCATGTGTCACCACACCGACCCATGGACGCGCCCAGCTTGCCAGCAGCGCGATATCGCCGGGTTTGCCGCAGCCCATCTCGACGATGGCGAAGTCATCATCCGGATCGATGCCACAGAGCGTCAGCGGCACGCCCAGCTCATTGTTCAGGTTGCCTTCAGTGGCCCGCGTGGTACCGCAGCGCCCGAGGATGGCGGCGAGCATTTCCTTGACCGTGGTCTTGCCATTGCTGCCGGTCACACCCACCACCCGGGCACGGCTCGCCGACCGGGCGCGGCAGGCCAGCTCGATGAGCACCCGCTGCGGGTTGTCCACCCGCCACTGCGGCAGCGCCGCGTCGGTGTAGTGATCGACCAGCGCGGCCGCGGCACCGGCCCGGGCCGCGGCATCGATGCATTCGTGTCCGTCGATCCGCTCGCCACGCAGGGCAATGAACAGATCCCCGGGGCTGACGCGGCGTGAATCGATGGCGACCCCTGTGACGGTCACCTCACCGCCCCGCGATTCGCCGCCGAACTCAGTCACCAGGGACAGCAACCGCACCGCTTCCATCAGCCCGCCCTCCGCGACAGCACGCTGGCCGCACAGTCACGATCACTGAAGGCGTGGGCCGTGGCGCCGATCTGCTGCTCGGTCTCGTGGCCCTTGCCGGCGATCAGCACGGCATCGCCGGGACCGGCCATCTCGATGGCGGCGGTGATCGCGCTTGCGCGATCCTCGATGACCCGGCAGTCACCGTGGCCCGCGCAGCCGGCACGGACGGCCTCGAGAATCGCCGCCGGCGACTCGGAACGGGGGTTGTCGCTGGTCAGAATGATGCCATCAGCGCGCTGGCCGGCAGCCGCTCCCATCAGGGGCCGCTTGCCGGTGTCACGATCGCCACCGCAGCCAAAGACCACCCATAGCCGGCCGCGGACATGGGGTCGCAGGGCATCGAGCGCCGCCGCGAGGGCCCCGGCGGTGTGCGCATAGTCGACAATCACCACCGGACCGCCCTCCACGGTGAATCGCTCCATGCGACCCGGTACCGGCTGCAGCCGGCCCAACGCGCCCAGCGCCGCCGGCACATTGCCGGGCTCGATCAATGCGCCCAGCGCCGCGAGGGCGTTGAGGGCATTGAAATCGCCGATCAGCGGCAGCTGAGCGGTATGCTGCCGATCGGCATGATCGATGCCCAGCTCGAGCCCTTCGGCCCGACGCTCGAGCCGCGACAGGCACAGATCAGCGGCACCCGTCCGGCCGTAGACAACCGGGGTCGCGTCCGATAGCGGATGCGCGGCCAGATCCGCGCCCACGGCATCCTCCCCATTGAGGACCTGACGGCGCAGGCCGGGCCACGCGAACAGACGGCGCTTGGCGGCGCCATAGGCCGCCGCCGAGCCGTGGTAGTCAAGATGATCGCGCCCCACATGGGTCAGCACTGCGGTGGCAAACGTCACGCCATCCACTCGGTGTTGCGCCAGGGCATGCGAGGAGACTTCCATCGCCACGCAGCAAATGCCGTCGTCCCGCAGCGACGCCAGGCGCGCCTGAATACTGACCGGATCGGCGGTGGTCTGTGTCGAGGCGCGGAGCTGCCCCGGGCGCCCCCAGCCCACGGTCCCCATCACCGCCGCCGGTCCCTGCAGATCTTCGGCCATCTGGGCGATGTAGTGGGAGACCGAGGTCTTGCCATCGGTGCCCGTGACCGCGATCACCGTCATCGCCCGCGATGGCTCATCGTAGAATCGACCGGCGATGGCGCTAGCCAGCGCGCCGACGCCGGCCCGGGCGATGGCCACGGCGCCGGCGGCGTCGCAGCGCGCGGCGATGGCGGAGTGGTCCTGCCCGGCCGCGGGTTCATAGAGCACCACGCCCGCCCCGGCCGCGAGGGCCTGATCGAGATAGTCCAGGCCATGGGCCCGGTTACCGGCCAGCGCCAGAAACAGGCCACCCGGGGCAAGCTGCCGGGCATCTAGCGCGATACCGGTCACGCCAACGCCCTTCAACCGGGCATCCACCAGCCAGGGGGCAAGCAGCGCTTCGGCGGACCAGACCCGGCTCATGGCGACTCTCCGCCGGCCACGGTCAGACCCGGCTGGTCGAAGGCTGCATCGGGCATCACGTTATACAACCGCAGCGCGTCACCCATCACCGCCGCAAACACCGGCCCGGCCACAGGGCCCGCGTAGTAGGCGTCACCGCGGGGCTCATCGATTGTCACCACGGCCACAAAACGCGGGTCACTGGCCGGTGCCATGCCCGCAAAGGTCGAGATGTAACGGTCCTCCGCATACCCGCCGGACACGGCCTTGCGGCTGGTGCCGGTCTTGCCGGCGACCTGATAGCCGGGAATGGCCGCCTGTGTCGCCGTGCCTCCGGACTCGGTCACAGCGGTCAGCATTTCGCGGAGCTGGGCGGCGCGCCGGGCGCTCATCACCCGCTCGGGGTCCGGCCGGCGCCCGTCCGCGATCAGCGCGGGCGTGGGCAGTTCCCCACCGGAGGCGATGGCCGAGTAGGCCCTTGCCAGCTGCAGATTGCTCACCGACAGGCCGTAACCAAAGGCGAGGGTCGCCCGCTCGATGGGGCGCTCCGAGGGCATGGAAGAAAGCCTGCCAGCGCTATCGCCAGGCAGCCCCACGCCACTGGGCTCGCCAATGCCGAGGCTGTTGAGTGTCTGCCAGACCTGCCCCGACTCGAGGGACAGCGCCATCTGCGCGGCACCGACATTGCTCGACTTGCGCAGCACGCCGGCGACCGTGAGCTCGCCGAAATTGCGGACATCACGCACCTGATGGCCACCCACCCGCATGACACCCGGCGCCGTCTCGACGACGGTCTCGGGGGTATAGCGACCCGTGCGCAGCGCCGCCAGTACCGTAAACGGCTTCACCACCGAGCCGGGTTCGTAGGTGTCGGTGACAGCGCGGTTGCGGTAACGCCCACCGGTCATCTCCGAGCGGCGATTGGGATTGAACGAAGGCTGATTGGCCATCGCCAGGATGTCGCCATTGTCCGCGTCCATCAGCACGATGGAGCCACTGGCGGCCTGATGCCGCTCGACGGCGGCCTTGAGCTCGCGGTAGGCGACGTACTGCAGGCGTTTGTCGAGGGTCAGTGTCAGGTCATGCCCGGGATCAGGCTCGCGCAGTCGCTCGACATCCTCGATATTGCGCCCGTGGCGGTCGCGCAGAACACGCTTGGCGCCCGGCTCGCCGGACAACCAGTCGTCGTAGGCGAGTTCGACGCTCTCCTGGCCGTGATCATCGATGTTGGTGAAGCCGAGCACATGGCCACTGACCTCGCCGGTGGGATAGAACCGGCGGTATTCACGCTGCAGGGCGACGCCGGGGACATCCAGTGCGCTCACCCGGGCGGCGAGGTCCGGGCTGACATGGCGCTCGAGGTAGAAAAACGCCCGTTCGCGGCGCTCGTTCAGGTCCGAACGCAGCCTGGCCGGATCGGTGTCGAGCAGGCGGGCCAGCGCGGCCAGATCCTGCTGCGAAGCCTCTTGTGTGGTCACGCGCGGATCCGCCCAGACCGAGTCCACCGGTGCGCTGATGGCCAGCGGCTGGCCCTGCCGGTCGCGGATCGTGCCGCGATGCGCGGGCAGGGATTCCACCCGCAGATGACGCTGGTCCCCCTGTCCCTGCAGGAACGGCCCATCGATCAGCTGCAGCGATACGGCCCGCGCCATCAACACCACCGGCAGCGCCAGCAGCAAGACCAGCACCAGCACACGACGCCACGCCGGCGGTGCCACGGAGCGGGCCTTGCGCCGGTTCATTGTCGCTCGCCCCCGGATTCCAGCCGGATCAGCGTCGTGTTCTGTGGATCGATCGCCTTGAGACCGATGGACTCACGGGCAATGCGCTCGACCCGGGACTGCATGGCAAGGGCACCCTGCTCGAGCTGCAGCTGCCGCCATGCGGTGTTGAGCTGATCACGGTTGTCGCGCAGTGACTCGAGGGTGACGAAAAGACTGCGGGTTTCGTGGCGCACCTCCACCACCGCAACCGCCGAGCCCACCGCCAGCACGCCCAGTAGCAGCAATGTCAGGATCGGGCGTTTCATGGCAACCGCTCCGCGATGCGCAGGGTGGCGCTGCGTGCGCGTGGGTTGCGCTGCACCTCGGCTTCGGCGGGCCGGTGGGCGCGCCCGACGCGGCGCAGCCCCGGGCGCTTTTCCGCGGGCACGACACCGGCCCCGGGCGGCAGATCGCCGACCTGGCTGTTGCGCGTCATGAAACGCTTGACGCGACGGTCCTCGAGGGAATGAAAACTGATCACCACCAGGCGGCCGCCGGGCTCAAGCAACTCGCAGATGTCATCGAGCAGCCGGCTCAGCGATTCCAGCTCGCCATTGAGGTGGATACGGATCGCCTGAAAGCTGCGTGTCGCCGGATGGCGACCCGGTTCGGGCCGCGGCACCGCCTCGGTGATCAGCCGAGCCAGTCCCGTGGTGGTCTGCGGCAGCGCGGCGGCGTCCCGCGCCGCCACAATCGCCGCCGCGATGCGACGGGCGTAGCGCTCTTCGCCGTACTCCCTGAGCACACGCACCAGCGTGCCGGCGTCGACCCGCTCGAGCCACTCGGCTGCCGTTTCGCCCCCGCCGTTGTCCATGCGCATGTCGAGCGGTCCCTCGCGCATGAAGCTGAAGCCACGCTGGGGCTGATCAAGCTGGGGAGAGGACACGCCCAGATCCAGGAGGATCCCGGAGACCCGGCCCGCCAGACCGGCGGCGCGAAGCTCTATGCCCAATTCGGCGAAGTTGGCCTGCAGGATCCGGCAGCGTGGGTCATGACCGTGGCGTTCGTGTGCCTGCGCGACGGCTTCGGGATCACGATCCACCAGCCACAGACGGGCCCCTTCGCCCAGCGCCTCGAGAAGCGCCCCGGCATGGCCGCCGCGTCCGTAGGTGGCGTCCACATACACACCGTCGATGCGCGGAGCGAGGGCGGCCACCGCCTCTTCGCGCATGACGGCCGCATGCTCCCGTGGCGAGTTCACCACTCACCCCCCTTAGAGCGATAACGATTGCAGGTCATCGGGCAGCTCCTCGGCATCGGTTCCTTCCGCCAGCCATTCATCCCGGCGCGTCGTCCAGCTGTCCTCGTCCCAGAGCTCGAACTTGTTGCCCTGACCGATCAGCACGGTGCGCTTGTCGAGTCCGGCGAAGCTCCGCAACGGACCCGGCAGCAGTATCCGGCCGTTACCGTCCAGCGGACATTCGGTGGCATGACCGATCAGCAGCCGCTGCAGACGTCGGGCCGTGGGGTTGAGGCTGGGCAGCCGGACCAGCTTCTGCTCGATGTCCTCCCACTCCGGCAGGGGGTAGATCAACAGGCAGTGGTCGCGGTCGACGGTGACCACCAGGTTCCCGTCGCAAAGGCTCGACAGCCGCTCGCGATAGCGGCTGGGAAAGGCTATGCGCCCCTTTGCGTCAAGATTGATCTGGGTGACACCGCGAAACAATTTATTCCCCTTAATCGACCCGTGGCTGCCATTCTTCACCACTTTTTCCCACTTATGACCACACTGTAGACAGCCGGGCATGCCCCGTCAAGCCGACGCAGAAGGGATTTTCCCCGTCCTGACAGAGACTTACGAAAACAGGCCGATTAGTGGGGGGTTTTCTCGATTCGCGGACCGGTGAATCGCGCAGGGGCGGGGGATCAAAAAGAGTGGAAGCCGGCCTGTAAGCCGGGTTCTGTCGAGGGCAATCATTCCTCTGGGATGCGTGTCGCCACGCACCTCAAGCGACCTACCCGGGAGCTCGCACGGGCCGTGCTTGCACTCCCCTATTCGGTCTTGCTCCGGGTGGGGTTTACCGTGCCACGCGATGTTGCCATGCGTGCGGTGCGCTCTTACCGCACCTTTTCACCCTTGCCTGTGCCGTGCGGACACGGCCATCGGCGGTCTGATCTCTGCGGCACTTTCCGTCGGCTCTCGCCGCCCAGGCGTTACCTGGCACCCTGCCCTATGGAGCCCGGACTTTCCTCGACGCCCTGGGGCGCCGCGACTGCCCGGCCGACTTCCGTGGGTAGTCTATCATCCCGGCCGCATCAGCCGCGGGGATTCGAGTCCTGCTCGAGCACCTGCTGGTAGAGCTGATTGACCGACGCGCCGGTCAGTCTCGCCAGCACCCGCGCCGTCGACTTCGCCCCAAGCCCCTCGTGGCGTAGCAGACGCACCAGCTCATCCGTCGCGGGCAGACCCGGCGCGGGGGCGACGGCCGGCTCTGGCGCCGGCCCGACCACCAGCACGAACTCGCCCCGACACTGATCGCTGTCGCCCGCAACCCATGCGCGCAGACCGGCCAGCGCGTCGACACGGGTCGTTTCGAAGCGTTTGGTCAGCTCACGGCAGATCGCTGCCTCGCGCTCGGCGCCGAAGGCATGCTCCATCGCCTCGAGCGTGCCGGGCAGACGCCGCCCGGCTTCTAGAAACACCTGCGTGCAGGCCGTATCCGCAAGGGCCTGCAGCCGACGCTGGCGTGGGCCCGCCCGCGACGGCAGAAAGCCCTCGTAGCTGAACCGGTCCGTGGGCAGCCCGGCGATGGACAGCGCCGCGATCACGCTGGACGGCCCGGGCACGGTCAGCACCGGGTAGCCGGCCTGATGGACGGCCCGCACCAGCCGATAGCCCGGATCGCTGATCAGCGGGGTGCCGGCATCACTGATCAGCGCGACCGACTCGCCATCGGCAAGCCAGTTGGTCAGCCGCTCCACCCGGGCGCTTTCATTGTGCTCATGAAGACTGATCAGCGAACCCTGAAGCCCCAGGCGCTGCAGCAGCTGACGACTGTGGCGGGTGTCCTCGGCGGCGATGTGATCAGCACTGCCAAGCACCTCACAGGCCCGGGGACTGATATCGCCCAGATTACCGATGGGTGTTGCGACCACATGGAGGGTCCCGGTGCGGTTTGACACGGTTTATCCCCGGACTCGATACTTTCGGACAGTTTGACAGTTTAACCGCCCGCCCATGCCACCGCGAGGCCTGCCTGTGCCCACCCCGCGACTGCCGCTCATTGCCCTGTTCACCGCGCTGGTGGTCGCCGGATGCTCGTCCCTCGACACCCGCGAGGCTACGGCCCCGCTGACATCGCTGGAACACCCGCGCATCGACGCGGCCGAGTCGGCCCTCGCCGTGAATGACCCCGCCAGCGCCGTCGCGCTGCTGCGCATGGCGGCGAGCGACTTCTCCGGGCCAACCGCCACCGGCCTGCGCCTGGAGGCGGCCCGCGTTGCACTGGCCATGGGCGACCCGGCCGCCGCCCAGCGACTGCTGAACGAGCGTGACGCCATCGCCAGCGCGGACAACGAGGCCATCACCATTCTCCTGCGCACCCGCCTTGACGAGACCCTCGGCGATCGCCAGATCATCGATCGACTCGAGAACCTGCCCGCCCCGCTTTCCGCACGCATGGTGCCGTACCGCCTTCAGGCACTGATCGACGCGAAGGCGGCCAGCGGGGACTGGATCGGGGCCATCAATGACTGGCGCACCCTGGATCGAAAGGCCCTGTCGCCGGCCCGACGCGGGCGTAGCGAGGCGCGCCTGTGGCAGGCGCTGCAGGCGGCGCCGATGGCAGCGCTGCGGCGCGCTGCGGATTCCGCTCGTCAGCCGGTCACGACGCAGTGGCTTGAGCTTGCCATCGGCGTGCGTCAACGCGCCCTGGACGCCGAAGCCACCCGGGCTTTTCTGGCCGATCATCGACGCTCAGCGGTGGACGCTGGCATCAGCCAGCGCCTGATCCGGCGGATCCTTGCCATGCAGCGCGCCGATCTGTCACCGCCACGCCGCGTCGCGGTACTGCTCCCCCTGAGCGGTGACTGGGCCGGCGCCGGGCGGCGGATTCGCGACGGTCTGCTCGCCGCCTATCACACCGACAGCGGCGACCAACCCGTACTGGCATTTTTCGATGTTGGCGCCGACGGCCTGAGCGTGACCGCCGCCTATCAGCAGGCACGCGCGGAGGGGGCGGGGCGCGTGATCGGTCCGCTGCGAAAATCCGCGCTGCGCGATCTGGTGGCCTCGACGGATCTGTCGGTTCCGGTCCTGGCCCTCAACCGCATTGACAGCGATCGCGGCGGGCCGCGCCTCCAGCAATTCGGGCTGGCGCCCGAGAACGACGCCAGGGCCACCGCCGCGCTGGCCAATCAGATGGGTCAGGAGCGAATGCTGGTCATCCGCCGCGACGACGACTGGGGAAGCCGGGTTGCCACGGCTTTTAAAACCGCACTGACCGAGGCGGACGCGGCCATCGTCGGCGAGCAGCGCTACCCTCCCGACCAGCAGGACCTGAGCTTTCCGATCAAGGCACTGTTGGGCATCGATGCCAGCGAAACCCGGCACGAACGCCTTGAGTCCATCACCGGCGAGCGCTTTGGCTTCGAGGCGCGCCGCCGCCAGGACATTGATGGCCTGTTCATGGCCGCCCGCGAGCGCGACGCCCGACTGGTGCTGCCGCAGTTGCGCTTCCACCGCGGCATCGGTCTGCCCATCTTCGGGGTTGGCACCAGCGTCCCGGGCGACCCCGACAGCAGCGCGCGGAGCGACCTCGACGGGCTGCTCTTTGCCCGCATGCCCTGGCTGCTGGATGACGCCCCAGTGCCCGCGGCCGACGCACTCCAGCAACAGCTGTCCCCCGCCGATCCGTCGGCGGCCCGCCTGCGACTGCAGTCACTGGGCATCGACAGTTATCGCCTGCTCTCCGGCCTCCCGGCACTGGCTCGGGACCCGGAACTGAGCATGCCGGGTGCCTCAGGACGGCTTTCGATCAATGAACGCCAGCAGATCCAGCGCGCATTGCTGCCCGTCCAGATGACCGAGGCCGGCATCCGACGACTGAATCGTGTCGACGGCGAGGCCGTCACGGACCGGGTGCCGTGACCACCCACGCGCACCAGACCGGCGCAGCCGCCGAGGCCCTGGCCCTGGAATACCTCGAGGCTGAGGGCCTGAAACTCAGGGCGCGCAATTTCCGGATTCGCCGCGGCGAGATCGATCTCATCATGGAGGACCACGGCGAGATCGTCTTTGTCGAGGTACGCGCCCGTCACCGAAGCGGATTTGGCGACGGCATCGACAGCATTACCGCGGCCAAACGCCGGCGGCTGATCGCCACCGCCAAGGCCTGGCTGCAGCGCCAGCGCAGTGAGCCACCGACGCGCTTTGACGTGATCGCGGTAACGCCTGACACCGGCCGCGTGGAATGGATCCGGGATGCATTCCACGCCGATGAATGACCCAACACCACCGAATAGAGGACACCCATGAGCGCCAGCGACCGGATCGCGCAACAATTTCACGCCAGCATCCAGACCAAGCAGACCGCGCTTGATCAGTTGCCCGCGTTCATCGAGCAGGCGGGTCACGTCATGGTCGACTGCCTGCAGCGCGAAGGGCGCATTCTCAGCTGCGGCAACGGCGGCTCAGCGGGGGACGCTCAGCACTTTTCCTCGGAGCTGCTCAACCGCTTCGAGATGGAGCGCCCGGGGCTGCCCGCCATTGCCCTGACCACTGACAGCTCGACGCTGACGTCCATCGCCAACGACTACGATTTCAACGAGGTTTTTGCCCGGCAGATCCGCGCGCTTGCGCTGCCCGGCGATGTGGTGCTGGCGATCAGCACCAGTGGCGGCAGCGACAACATCATCCGCGCGATTGACGCCGCCCACGATCGCGGTGCCCGAGTGGTGGTCCTGAGTGGTCGCGATGGCGGACCCATGGCGCTGAAGCTGGGCCCGGAAGACATCGAGATCCGTGTCCCGGCCGAGGTGACCGCCCGCATTCAGGAGGTCCATCTGCTGGTCATTCACTGTCTCTGTGATCTGATTGACCACCAGCTGTTTGGCGGCTGACCGCCCGCCCGGGCAAAAACAGGCCGCTACTTGATGACGCGCAGCCCGGGCTGCCCCCTGCCGCCCGGCGACGAATCGGAGGACGAGTCCCCGTCACTGCCATCCGGCGGTGGATCGTGCTCACCATCCTCGGGAGTGAACAGCATTCCACGTCCATTCTCCCGGGCGTAGATCGCCATGACTTCGGCGACCGGCACGCTGACCTGGCGTGGCTGGCCGCCAAATCGAGCGCTGAAGGCAATCAGTTCATTGCCCAGGTCAAGCCCGCGCACCGCCGCCGGGGCCACGTTGAGCACCAGCTGACCGGCGTCGGCAAATTCGAGTGGAGCCACCACGCCTTCGCCTTCGGCGTTGACCAGCAGATGGGGCGTCAGATCGTTGTCCGCGATCCACTCGTAGAGACCGCGGATCAGGTAGGGCCGACTCGGCGTCATGAGGCTTTGCGCATTCCCTTTTCCGTGTGCGTGAGACTGGCCACGAACGCATCGCGGCTGAACAGCCGATCCGCATAGGCGGCCACCGCCGAAGCGCCCTCCGGCAGTTCGACACCATAATGCCCAAGCCGCCAGAGCACCGGCGCCAGCACACAATCCATCATGGTGATGTCATCGCTGAGGAAGTACTGACGCCCGGTATCAAATACGTCCGCCCCTGCCAGCAGGCTCTCGGCAAGCTGACGGCGGATCGGCGGCCGCCGGCGCCGGTCGGCACGCTCGAGCTGATGCATGAGACCGTACCAGTCGCGCTCGATGCGCGAAATCACCAGTTTCGACTTGGCGCGCGAGACGGGATCGATGGGCATCAGCGGGGGGTGTGGGAAGCGCTCGTCGAGATACTCGCAGATCACCCGCGGGTCATAGAGCGCCAGATCACGATCGACCAGCGTCGGTGTTTCCGCGTAGGGGTTGAGCTGTGGCAGGTCCTCGGGGGGCGGCCCGTCGGGCAGCACCTCGACCACATCGGCGTCGATGCCTTTTTCCGCAAGGACGACCCGCACCCGGTGGCTGTCCACCGAGAGCGGGTCACTGTAGAGCCCGATGGACGGCCGCTGACTCAGCGGGACCGTCGACGCGCTTCGCTGACTCCTCAGTGGATGTCCCTCCAGTATTCGCGCTTGAGCAGATAGGCAAGGATGGTGAAGATCACCAGAAAGCCGATCACCCAGACGCCGATCTCCTGGCGCTTGGCCCGGACCGGCTCGGCCATGAAGGCCATGAAATTGGTGATGTCACGCGTCGCCCGGTGGTATTCCGACTCGGTCAGCGTGCCCTGCTGCCCCTCTGGCAGAACCACCTCAGCCACCTGCTGCTCGCCGTGGCTTTCCTCGTAGCGGGCCTCGGGCACCCCCTGCATCCGCCAGAGGACATGGGGCATCGAGGAGTTGGCAAGCAAGGTGTTGTTCCAGCCAATGCTGGCATCCGGATCCCGGTAAAAGCTGTTGAGATAGGTATAGACCCAGTCGGCTCCCCGTGCCCGGGCGGTCAGCGAGAGGTCCGGCGGCTCTGCGCCGAACCAGTCCGATGCATCGGCGCTGCGCATCGCGGCGTTGATGGTGTCGCCGGGCGTGTAGTCGCCATAGATCAGATTGGACTCGACCGTTTCCATGGACACGCCCAGTGCCTCGGGCAGGGCGTTCCAGCGGACATACTCGGCGGAATGGCAGCCCATGCAGTTGTTGGCGAATAGCTTCGCCCCGCGCTGTAGCGATGCCTCGTCGGAGACATCGACGCGGGCGTCCATCAGGTCACCGCCGCCGCCGGCGGACCATGCCGGCGCGGACAGGCAGGTAAGCAGGGCAATCAGGAGGAGTTTTCTCATCAGTCCGTCACCCGATCCGGTACCGGCTTGGTACGCTCGAACCCGAACGCCGTGTAGGCGAACAGGAAGATGAAAAAGCCGAAGTACACCGCGCTCCAGATCTGCGCCCACGTTGTCACCGTCAGCCCAAAGTACAGGTCCGAGGGTGCCTGCAGGCCGAGGTAGCTGAGGCAGACGAAAGCCACTGCAAACAGGCCCAGCGCAAGCTTGTGACCGAGCCCGCGGTAGCGCACCGAGCGTACCCGCCCGCGATCGATCCATGGCAGCAGGAACAGCAGGAAAATCGCCGAGCCCATCGCGATCACGCCCCCGAGCTTGTCGGGAATCGCCCGCAGGATCGAGTAGAACGCGGTGAAATACCACACCGGTGCGATGTGCGCCGGCGTCTGCATGGGGTCGGCCGGCTGGAAGTTCGGCGGCTCCAGGAACAGCCCACCCATTTCCGGGGCGAAGAAGACCACCGCCGAGAAGAAGATCAGGAAGACCCCAAGACCGAAGGTGTCTTTGACCGTGTAGTAGGGATGGAACGGGATGCCGTCTTTCGGCTTGCCGTCCGCACCCTTGTTCTTCTTGATGTCGACGCCGTCGGGGTTATTCGACCCGACCTCGTGGAGGGCGAGGATGTGGAACACCACCAGACCCACCAGAGCCAGCGGCAGCGCCACCACATGCAGGGCGAAGAACCGGTTCAGGGTAACGCCGGAGATGTTGTAGTCACCGCGGATCCACAGGGCCAGCTCCTCGCCCACCCCCGGAATGGCACCGAACAGAGAGATGATGACCTGCGCGCCCCAATACGACATCTGTCCCCAAGGCAGCAGATAGCCCATGAAGGCCTCGGCCATGAGCGCGACATAGATGATCATGCCGAACACCCAGATCAGCTCGCGGGGCTTCTGGTAGGAGCCATAGAGCAGTGCCCGGAACATATGCAGATAGACGACCACGAAAAACGCCGAGGCGCCGGTGGAGTGCATATAACGGATGAGCCACCCCCACTCGACATCCCGCATGATGTACTCCACCGACGAGAACGCCCCCTCGGCCGAGGGGTTGTAGTTCATCGTCAGCCAGATGCCGGTCAGCAGCTGATTGACCAGCACGAACAGCGACAGCGCGCCGAAGTAGTACCAGATGTTGAAATTCTTGGGGGCGTAGTACTCGCCGACATGCTCGTTCCACATGCGGCTGAGCGGGAAACGGGCGTCCACCCAGCCCAGCACGCCACCCTGCACCTTGGTCGTGTCACTCATCAGGCCGCCTCCTGGTCTTCCCCGACCACGATCACGCCATTGTCAGCGATCCGGTAGGGGGGGACTTCAAGATTGGTCGGCGCCGGCACCCCGGCGTAGACCCGTCCCGCGTTATCAAATTTGGAGCCGTGACAGGGGCAGAAGAACCCCCCCGGCCAGTTGGTATCAAGCGATCCCGGCTGGGGCATGAACGAAGGAATGCAACCCAGATGGGTACAGATCGGCACCACCACGAAGAATTCCGGCTCCACCGAGCGATACATGTTCTGCGCGTAGGCGGGCTGCTGGCTGGCGACGGCGGATTCCGGATCGCTCAGCACATCATCATGACCGGCCAGCGAGTCGATCGCCGTCTCGGAGCGACGGATCACCCAGACCGGCTGACCGCGCCAGGTCACGTTGACCTTCTGCCCGGGCTGCATGGTCGAGGCATCGACCTCCACCGGCGCCCCCGCGGCCCGTGTCCGGGCGCTGGGGTTCCAGTACGCGAGGAAGGGCACCGCGACGTAGGCCGCACCAATACCACCGACGACACCGACCGCACCGGTCAGGAACCGGCGACGGCTGTTGTTTGCTTTGTCCTCTGACATCTGGATCCTCTGGGTCAGGCCTGTCTCTGGGCGGGAGCAGCATCGTCACCGGGGGCCGGACGGCCCGCTGAGCGCGCACAATCGGACACTGTCCGCAATGGCGGTAGAATCCCGCATCGAGCGTCCATCGTCAAGATCGGCGGGCCCCGACGACTGCGCCCAACGCCCTGTCCGAACGCGCCGCGGACAGCGCTTTGGGTGTATCATCGCGGTTTATTCATGGAGTGCTGGACCGGATAGCGCGCATGGCCTTCAAACGTTTTACTCGTTTTGTCACCAGTTATGTCCTCGTCGGGGTGATCGTCGCCATCACCGTGGTCTGGCTGGCACCGGAACTGCTCGGCGGCCGTCCCGCCGGTCCCACGGCCATCAGCGGCGGGGATGCCGCCCGCGCTGATCCGCGCCCGTCATCGGCCGATGGCCAGCGTTTCAGCTACGCGGATGCCGTCGAGGTCGCGGCCCCCTCGGTGGTCAACATTTACACCGCATCGCGCAACCCGGATCCGCGCAATGTCTTCCTCGACTCCCCGGCCCTCGATGAGCTGCTTGGCGGCATGACCGCGCAGGAGCAGGAGCGGCTTGATACGTCGCTGGGATCGGGCCTGCTGGTCAATGCAGCCGGACAACTGCTCACCAACCACCATGTCATCCGCGGCGCCGCCCGCATCCAGGTCATGCTGGCCGACGGCCGAAACGCCCCGGCGCGGGTCATCGGCACCGATCCGGAGTCGGACCTGGCCGTTCTCCAGGTCAATGCCGACAACCTCCCGCATGTCCCGCTGGCGGACCGGCGCGAGACCCGCGTCGGCGATGTCGTGTTCGCCATCGGCAATCCGTTCGGGGTCGGGCAGACCGTCACCCAGGGGATCATCAGTGCCCTCGGCCGAAGCGAGGTCGGACTGACCACCTTCGAGAACTTCATCCAGACCGATGCGGCGATCAACCCGGGTAACTCCGGCGGTGCGTTGATCAACGCGCGGGGCGAGGTGATCGGGATCAATACCGCCATTTTCAGTGACAGCGGCAGCTCGACCGGCATCGGCTTCGCCATCCCGGCGGACCTCGCCCAGTCGGTGCTCACCGACATCGTCGAGAACGGCCGCGTCATCCGGGGCTGGATCGGTGCCCAGATCCTCCCCAATCAGGGGCGCAGCGGGTTGCGTATTGCCGCCGTGCTACCGGGCGGGCCCGCGGACCGCGCCGGCCTTGCATCGGGGGATGTCATCGAGACCGCCAACGGCGAGCCGGTGCGCACGGTTCAGGGACTGCTCAGCTGGATCACCGAACAGGCGCCGGGGCGTGAAGTCATCCTCAACGGCCGGCGCGACGGCGAGACCCGGCGCTGGGAAGTGGAGATCGCCGAGCGGCCCACCGACCTCAACGGCGATGCCCCACAGCGCCCACCGCAACCCGAGGGTCAGTCGCGGTAGCGCATCTCCGCTGACCGCGCGTGCGCAGTGAGGCCCTCACAGCGTGCGAGCCTGGCGGCAATCGGCCCCAGCACGGCGGCTCCATCAGCGGTGCACTGCACCAGGCTGGTGGTCTTGCAGAAGTCATAGACGCCCAGCGGCGAGGCGAAACGGGCGGTGCGCGAAGTGGGCAGTACGTGACTCGGCCCGGCACAGTAATCGCCGAACGCCTCGGGGGTGTACCGGCCCAGAAAGATCGCCCCGGCGTGGTGGATGGATGCCGCCAGCCGTTCAGGTTCGACCACGGACAGCTCAAGATGCTCGGGAGCGATCGAGTTGGCGACGTCCGCCGCCTCGGCCAGATCACGCACACAGATCATCGCCCCGCGCCGGGCGAGCGAGGCACGGATGATCTCCGAGCGTTCCATATCGGGCAGCAGGCGTTCCATGGCGGCCTGAACGTCATCCAGATAGCGCGCCTCGGGGCAGATCAGCAGCGCGCGGGCATCCTCGTCATGCTCGGCCTGCGAGAACAGATCCATGGCCGTCCATTCCGGATCGGTCTGGCCATCGCAGACAATGAGGATCTCGGACGGACCCGCCACCATGTCGATGCCGACATGGCCGAACACCCGTCGCTTGGCCTCGGCCACATAGGCATTGCCCGGGCCGACGATCTTGTCCACCGCCGGTAGCGTCTCCGTGCCATAGGCGAGCGCCGCGACGGCCTGGGCGCCACCCAGCAGAAACAGCCGGTCCACGCCCGCCACGGCCGCCGCCGCCAGCACCATGGGTGCGATATGCCCGCCCGGTGCCGGGGCCACCATGATGATCTCCCCGACGCCGGCGACGTGGGCCGGAATCGCATTCATCAGCACCGAAGACGGATAGGCTGCCTTGCCACCGGGCACATAGATCCCGACCCGCTCGAGTGGCCGCACCTGCTGGCCAAGCCGGCTGCCGTCCGCTTCGGTCTTCTCCCAGTCGGCCTGGCGCTGGTGCAGGTGATAGTGGCGGATCCGCGCCGCGGCGGTCTCCAGGGCATCGCGATCGGCGCGCTCGAGGCCCTCCAGCGCCGCCTGGCACTGCGCGGCATCCACCTCAAGCTCGCTGACGGATTCCACCGCCAGCCCGTCAAGGTGCTCGCTGTAGTAACGCAGCGCGGCATCGCCCTGCCCGCGCACCGCGGCGAGGATCTCCGCCACGGCTGCTTCCACGCCATGCGTGGCGCCGTCATCCCAGTCGGTGAGCGAGCGCAGCTGCTGCTCGAAGTCGGGCTGTGTCGTGCTGAGGCGCTGTATTTCCACCATGCGATTCACCTGTCGGCGCGTGTGGCCGCCGTCTCGGCAATCCGGCCGATCAGCGGTTTGAGTTCGCGATGTCTGAGCTTCATCGACGCCTTATTGACCACCAGACGGGCACTGATATCCGCGATGGTCTCGAGGGGCTCAAGGCCGTTGGCCCGCAGGGTGTTACCGGTGTCGACCAGATCCACGATCAGGTCGGCAAGACCCACCAGCGGCGCCAGCTCCATCGATCCATAGAGCTTGATCAGATCCACCTGACGGCCCTGTTCGGCGAAGTGGCGCCGGGTCATGTTGACGAACTTGGTGGCCACACGCAGGCGCTGCCCGGCCGGCACCCCGCCGGGATGACCCGCCACCATCAGGCGGCAACGGGCGATCCCCAGATCCACCGGCTCATAAAGCCCGTGGCCGCCCTGCTCCATGAGCACATCCTTGCCCGCGACGCCCAGATCCGCCCCGCCATGGGCAACATAGGTCGGCACGTCCGTGGCGCGCACGATGATCAGGCGGACGCCGGGATGGCTGGTGGGCAGCACCAGGTTGCGACTGCGCTCCGGGTCCTCCAGTGGCTCGATGCCCAGCGGGCTCAGCAACGGCAGGGTCTGTTCAAGGATGCGGCCCTTGGAAAGCGCCACGGTAAGCTGTTCAGTCATGGTTCGGAACGCTGTCTCCCGGCATGCGGCGGATATCGGCGCCCAGCTGCGCCAGTTTTTCTTCGATGCACTCGTAACCCCGGTCGATGTGATAGATGCGGTCGACAAGGGTATCGCCCGCGCTCACCAGTCCCGCCAGCACCAGGCTGGCCGAGGCGCGCAGGTCGGTAGCCATGACCGGTGCGCCGGTCAGCCGCTCGATGCCGTGACTGATGGCGGTATGGCCCTCAAGGCGGATGTCCGCGCCCATGCGCTGGATTTCCTGGACATGCATGAAGCGGTTTTCGAAAACGGTTTCCGTCACCATCCCGACGCCCTCCGCGACCGCATTGAGCGCACAGATCTGGGCCTGCATATCGGTGGGGAAGGCCGGGTAAGGCGCCGTGCGGACGGTGACCGCGCGGGGCCGGCGACCCTGCATGTCGAGATGGATCCAGTCATCGCCGACAGTGATGTCCGCGCCACTCTCACGCAGCTTGGCGATCACCGCATCGAGCAGGTACGGCGCGGTATTGCGCAGATGGACCCGGCCCCCCGTCATCGCGGCGGCCACCAGAAAGGTTCCGGTCTCGATCCGGTCGGGCAGCACGTTGTAGTGAGCGCCCTGCAGCCGCTCGACGCCGTCGATGACAATGGTGTCGGTGCCGGCGCCGCTCACCTGCGCGCCCATGGCGTTGAGGCAGTTCGCCAGATCCACCACTTCGGGCTCGCGGGCGGCGTTCTCGATCACGGTGCGCCCTTCGGCAAGGGTCGCCGCCATCATCAGGTTCTCGGTCCCGGTGACGGTCACCAGGTCCATGACCAGACGCGCCCCCTTGAGACGCTCGCAGCGCGCGCGGATGTAGCCGCCCGCCACCGAAATCTCCGCGCCCATCGCCTCGAGCCCCTGGACGTGCAGATTGACCGGACGCGTCCCGATGGCGCAGCCGCCGGGGAGCGAGACCTCGGCTTCGCCATAGCGCGCCAGCAGCGGCCCCAGCACCAGAATGGAGGCGCGCATGGTCTTCACGAGCTCGTAGGGGGCGTGGCAGTTCTCGATGAAGCTGGGGTCGATTTCCACCCGCATGCGCTCATCAACCGTCAGCCGCACACCCATGCGCCCGAGCAGCTCCATGGTGGTGGTGATGTCATGCAGATCGGGGATGTTGCCGATCACCGATGGCCCGTCCGCCAGCAGGGTCGCCGCCATGATGGGCAGCGCGGCGTTCTTGGCCCCCGATATGCGGATGTCACCATCGAGGGGCCGCCCCCCGCGGATCAGCAGTCGTTCCACCGGCTCAATCCTGTTCGGCCGCGGCCTGCGCCGGGGTCAGTGTTCGCATCGAGATGGCATGCAGCACGTCGCTGTCGATGTGGGTCTGGAGCAGGTCGTAGACCATGCGATGCCGCCGCAGCAGCGGGATGCCTTCAAAATCCGGGCTCACGATCCGCGCCTGAAAGTGCCGGCCGTCGCCCACGACTTCGACATCGGCCTCGTTCAGGCCCGTCTGCAAAAGCGCCCGAATGGCTTCCGGTTCCATCATTGCCCTGTATTCCCCGCATCTGTCGCCTGAAAGCCCAACAGTGTATCAACCGAACTGATCCGCGCGAGCCGCAGGAGCCCTTCCGGCACACCCACCAGCTCGAGCTGGCCCTGATCGGCGTTGAGAAGCCGCTGCCAATCCACCAGCAGCGCCAGCCCGGCACTGTCGACCTGGCGCACCCCGGTCAGATCGACCCGGTGGACGCCGGCGGCGACCGGCAGTGTGCCCAGCAGGTCCGGCACGGTCCGCGCGGTCAGGTCGCCGTCAATGCCCAGCGCCTGGGGCGCGGTTCCCGTGATCTGCGCCGGTGTCACTGGGCGTCTCCGCTGGACTGCTCGTAGAGAAACTGACCGACAATCTCTTCAAGGACCAGCGCCGACTGCGTCAGCGTGATCTCGTCACCCGGCCCCAGCGAGTCGGGCATGCCGCCGGGCTGCAGCGAGACGTACTGCTCGCCGAGCAGCCCCGATGTGCGCACCCGCGCTGCCGTATCACTGGGCAGATCGTCATACTCCGAATGGATGGTGAGCTCGACGCGCGCCTCGAACCGGCCAGGGTCGAGGGTGATCGCACTGACCCGCCCGATCTGTACGCCGCTGAGGCTCACCGGAGCGCGCTCGCGCAGACCACCGACATTCTGGAAGTAAGCCTCCACCGTATAGCCCTCAGTGCGCTGGAATGCGGTGATGTTGCTCACCTGCATCGCCAGCACGAACGCTGCGGCCAGGCCGGCGGCCACGAAGGCGCCGACCGCAATTTCCATCGTTCGGGAATTATCCACCGGACAAACCTCCGTCAGTCGAACATGAGTGCCGTCAGCACAAAATCAAGTCCCAGCACGATCAGCGATGTCACCACCACCGTGCGGGTCGTGGCTCGGCTCACACCATGGGAGGTGGGCCGGCAGTCGTAGCCATTGAACACCGCGATCCAGCCGGCCACCACGCCGAACAGCACGCTCTTGATCAACCCATTCAGGATATCGTCGGAGAAGCTGACCTGGGACTGCATCTGCGACCAGAACGACCCACCATCCACGCCCAGCAGATTGACGCTGACAAGCCAGGCGCCGGTCACGCCGAGGACATTGAAGATCAGCGTCAGCAGCGGCAGTGACAGGATCGCGGCGGCCAGTCGCGGCGCGATGACGCGATGCTCGGGATCCACCGCCATCATCTCCATGCCGGCGAGCTGTTCGGTGGCCTTCATCAACCCGATTTCCGCCGTCAGCGCCGAGCCGGCCCGGCCGGCGAACAGCAGTGCGGTGACCACGGGGCCCAGCTCGCGGGTCAGTGACAGCGCCACCAGAACACCCAGCGACTGCTCGGCGCCAAAGTCCACCAGGGTGTAATAGCCCTGCAGGGCCAGCACCATACCCACGAAAAGCCCCGAGACGATGATGATGACCAGCGTCAGCACGCCCACCGAGTACATCTCGCGAACCAGCAAACCGGGGCGTCGGACCAGCTCGCCCGAGCCCCGCAGGACCCGCAGCAGAAACAGCACCGCCCGGCCGAGTGTGGCCGCCGTCGCCAGGGTTGAGCCCCCCAGCTGCTGGAGCATGCCGATCATCGATCCGCCCCGCGGAGATCCTCGGCGATGGGAGGCGCCGGGTAATGGAATGGCACCGGCCCGTCGGGCAGCGCATTGAGAAACTGATCCACCCAGCGGCTTTCGCTATGCCGCAGCGCCTCGGGCGTCCCCGACGCGATCACCTCGCCCCCGGAGATCACATAGGCCCGGTCGGCGATGCGAAGGGTCTCGTCGACATCGTGCGAGACCACCACGCTGGTCAGCCCGAGCGCATCATTGAGCTGCCGGATCAATTGCATCAGCGCGCCCATGGAGATCGGATCCTGACCCGCGAAGGGCTCGTCATAGAGGATGATCTCGGGATCAAGCGCCAGCGCCCGCGCCAGCGACACGCGTCGCGACATGCCGCCGGAGAGCTCGCCGGGATAAAGGTCGCGGGCCCCGCGCAGGCCGACGGCCTCAAGCTTCATGAGCACCACCGTGCGGATCAGTGTCTCCGGCAGGTCGGTGTGCTCACGCAACGGGAATGCCACGTTCTCGAAGCAGGTCATGTCGGTGAACAGGGCGCCACTCTGGAACAGCACCCCCATGCGTCGGCGCAGCCGGTAGAGATCACGCCGCGAGAGCCGATCAACCGCCTGCCCGTCGACGGCGACGCGCCCGGCGGCGGCCCGCAGCTGACCGCCGATCAGGCGCAGCAGCGTGGTCTTGCCCGTCCCACTGGGCCCCATGATCGCCACGACCTCACCGCGCCTGACCTGCAGATCGACGCCGTTGAACAGCCGATTGCTGCCGCGGCTGAAGACAACGCCGCTCAGGTCGATCAGGGCCTCGGACTGGGTAACTGGCATGCGGATGGCTTCGCTGATGTCGGTGCGATGAGGAATGCCGGGAGTATCCGTCAAGCCATAAAGGCGGTCAAATGCGATACTTTGTGCCGTTACACCTGTCATGGAAGGGCCTGCATGCTGATCGCCGCGCTGCTTGTCGTCATCGCCGCCGGATTCGTCGCCCTCGCCTGGAGCGCCGAGCGATTCGTCGACGGCAGCTCGGCACTGGCCCGCCAGCTGGGTGTCTCCAGCCTGCTGATCGGCCTGACCGTGGTCGGCATCGGCACGTCACTGCCGGAAATGCTCGTCTCGGCCATTGCCGCCATCGACGGTACCCCCGGCATTGCCTTGGGCAATGCGCTGGGATCGAACATCGCCAATGTCGGCCTGATCCTGGGGACCACCGCCCTGGTCAGCCCGCTGGTCATAAGCCCCGGAATCCTCCGGCGCGAGATCCCGCTGCTGATGCTGGTGGTTGTGGCCACCGGCGCGCTGCTGGCGGATGGGGCGCTGTCCCGATTCGATGGGGTGGCACTTCTCGCCGGCATGCTGGCCGTGCTGACCTGGATGGCCTGGCAGGCCCGGCATCCGGAGCGCGGCGATGCCATGATCGCCCGCGAACTGGAATCGGCAGTGCCCGAACCCCTTCCGCTCGCCCAAGCGCTGCGCTGGACGCTGCTGGGTCTGGTGCTGCTCATCGCCAGCTCGCGCCTGCTGGTCTGGGCGTCGGTGCTGCTCGCCGGCCAGCTGGGGGTCAGCGACCTGATCATCGGATTGACCATCGTCGCCATCGGCACCAGCCTGCCCGAGCTCGCGGCAGGCCTCGCCAGCGTGCGGCGTGGCGAGAGCGAGCTTGCCGTGGGTAACATCATCGGCTCCAATCTGTTCAACCTGCTCGCGGTTCTGGGCATCGCCGGGGCGATCGCGCCATTCGCCTTTGATCAGGGGGATCTGGCGCGCGATTACGGGATCATGACCGGCTTCATGCTGGCCATCCTGGTCGTGGGCTATGGCCTGGGCAGGCGCGGCCGCCTGGGCCGATGGGAAGGCGGGCTGCTGGTGGGTGCGTACATTGCCTATCAGGCCCTGCTGTTCTTCAGTCACCGTTAAGAGCGAGAGCAATGACCGCCGATACCGATTTCTGCCGCCTGGGACAGGCCGTCATCGACACGGAAACCGCCGCCCTGGCCGCACTGCGCGATCGCATCGATGCCACCTTCGCCCATGCCTGCCGAATCCTTCTGGCCTGCAGCGGCCGGGTGGTGGTGCTGGGCATGGGCAAATCGGGGCACATCGCTGGCAAGCTGGCGGCAACACTGGCAAGCACTGGCACGCCGGCGTTCTTTGTCCATCCGGGCGAGGCCGGACACGGCGACCTGGGCATGCTGGCCGCCGGCGACTGCGTGATCGCCCTGTCGAACTCAGGTGAAACCGAGGAGATCAACGGCCTGCTCCCCGCCATCAAACGGCGCGGGCTGGACCTGATCGCCATCACCGGGCGGCCCGGCTCGACCCTGGCCGAGGCCGCGGCCGTCCATCTCGATGCCGGCGTTGACGCCGAAGCCTGCCCGCTGGGACTCGCGCCCACCGCGAGCACCACGGCGGCGCTGGCCATGGGCGACGCGCTGGCGATCGCACTGCTCGACGCGCGCGGCTTCACCGCCGAAGACTTTGCCCGCTCGCACCCCGGCGGCCGGCTCGGCCGGCGGCTGCTGCTGCGCATCGACGATCTCATGCACACGGGCACGGCGGTGCCCGCCGTGGGGCCGGACACGCCCATGGCGGACGCGCTGCTCGAAATGACCCGTAAAGGGCTCGGCATGACCGCGATTGTCGATGCCGATCAGCGGGTCACCGGCATCTTCACTGATGGCGATCTGCGCCGCGCCCTGGATGAGGGGGTGGACGTGCATGCCACCCCGATCGCCACGGTGATGACGCCGGCCCCGCGCTGCGTCGAAGCGGCGCAGCTGGCCGCCGAGGCGCTGGCGCTGATGGAACGGCACAGCATCAACGGCCTGCTGGTCAATGACGCGGAAGGCCGGCTCACGGGCGCGTTGAACATGCACGATCTGCTGCGTGGCGGCGTGGTCTGAATGCGCCGCCGAGTGGTCATGCTGCTGGCGCTGGCCCTGGCCGCCCTGCTCGGCTGGCGGCTGTTTGGCGCGGGTGGCGACCCGGATGCGGTCAGGACGGTGACGGACCCCCGCCTGGATGCCTATGCCCGCACGGTTACACTGACCACCACCAATGCGGACGGCGCGATCAGCTGGCGGGTACGATCACCCGACGCGCGCCACAACCCGCGGGAAGGCAGCTGGCGCCTCGTCTCCCCGGACTGGCGGGTGGAGACGGATCGGGGCCCGCCCTGGCGGGGCCGCTCGAACCATGGCTGGATCGGTGATGACGACACCCGTGCCCGGCTGCGCGGCGATGTCGTGATGACGCGCCAGACCGCCGAGGGTCGGACCCGGCTGACCACCCAGCGACTGGATGCAAGAATCCCCGAGCGTTACGCCGAGACGGATCAGCCCGTCACAATGACCCGCCCCGGGCTGCGGGTGGATGCCGTCGGCGCACGGGTATGGTTTGCGCAGGAGCGCCTTGAACTGCTGGACGATGTAGAGGGAGTGTACGATGCGGCTTCACCCTGAGCGACTCTGGATCGGCGCCCTGCTGGCGCTTGTGGTGGCCGTGCCGGTCGCGCATGGCCAGGACGGCGATGGGGCGTCCGCCCCGCCACCGGTGGAGCTGGTGGCCGACCGCGCCGAGGTTGACGAGGCCGAGGGCATCAGCGTGTATCGCGGCGACGTCGTGCTGACGCGCGGCACCCTGCGCATCACCGGCGACGTCATGCGGGTATTCAGCAATGGCGCGGGCGAGCTCGAGCAGGTGACCGTGGATGGCACCCCGGCCACCTATCGCGAGACCGTGGCGGATGCCGCCCCGCGACGGGCCGAGGCACCGCGGATGGAATACTTCGTCGCCGGCCCCGAGCGGCTGATCCTCAAACAGGGCGGACGCCTCTGGCAGGGCGACAATACAGTGACCGGACGCACCGTCACGCATTACCCCGAAACCGCCCGTACCGTTGCCGAGAGCGGCGCTGACGACGACGAGCGCGTCAATGTCAGCGTCAACCCCTCGACGGACTGACCGGCATGGCGCGCAACCAGCTCGAGGCCCGCGGGCTGTCAAAAACCTATCGCGGACGCTCAGTGGTGGATGGGGTCTCCATCGGCCTGCAGAGTGGGGAGATCGTCGGTCTGCTGGGCCCGAATGGAGCCGGCAAGACCACCAGCTTTTACATGATTGTCGGCCTGATCCGGGCGGACGCCGGGGTCATCCGGCTGGATGGCGATGACATTGGCAGCCTCCCCATGCATGCCCGGGCGCGGCGCGGGATCGGCTACCTGCCGCAGGAGGCATCGGTGTTCCGGCGGCTGTCGGTGCTCGACAACCTGCTCGCCGTGCTCGAGACCCGTGACGGGCTGTCACGCCAGGCACGGCTTGAGCAGGCGGAGGCACTCATGGAGGAGTTCGGCATCGGGCATCTGCGTGACCAGGCCGGGATCAGCCTGTCGGGCGGCGAGCGACGGCGCGTTGAGATTGCCCGGGCGCTGGCCGCCGATCCGCGCTTCATCCTGCTGGACGAGCCCTTCGCCGGCGTTGATCCGATCTCGGTGGGCGACATCAAGGGCATCGTCCGACACCTGGCGGAGCGCGGTATCGGCGTACTGATCACCGATCACAACGTCCGCGAGACGCTGGCCCTGGTCGACCGTGCCAGCATCCTCAACGCCGGCCGGGTGATCGCCGACGGGACCCCCGGCATGATCCTCGACAACGCCGAGGTGCGGGCGGTCTACCTGGGCGAGGACTTCCACCTGTGAGACTGGCGGGCGCCGGACAGCCGGCGTTACGCTGTCCAGACCAATTCGCACGCGGGGAACAATGAAGCAGTCGCTTGAACTTCGGGCCAGTCAACAGCTCACCATGACGCCCCAGCTGCAGCAGGCGATCCGGTTGCTGCAGCTGCCGGCGGCCGAGCTGGCGCTCGAGATCCGCGAGGCGCTCGAGTCCAACGTCATGCTCGAGCCCGAAGACGACACCGATCACGCCGCCGCAGCCGCCGCGCCCGAGGGGGCGACGCCGGCCACCCCCGATCCGTCGGAAGAGCGTCTGGGCTCGAACGCCACCGACGCCACCGAGCTGGGCGAGGGCATGGCGGTCTCCGAGCACTGGGATGACACCGGTCATAACGGGCCGGCGGGCGCCACGGCGGAAGGCGACGGCGGCAGCGACTTTCTCGATCGCCAGGCGGCCCCCGCCGATTCGCTGCGCGATCACCTGCAGTGGCAGGTCGATCTGTCCAGCCTGGGCGCGACCGACCGCCAGATCGCCGCCGCACTGATCGATGCCCTGGACGAGCGCGGGCATCTGGCCGAGCCGGTCAGCGAATTGCGGTCCGCCCTCGACGCCGATGTCGACGCCGACATCGACGAGGACGACATCAACGCCGTCCTCACGATCCTCCAGCACATGGACCCGATCGGCATCGGCGCCCGTGACGCCCGCGAGGCACTGCAGATCCAGATCGACGCCATGCCGCCGGACACGCCCGGGCGCCAGACCGCCCGCCAGGCCATTGAAGCCGACTGGTCACTGTTCAGCCCGGGCCGGCAGGTCGCGCTGCGCGAGCACCTGAAGGTCGACCAGGAACAGCTGGACGTGGCCCTGTCGCTGATCCGCCGACTCGACCCCCATCCCGGATCGCGATTCGGCGAAACCCGCACCGATTACGTTGTCCCCGACTGTCGGGTGCGGCGGGTCAACGGCCGCTGGCAGGTCGAGATCAACCCCGAGGCTTCGCCCCGGGTGCGCATCAACGACTACTACGCGAGCCTGATCCGGCGGGGCGACAGCAGCCGTGACAACAGCCTGCTGCGCGATCACCTGCAGGAGGCACGCTGGCTGATCAAAAGCCTGGAGTCGCGGCGCGACACGCTGCAGCGCGTGGCCGAATGCGTCGTCGAGCGCCAGCAGGCGTTTCTGGAGTATGGTGAAGAGTCGATGCAGCCACTGGTGCTGCGCGATGTCGCCGAGGCCATCGACATGCATGAATCGACCGTATCGCGGATCACCTCGCGGAAATACATCCTCACGCCCCAGGGGACGCTGGAGTTCAAGCATTTTTTCTCAAGCCATGTCCCGACGGCCGACGGCGGTGAGTGCTCGGCGACGGCCATTCGCGCGCGCATCCGCCGGCAGGTGGCGGCAGAAGATCCGGCCAGGCCACTCAGCGATTCACGGCTGACCGAGACGCTGCGTGGGGAGGGCATTCACGTGGCGCGGCGAACCGTGGCCAAATACCGGGAAGTCATGGGGATCGCCTCGTCAACCCAACGCAAACGGCTACGCTGAAGAAGAAAACATAAGGGGAAATCATGAAAATCGACATCACCGGCCATCACGTCGATGTCACCAACGCGCTGCGTGACTACGTCGAGGAGAAATTCCAGCGCCTCGAGCGCCACTTTGATCATGTCGTCGACGTCCATGTGATTCTGACCGTCGAGAAAAAGACCCGTAAGGCGGAGGCCACCCTGGTGGTCAGCGGCGCCCGGCTGTTCGCCGAGTCCACCGCCAGCGAGATGTATGCCGCCATCGACCTGCTGGTCGACAAGCTGGACCGCCAAGTCGTCAAGCACAAGGAAAAGCGCAGCGACCATCATCCGGAGCAGGGACGCGTCGGCGATAATCTGGAACCCTGAGCACCATGGAGCTTACCCGACTGCTGTCGGTGACGCGCACGCAGTGCGGGGTCGACGTCACCAGCAAGAAACGCGCCCTGGAGCGCATGAGCGAGCAACTCATGGCCGATACCCGGGCGGGCGGCGACGCCACGCGCGCCATCTTCGAGGGGTTGATCGTGCGTGAGCGTCTGGGCAGCACCGGACTGGGGCGCGGGGTGGCACTGCCCCATACCCGCAGTCCCGATATCGAGACCCCGCGTGCCGCCCTGGTCCGTCTGAATACACCCGTCGCCTTCGACGCCGCCGACAGCCAGCCGGTGGATCTGCTGCTCGCCCTCCTCGTCCCTGAGCACAGCAACGATGAGCATCTGCGCATTCTCGCCCGGCTCGCGGAGCTGTTTCGCGACGAACACCTGTGCACGCGACTGCGCCAGTGCCGCAGCGACGCCGAGCTCTACGCCACCATGACCGGCAGCGACGACGGGGCGCCCGACGCATGAGCCAGATCCCCGGGACGCTGATGCGGGTCAACGGTGTGGGCGTCCTGATTCGGGGCGAGGCGGGCATGGGCAAGAGTGACACCGCGCTGATGCTGCTGCGCGCCGGTCATCAGCTGGTGGCCGATGACGCCGTGATGGTCATACACCGCGGTGACCGGCTGATCGGCCGGGCACCGGACGCCGGTCGCGGGCGGCTGTGCCTGCGCGGGCCTGGGATCATTGCGGTCGGCGATCACTTCGGCACCGGTGCGGTGGCCGACTGGTCACCCATCGACTGCGCCATCGAACTGACCCGGGCCCGACGCCCGGCAAGCGCCACGGCGGACTGGCAGACCCTGACGATCCACGGCATCGGACTGGCCCAACTGGCGCTGTCGCCCGAGCGGCCGGTCGCGGCGATCATCGAGCTTGTGGCAGTGACCGCACCGCGGCCCTGGAAGGTCCCGGAGGCCAGCGCATGCGACTGATCATCGTCAGCGGCCTGTCCGGATCGGGCAAGAGCGTCGCCCTTGCCACCCTGGAGGACTCGGGCTTCTACTGCATCGACAACCTGCCGGTGGATCTGCTGGATGCATTCGGTCAGCACATTGCGATGAGTGGCGAGGAAGCCGACTACGCCGTGGGCATCGATGCACGCAACCAGCCCGCATCGCTGAGTCGCTTTCCCGGCATCCTCGACGCCATCGCCGCCCACGGCCTGGACACCGAAATCGTCTTTCTGGATGCGGATGACGCCACCCTGCTCAAGCGCTTCTCGGAAACCCGCCGCCGCCATCCGCTGAGCGGGCCGGATATCCCGCTGAATGAAGCGATCAAGGGGGAACGTGCCCGCCTCGTCCCGCTCCACGAGCGTGCCGATCTGACCGTGGACACCTCGCAGACCACGTTGCATGAACTGCGCCAGATCATTCGCAGCCGACTGGCCGAATCGCGCACGCATCTGTCGGTGCAGCTGGAATCATTCGGCTACAAGCACGGCACCCCCACCGACGCCGATTTCGTCTTTGACAGCCGCTGCCTGCCGAACCCGCACTGGCAGCCCGCCCTGCGGCCGATGACCGGGCGCGACCGGGCCGTGGCCGACTTCCTGGCCGACAGCCCGCTGGTCGCCCGCTATCTCAAGCAGATCCAGGGGTTCATGGATGACTGGCTGCCGGTCTTCGAGGCCGAGAACCGCAGCTATCTGACCATCGCCATCGGCTGCACGGGGGGCCAGCACCGCTCGGTCTATCTGGTCGAGGCGCTGGGTGCCCACCTGCGCGAGCACGCCACCGCCGTCACCGTGCGGCACCGGGAACTGCCATGAGCGCCGGGCTGCTGCTTGTCACCCATCCGGGAGTCGGCAAGGCCCTGCGGGAGACCGCCGAAGGGATTCTGCCGCGGCTGCCGCTGGCCATCGCCACCCTCAGCCCGGGCCCCCATGACCCGCCGGAGACCACCCTCGGCCGGGTCGAGGCGGCTGCGGCGGGCGTGGACAGTGGTGACGGGGTGCTGATCCTCACGGATGCGTTCGGCGCCACGCCGGCCAATATCGCCATCGCGGTGGCCCGCGGACAGGGCTATCCGGTGATCACCGGCGTCAATCTGCCCATGCTGCTGCGTGTGCTCAATTACCCGGAGTTATCGCTGGAGTCGCTGGCGCGTATGGCGTTGGCGGCGGCCCGTGATGGTATCCTCGAGGCCGTGGCGCCGGCCGTTGACCCGCCCGGAGCGAATCATGGCGTCGGATGAGACCCTTCACCGACGCCGCGTGCAGATCGCCAACCGGCTGGGGCTGCATGCCCGGGCAGCGGCCCGCTTCGCTGCCCTGGCCGGTGAGTATGCCGCCGAGATCCAGGTCAGCCACCAGACCCACACCGCCAACGCCAAGAGCATCATGGGCCTGATGATGCTGGCCGCCGGCCAGGGCAGCGACATTGAACTCCGCGCCCGCGGCGATGATGCGCAGGCGGCACTGGAGGCCATCGCCGCGCTGATCGCCGACGGCTTCGGCGAGGCCGACTGAGCCCGGACAGGAACATTCCATGGTCGAAGAGCGCGAGCAGAAACAGGGCCGGATCGCCGAGACGGTCACCGACCTCCTGCAGGATGGGACGGTCCCCGAGGCCCAGCGCATGCTCAACGCGCTTCATCCCTCGGAGATCGCCAATCTCCTGGAATCCTTCCCCACCGCGCAGCGCAAGGTCCTCTGGGAGCTGGTGGATGAGGAAATCGGCGGTGAAGTGCTGCTTCAGGTCAACGACGAGGTGCGCGGCGGGCTGATCCGCGAAATGGACGATCGTGAGCTCCTGGCCGCCACCTCCGGCATGGACATGGACGATCTGGCCGATTTCATGCAGGACCTGCCGAGAACGCTCACCGGCGAGATCCTGCGCTCGATGGACAACCAGAACCGTCAGCGCCTCGAGGCCGTCCTGGCCTACCCCGAGGACAGCGCCGGCGGTCTGATGAACACCGATACGGTGACCGTGCGCCCGGACGTCAGCCTCGACGTGGTGTTCCGTTACCTGCGCATGCGCGGCGAGATGCCCGAGCTGACCGATCATCTGTTCGTCGTCAGCCGTTATGACCATTTCCTGGGGATCCTGCGCGTCAGCGATCTGCTGACCCGCGACCCCGCGGGCCGGGTCGAGGACCTGCTGGATACCGAGGCCGTCGTCATCCCGGCCGAGATGTCGGATCGCGAAGTGGCACGCATGTTCGAGGACCGCGACCTGATATCGGCGCCGGTACTCGACGGCCGCGGCCGTCTCATCGGGCGCATCACCATCGACGACGTGGTCGACGTGATCCGCGACGAGGCCGAGCAGTCCATCCTGAGCATGGCGGGTCTGGGCGAAGAAGAAGACCTGTTTGCGCCGGTCTGGTCCAGCACCCGGCGGCGGGCCGGCTGGCTGGGGCTGAACCTGGTGACGGCGCTGCTGGCCGCTTATGTGATCGGTCTGTTCGAGGGGACCATCCAGGAAGTGGTGGCGCTGGCCGTGCTGATGCCGGTGGTCGCCAGCATGGGCGGCATCGCCGGCACACAGACCCTGGCGCTGGTCATCCGCGCCCTCGCGCTGGGCCAGATCGCACCGCGTAACAGTCGCGCGCTATTGCTCAAGGAACTGGGGATCGGGCTGCTCAACGGCCTGCTCTGGGCGGCGGTTCTGGCGGGCATTGCGCTGCTGTGGTTCGGCCGGCCGACCATCGGCATCATCATCGCCGCGGCCATGACCATCAACCTGGGCACGGCGGCCGCCTCGGGCGTGCTGGTGCCCCTGGTGCTCAAGCGGTTTGGCATCGACCCGGCCCTGGCCGGCGGCGTCATTCTGACCACCGTCACCGACATCGTCGGTTTTACCGCCTTTCTGGGGCTGGCGACGCTGTTTCTGCTCTAGGGAAAGTGGTGGCTACGGGTGGATTCGAACCACCGACCCCATCATTATGAGTGATGTGCTCTAACCAGCTGAGCTACGTAGCCTGATCGGAAGACCGCAGAGTATCCGGTGATCGGGGGGTGGCTGTCAAACCCCCGCCATGCCTCAGACGTTGAAGCGGAAGTGGCAGACATCACCGTCCCGCATGATGTACTCCTTGCCCTCGAGACGCATCCGCCCGGCTTCCTTCGCCGCCTGCTCGCCGCCCGCACTCAGGTACTCGTCGACGGCGATCACCTCGGCGCGGATGAAGCCACGCTGGATGTCGCTGTGGATGCGACTGGCGGCCTCGGGGGCAGTGGCCCCCTCCGTTACCGTCCAGGCCCGCACTTCCTTGGGGCCAGCGGTGAAGAACGTCTGTAGCGACAGCAGCGCGTAGCCCGCGCGGATGACGCGGTTGAGGCCCGGCTCATCAAGATCATAGGCGGCCAGCAGCTCGTTGCGCTCATCCTCGTCAAGCTGCGAGAGCTCGGCCTCGATCGCCGCGCACACCGGCACCACGCGGGCATTCTCGCGGGCCGCCAGCTGCTCGAGCTGGGCCAGCGCGGCATTGCCGCCCAGACCCTCTTCATTGACATTGGCGACGTAGAGCACCGGCTTGGCGGTCAGCAGGTGCAGCTCACCGAGCACCTCCCGGCCACTGTCATCCAGCGTCTGCGCGCGGATCGGCTCGCCGGCATCAAGGCCTTCCGCCATGGATCGCAGGGCGTCACGCATCGCGATCGCGGTCTTGTCGTTGGACTTGGCGCGGCGGCCGTAGCGGTCAATGGCCTTATCAACGGTTTCCATGTCCGCGAGCAGCAGTTCGGTGTTGATGGTCTCGATATCGGCGACCGGATCCACCCGACCCTCGACGTGATGAACATCATCGCTTTCAAAACAGCGCACCACATGGGCGATCGCATCCGTCTCGCGGATGTTGGCGAGGAACTGATTGCCAAGCCCCTCCCCGCGCGACGCACCCGCCACCAGACCGGCGATATCGACGAACTCCATGGTGGTGGGGACGACGCTTTTCGGCTGCACCAGCGCAGCCAGCCGATCCAGGCGCGGATCCGGCACCGGCACAATGCCGACGTTCGGGTCGATGGTGCAGAACGGATAGTTCTCCGCCGGGATCCCGTTTTTGGTCAGGGCGTTGAACAGGGTCGACTTGCCGACATTCGGCAGACCCACGATGCCGCACTTAAAGCCCATGGATTGCTCTACTCCCGCGTGTGTAACTGCTGTTGCGCCCGGTCCCAGTCGCCGGCGGCCAGCGCCGGTGCCTGGGCCGCGGCGGCATCAATGGCTGAATCAATGGCCGTACGCTCGGCCCGACCCGGCGCGTGGAGCACGTAGGCGATGACCTGATCGCTGCTGCCCGGATGTCCCACACCAATGCGCAGTCGGGCGAAGTCGCGGCTGCCCAGCGCCGGGATGATGTCGCGCAGGCCATTGTGGCCGCCATGCCCCCCGCCGCGCTTGAGCCGCACCACACCCGCGGGCAGATCGATCTCGTCGTGGGCGACGAGGATGGCTTCCGGGGGGATGCGATGAAACCGCGCCAGCGCCGCCACCGCCCGGCCGCTGTGATTCATGTAGGTATCGGGGCAGAGCAGGTGCAGATCCAGGCCCGCGTCGCGATAACGGCCGATGGCACCGTGGAATTTGCGCTCGGCGCGCAGATCCACGCCGAGTCGCTCCGCGACCCGCTCCACAAACCAGAACCCGGCATTATGCCGGGTCCCCGCGTACTTGGGCCCGGGGTTGCCGAGCCCGACGATCAGACGCACCAACAGGCCTCAGTCCTGCTCCTCCGAGCCCTCACCGGCCTCGCTTCCGGCGCTGTCATCGCCCTCTTCGCCGCCTTCCTCGTCTTCCTCGACGGCCTTGCGCGGCATGTGGATGCTGACCAGCACCGGATCATGGTCGTGCTCGACATCCAGCCCGGGAAAGACCACGCCCTCGGGGGCATCGATCTGTGACAGGTGGATGGATTCACCGACATCCAGCTGGGCGATATCGACGTCGATCGAGGTCGGCAGATCGTCCGGCAGACACTCCACGTCGATTTCGATCAGGTCATGGTGGACCACACCGTTGCCCTGCTTGACGCCAATGGCCTCGTCCTGATGCAGCAGATGGATCGGAACCTGCTGGCGCATTTTCTCGCCGGCCTTGATCCGCAGCAGATCCATGTGGGTCACCAGTGGCTTGAAGGGGTGACGCTGCAGATCCTTGAGGATCGCCTTCTCGGTCCGCTTGCCCTTGACCTTGATATCGAGGATCTGGGAGAAGAACGTCTCCTCGCGCATCAGGCGCAGGACCTGTTCCTCGTCAAAGGACAGCGACACGGGTTTCTTGCCCGCCCCGTAGAGGATGCCGGGCACCCGCTTGGCACGACGCAGGCGGCGGCTCGCACCCTTGCCCTGGTCGTCGCGTACGGCGGCATCCAGTTTCAGTTCAACACTCATTGCAGTTTTCTCCGTCAGGGCCCCCGCGACCAGGGGCGATTGGGACGATCAGTCGACGAAAAGCTCGCTGACCGACTCGTCGTTGTTCACCCGCCGCATGGTCTCGGCGAGCATTTCCGCCAGCGACAGCTGGCGAATCCGGTCACTGGCCTCGGCGGCGGGGGACAGCGGAATGCTGTCGGTGACCACCAGCTCGTCCAGATGACTGTTTTCGATGCGCTCGATGGCGGGGCCCGAGAGGACCGGGTGGGTGATATACGCCACCACGCGTCCGGCGCCCCGTTCCTTGAGCGCGGCGGCCGCCTGGCAGAGCGTCCCGGCGGTGTCGATGATGTCGTCGACAATCACGCAGGTCTTGTCCTCGACATCACCGATGATGTTCATGACCTCGAGTTCATTGGCCCGCGGCCGGCGCTTGTCGATGATGGCCAGATCGGCATTGTCGAGGCGCCGCGCCACGGCCCGGGCGCGCAGGACACCGCCGACATCCGGCGATACCACGATCTTGTCGGCATGGGTCTGGCGCCAGATATCCCCCAGCAGGACCGGCGAGGCATAGACGTTGTCGACGGGGATATTGAAAAACCCCTGGATCTGGTCGGCATGCAGATCAACGGTGATGACCCGATTGATGCCCGCGGTGGTGATCATGTCGGCGGCGAGTTTGGCGGTGATCGGCACGCGCTGCGATCGCTGCCGGCGGTCCTGACGGGCGTAGCCGTAATAGGGAACCACCGCCGTGATGCGCGCCGCCGATGATCGCCGCAGGGCATCCGCGATGACCATCAGCTCCATGAGATTGTCGTTGGTGGGCGCGCAGGTCGGCTGGATGATGAACACGTCATGGCCGCGCACATGCTCGTTGATCTCGACCTGGACCTCGCCATCGCTGAAGCTGGTGACCACGGCATCGCCAAGGCGGGTCTTGAGGTGCGAGGCCACGGCTCGGGCGAGATCCGGATTGGCGTTCCCCGCGAACACCATCATGCTTCCGTTTTCCATGGCGTGTGCACCCTGCTCCTGATATGTGGCTGGGGCGGCAGGATTCGAACCTGCGCATCCGGGGATCAAAACCCCGTGCCTTACCGCTTGGCTACGCCCCATTTGATGATGCCTGCTGCATTGCGAGCCGATCGAGCAGTGGCGAGTGATTCGCTACCCGCGTCACCCAGACCGTCCCACGATCATCGACGCCCCTGCGCGCCCGCTCGGCGGCGTCGCGATCGTCAAAACAGGCAAAAAGACACCCCCCCGTGCCTGTGAGCCGCGACGGCCCATACTCCGAGAGCGCGTCGATCGCGCTCGCGACCGGCGGATAAAGCCGCCGGACGGTTGCCTCGCAGTCATTGCGCAAGGCCATCGTTTTGAAGCCGGATATTGTTATACGCTCAGTATGCCGTGTCAATTTGGGATCACCGAACACCGCCGCCGTGCTGACCTCGACCCGCGGGTCCACAACCACCAGCCACGGGCGGTCGGCCTCCACCACCGTCAACCGCTCGCCCACGCCCTCCGCCCAGGCCGCCCGGCCGCGGACAAAGACCGGGACATCGGCCCCCAGCTCCAGACCGATGGCCTCCAGGGCCGTCCCGCTCAGGCCGCATCCCCAGAGCGCGTTGAGGGCGACGAGGGTCGTCGCGGCATCCGAGGACCCCCCTCCCAGGCCAGCGCCGGCGGCGATGCGTTTATCGACATGAATATGCACGCCGGCCCGGCAACCGGTCCGGGCCTGCAGGGCGCGGGCGGCGCGGACCACCAGATCATCCGCCGCCGGCAGCCCGGCAACGCCGCCGTCACGGGTGATCTCCGGGCCGTCAGTCAGCGTAAAGTCGAGCCCATCGCAGGGTTCGATGAACTGAAACAGGGTCTGGAGGGCGTGATAGCCATCCGGCCGCCGGCCGGTGATGTGCAGGAAGCGATTGATCTTGGCCGGCGCCGGCCAGCCCGTTGATCGCTGGCTCATCCCCCCGGCGACCAGTGGCGGACCACCATGCGGACCGACGTCTCCGCCCGGGTCACGGCCACGCGTCCGGGGAGCGAGAAACCGCCCACCGACTCGAAGGCCTCGTAGCTCACCCGCCAGCCGCCCTGACGGATCACGCCCGGGCGCCCCGCGGGATCCAGAGTGACGCGCCCCTCGAGCCATGGCACCGGTTGCCCGGTCACCCAGTAGCGCAGAAAACCCACCGGCAGATCGTAACCAGTGACCGCCCGTACCAGTTCACGCGGGCTCTCGGCACGGTAGCGTCCGCCATCGGCCGTACGCACCGTAACCCCGTCGGCGTCGCCAGTGATGCGCAGGCTTCCGGCACCCAGCGCGCCGCGCAGATCTATTCGGTATGCCGCTTGATCCTGACGCCAGGTCAGCGCAGCGGTCGCCCCCTGTTCACCCAGTTGCAGCGACGTGCGGCCGTTGAGCTGCCACGCGTCCGGGGCGGCCGGCGGCGTCCAGTCGGCCAGCCGCACGCTGTCATCGCTCACCTCGGGGGCTGGCGGCCGAACCGCGCAGCCGGCCAGCAGCACGCCCAGCGTCAACGCCGCCGCCAGACCCGCAAAGCGCCGCCACCGGTTCAATTCAAACGCTCCATGGTCTCCTCCAGCACCGGGTGATCACTGTGACCGGACGCGGCCGCCCGCCAGATGGCCCGTGCTTCGTCGCGCCGTCCCAGCACCCAGAGCACCTCTCCCAGATGCGCGGCGATCTCCGGGGCGCCATCGGTCATTTCGTGGGCACGCCGCAGATACTCAAGCGCCGCGGCAGGCCGGCCCTGACGGTATTCCGCCCAACCCATGCTGTCGATGATCGCCGCCGATTCGGGGCGGATCCGGTAGGCCTCTTCAATCAGGGCGGCGCCCTCGTCGATGCGCGGGGTCTGATCCACCAGGGTGTAGCCGAGGGCATTGAGGGCCTCGGCATGGGCCGGATCGTCCCGAATGATGCGGCGCAGATCGGTCTCCGCACCGGCGAGATCATCCGTGGCAATCCGCGCCATGGCACGCGCGTAGCGCAGTTCGGCATCCGCACTCCGCCCCTCGAGCGCACGGTTGTAGACCTCGAGGCTCTCACCGGTCCGGCCGAGCCGGCGCAGCAGCCGGCCCTCCAGCAGCAGACTCCGGCGCGTGGCCGAGCCGGCGCCCGCCCTGAGCCGGCGCAGCGCCGTCAGCGCCAGTTCATCCGCGCCGCTGCGCAACGCCAGAACAATGGCGGCATTGAGCATCCGCGGCTGTGTCGCGCCCGCCTCGACCAGCTGCCGGAATTCCTCGAGGGCGGCGGCCTCACGCTCGCGCTCGAGCAGGGCCCGGGCGTATTCGAAGCGCAGCGAGGCATTATCCGGCGACGCCGCCAGCAATTCAGCAAAGATCGCGAATGCCGCGTCAGGCCGGTCCAGTGCCAGCAGGGCATCGGCGCGCAGCAGGCGGGCACTGCGCAGGTCCGGTTGCCGATCGAGCGCCTGATCGACCGCCTCGAGGGCGATCCGCGGCGCCTCACGAGCGATCGCCACCCGGGCCAGGGCCAGTCGGGCCGCCCGGGATTGCGGCAGGGCGTCGGCAATCGCCGCCATGACCTGCAGGGACTGCGCTGGCAGTGCCCGATCGGACAGGCGCCGCGCCAGCCCATCAAGGGCCACATCACGCTCCCCGGGGTCATCCGGGAGGCTTTCAAGCAACCGGGCCGCGGCCCCCTCGACATCGTCGTTGCGTAGCCTCACAAGCCCCTGCAGGCGCAGGGCGTCACGACTGTCAGGAGCGAGCTCGATCCATCGCGCGGACAGCCGCCGGGCGGCGGCCAGGTCATCGGCAAGCAGTGCCAGCCGCGCGCCCCGCTCCACCGCGGCGGCGTCGCCAAGGCGTCCGCCGACGGCATCGTAGAGCCGGCTGGCGCGCTCCACATCACCCCGCGCGGCGGCGAGCTCGGCGGCCATCACGCCGGTCAGGGGCGAGGCTTCAACGGGATCCACCGCCGCCCGGCCGTCGTCCTTCACCGGCGCACAGGCCACCATCAGGGCAACGGCCAGAAAGCCCCCCAACCCCCGCCGCCAGCGGGCCTGTCGCCAATGTCGAGTCGCGAACCTTTTCATCGACCCCGTATCCTACTTGTGTTGAGGCAATGCTGCCCTACAATCTGCCACATTCCAGTCAACCGGATCCCGATGCCAGTCGTCACCCTGGGGCTCAACCACGAATCCGCACCGCTCGCCGTCCGCGAGCAGGTGGTGTTGTCGGCGGAAACGCTGGACAGTGCACTGTCCGCGCTCGCCGAGCGCCCCGGCGTGCGCGAAGCGGCGGTATTGTCCACCTGCAACCGCACCGAGATCTACGCGGTCCTGGCGCCCGAGGCCACTCCGGCCATCCTGCATCGCTGGCTGGCCCAGCAACAGGATCTGGACCCGGACTGGCTCGATCCGTATCTCTACACACTCGAGGGCCGGGATGCCGTTGTCCATCTCCTGCGGGTGGCCGCGGGCCTGGACTCGCTGGTGCTGGGCGAACCGCAGATCCTCGGCCAGGCCAAACTGGCCTATCACTCGGCCGCCGGCGCCGGTCTTCTGGGGCAGATCCTGGACCGGCTTTTCCAGCATGCGTTTTCGTTGGCGAAGCGCGTGCGCACCGAGACGGCGATCGGGGCCCATCCGGTGTCGGTGGCGTTTGCCGCGGTCACCCTGGCCCGTCAGATCTTCGATCGACTGGATCGCCGGCGCGCGCTGCTGATCGGCGCCGGGGAGATGATCGAACTCACCGCCCGGCACTTCCGCGAGCAGGGCATGGGTGAGCTGGTCATCGCCAACCGCAGCCGCGAACGGGCCGAGTCACTGGCAAGCACCTGTGGCGGCAGCGCGCTGGGACTGGACGAGCTTGAGGCGTTCCTGCCCCGTGCCGACATCATCATCTCCTGCACGGCCAGCCCCGAGCCGGTCCTCCACTATGATCAGGTCCGCGCAAGCCTGCGCCAGCGCCGCCATGAGCCGGTGTTCATGGTCGATCTGGCAGTGCCGCGGGATATCGAGACCCGCATCGACCAGCTCGAGGATGTCTACCTGTACACTGTCGATGACCTGCGCGATGTCATCGACCGCAATCAGCGCAACCGCGCGGCGGCCGCTACCGAGGCGGAGGCCCTGGTCCAGGAGCAGGCCGACCGGTTCATGGACTGGGTGCGCACCCTCGATGCGGTCAGCGCCATCCGACGCTTTCGGCGCCACGGCGAGCGACAGCGCGAGTATGCCCTGGAGCAGGCACGCCGCGAGATCAGCGCCGGCCAGCCCCCGGAACAGGTGCTGGAGGCACTGGCGCACCGGCTGACCCGCAAACTCCTGCATCTGCCCACGCTGGGCCTGCGTGAGGCGGCCCGCAGTGGCGATCCGGAAACCATCCGGCAGAGTCGTCGCATGCTGGGCATCGACGAAAGCCGGGACGACGACGAATGAACGACAATCTGCGCCGCAAGCTCCAGAGCCTTCTGGAGCGCCATGAAGAGATCGAGCAGTTGCTCGCCGACCCCGAGGTGATCGGCGACAACCGCGAGTTCACCCGCCTCTCGCAGGAGTACTCGCGACTCGAACCGCTGGCGGCCACGCTGACGGCGTTCGAATCGGCGGAAACCGATCTGGCCCACGCCGAGGAGCTGGCCGAGGACGGCGACGAGGCGATGCGGGCGCTGGCCGAAGAGGAAATTGCCACCGCCCGTCGCCGTCTCGAGTCGCTTGAGCGGGATCTGACGCTGCTGATGATCCCCGAAGATCCCAACGACACCCGCAACACCTTCGTCGAGATCCGTGCCGGAACCGGCGGGGACGAGGCCGCGCTTTTCGCCGGCGATCTGCTGCGGATGTATCTACGCTACGCCGAACAGCAGGGCTGGCGGACCGAGCTGCTCAGTGAAAGCCCCGGCGAACAGGGCGGCTACCGCGAAGTGGTGGCGCGCATCGCCGGCGATCGGGTCTACTCAAGGCTCAAGTTCGAATCCGGCGCTCACCGGGTCCAGCGCGTGCCCGCCACCGAGTCCCAGGGCCGCATCCACACCTCGGCCTGCACGGTCGCCATCCTGCCCGAAGCCGCGGAAATTGATGAAATCGAGATCAACCCCGCGGATCTTCGCGTGGACACCTTCCGGGCCTCCGGCGCCGGAGGGCAGCACGTCAACAAGACGGACTCGGCCGTGCGCATGACGCATCTGCCCAGTGGCGTGGTCGTGGAATGCCAGGAGGAACGCTCTCAGCACAAAAACCGGGCCAGGGCCCTGTCCCTGCTGCAGGCGAGATTGATGGACCAGCAGCGGGATGCGGCGGTGGCCGAGCGGACCGAGACCCGACGCCAGCTGGTGGGCACCGGTGATCGATCCGATCGCATCCGTACCTACAACTTCCCGCAGGGCCGGGTCACCGACCATCGGATCAACCTGACCCTGTACAAGCTGGAGTCGATCCTCGCCGGCCATCTTGAATCAGTGATCGACCCGCTGATCAACGAGCACCAGGCCGACCAGCTCACCGAGCTGTCGGCCGAACAGTAAACCCGGCGTCGCGGCTCAGGCGACGCGCTGTTTCTCGCGGATCTCCTCGAGCGTCTTGCAGTCGACGCACAGCGTGGCGGTCGGCCGGGCCTCGAGCCGGCGGATGCCGATCTCGACACCGCATTCATCGCAGTACCCGTAGTCGTCCTTGCGGATCCGCTCCAGGGTCTTGTCGATCTTGCGGATCAGCTTGCGCTCGCGATCGCGGGTGCGCAGCTCGAGGGCGAACTCCTCTTCCTGAGTCGCCCGGTCGGCCGGATCGGCGTAATGATTGGCGTCATCACGCACATGACTGACCGTGCGCTCCACCTCTTCCTGCAGCTGCTGTTTCCACGCGCCGAGGATCGCCTCGAAATGCGCCAGCTGGGCCTCGCTCATGTAGGCCTCATCGTCGGCGGGCTGGTACGGCTCGATGCCGCGCACGGGCAGAGAAGCATTATCGGTCATGGTTACCTCCATTGGCTCGACCGCTCATTCAACTGCGCGCCGGCCGAGCGGTCAAGCGCGATCTTTCCTTGTCGGCCTCAGGCGATCCGCGCCTGAAGCGGTTGTGAGAGTTTTGCCGCGCCCTCGCGCAGCACACGCTCAGTGGTCGCCCAGTCAATGCAGCCATCGGTGATCGACACGCCATACTCAAGGGCCGACGGATCGTCGCCGAGCTTCTGCTTGCCCCAGCCGATCTGGCTCTCGATCATCACTGCGACGATCGACCGGTTTCCTTCGACAATCTGATTGACCAGATTATCCATGACCAGCGGCTGCAGCCCCGGATCCTTGTTCGAATTGGCATGGCTGCAGTCCACCATCAGGCAGGCCGACAGCCCTTCGTCCGCCAGCGCCTTTTCGCACAGCGCAATGCTCACCGAATCGTAGTTGGGCTGATCACCGCCGCGCAGCACCACGTGTCCATAGCGATTGCCGGCGGTGCGGATGATCGCCGAGCGGCCATCGTGCTGGGTGATCCCCAGAAAACTGTGCGGGCTCGCCGCCGAGCGCATGGCGTTGATGGCCACATCTAGGCTGCCGTCGGTCCCGTTCTTGAAGCCGACCGCCGTTGACAGGCCACTGGCCATTTCGCGATGGGTCTGCGACTCGGTGGTGCGGGCACCGATCGCGGTCCAGCTGATCAGATCACCCAGGTACTGCGGTGTAATCGGGTCGAGCGCCTCGGTACCGGCGGGCAGCCCGAGTTCCGCCAGATACAGCAGAAGATCGCGGGCCCGGCGGAGCCCCTCCTCGATGTCGAAACTGTCGTCCATGTAAGGGTCATTGATCAGGCCCTTCCAGCCCACCGTGGTGCGCGGTTTTTCGAAGTACACCCGCATGACGATGAACAGCGAGTCACTGAGCTCGTCATGCAGCGCCTTCAGTCGCCGGGCGTAGTCCTTGGCCGCGTCAAGGTCGTGGATCGAGCAGGGGCCGATCACCACCAGCAGGCGCGGGTCCCGGCCGTCGAGGATCGCCTCCACCGCAGCGCGGCCGGCCTTGACGGTCTCCTCGCCCGACGCCGAGAGGGGCTGCCGCGCCTTGAGCTCGGCCGGTGTGGGCAGCGGATCCTGGGCCAGGACGTTCAGGTTGTCGATGGGGGTCTCACTCATGGCGTGTTGGTCTCACTATGAACGTTATCGTCGATACCCGCATGGTAGCCCGGCGGCCGGATTTTCTCCACGCCCCGGGGCGCTGCCGGCCGGCAGTCTGCTATCCTTGGCCATCATTCCGACAGGTTCAATCGTCATGGCTATCGATCGCAAATTACTCGACATTCTTTGCTGCCCGGTGACCAAGCAGCCGGTGCACGTGCTGGGACGACGCGAGCTGAAGGCGCTGAACGAGCGCATCAACGCGGGCGACGTCCACTACCAGGACGACAGCCCCGTGGAGACGCCGCTCGAGGAGGGCCTGGTCACCGCCAATGAAGAGCGCATCTACCGGGTGGATGACGGCATCCCCGTGATGCTCGAAGAGCGCGCCATCAACCTGCGGGCCGCCGACCTGAAGTGACCGGGGCGGTGACGCTGGCCGAGGCCCGGCAGCGCGGGCAGCGGATGCTCGACGCGGTCAGCGTCAGTGCCGCCGTGGATGCGGACTGGCTGCTGGGCGCCGCCACCGGGCAATCCGCCGCGCAGCGCCGGGCCCATCCCGAGCAACCCCTGGCGGAGCCGGCCTGGCGGCGCTATCAGGGACTGCTCCAGCGGCGCTATCGCGGCGAGCCCGTCGCCTATCTGCTGGGCCGCTGCGGCTTCATGGACTTTGAACTGGTGGTGACGCCGGCGGTGCTCATCCCGCGCCCCGAAACCGAACATCTGGTGGAGGCGGCACTCGAGTCCCCGGCCGCCCGGGTGCTCGAGCTGGGCACGGGCAGTGGTTGCATCGCCATTGCGCTGGGCCGTGCCTGGCCCAACGCGCGCATCGACGCCACCGACCAGTCTGCCGAGGCGCTGACCGTGGCCAACCAGAACGCGGCGCTGCTCGGCGTCGACAATCTGCGCCTGCGCCAGGGTGACTGGTACGAGCCGGTTGGCACCGCACGCTACGACCTGATCGTGTCCAATCCGCCCTACATCGGGCCCGCCGAGCCGGAGCCGGACCAGGGCGATGCCCGCTTTGAGCCGCGTGCGGCGCTGCGCGCGGACGAATCGGGGCTGGCCGCGCTGCGCATCATCATCGAGGGCGCCGCCGCGCATCTCGAAGACGCCGGCCGGCTCTGGGTCGAACATGGGCATACCCAGGGGCCGGCGGTGCGGGAATACCTGGCCGCCCAGGGTTTTGAGGCCATCGAGACCCGGCGTGATCTGGCCGGGCACGAGCGGATCAGCGGTGGCCGCCGGGGAGCACAGCGCCATGAATGACGAGCAGCTGATCCGCTACAGCCGGCAGATCATGGTGCCGGGTCTGGACCTTGACGGTCAGGCCCGGCTGTTGGCCAGCCGCATCCTGCTGGTGGGTGCCGGGGGGTTGGGCTCGGCAGTGGCACTCTATCTGGCCGCGGCGGGGGTTGGGCATCTGCGGGTGGCGGATTTCGATCGGGTCGAGCTCACCAACCTGCAGCGCCAGATCCTCCACGGCACGGCGGACATCGGCCGGCTGAAGACCGACTCGGCCCGCGACCATGTCACCGCGCTCAACCCGGAGGTCACCGTCGAGCCCATCGAGCAGGCCCTGGACGCCGATAATCTGCCCGCACTGGTCGCCGATGTGGATCTGGTGATCGACGGCTCCGATCGGTTCTCCACCCGCTTTGCCGTCAACGCGGCCTGTGTGCGGGCCGGCCGCCCACTGATCACCGGCGCTGTCATCGGCATGGACGGACAGGTGGCGGTCCTGCGACCGGATCTGGAGGGCCCCTGCTACCGCTGCCTGTACGCCGATACCGGCGAAGAAACCCTTGGCTGCAGCGAAACCGGGGTGCTCGGGCCGCTACCCGGTGTCGTCGGCAGCCTGCAGGCCGTGGAGGCCATCAAGGTACTGACCGGGCTCGGGGAGCCGCTCAATCATCGGCTGTTGATGGTGGATGCACTGGATCAGCGCTGGCGGCGCATCGAGCTGCGCCGCGACCCCGCCTGTCCGGTGTGTGGCAGCGCCGCGGGTCAGTGGGACTGACGGCTGTCGGGTGAGCGACTGGCAGGGTCGGTGAACATCGCCTCGATGTCGACGGCGTCAAACCGATAGGGCTCGTTGCAGAAGTCGCAGTGCACTTCCACGCGCCCCTCGGCTTCGAGGGTTTCGCGCATCTCCGCCTCGCCAAGGCCTTCCAGCATGGCCGCCACTCGCTCACGTGAACAGCGGCAGCGGAAGCGGAACGGCATCGGGTCGAACAGCCGGATGTCCTCTTCATGGAACAGGCGCCGGATGACCTCGCCCGGCGCCAGTTCGCGCAGTTCCGGGCCGGTGATGGTGGCCGCCAGCTGATCGGCCCGGGCCCAGGCGTCGGCGTCGCCATCGGCGGCATCGCTGGCCGGCAGGCGCTGGATCAGCATGCCCGCGGCATGCCCCTCACGGGCGGACAGCCAGACCCGGGTGGGGAGCTGTTCGGACTCACTGAAATAATGCTCCAGCGCGGCGCCCAGACTGCCGCCGCGCAGATCCACCACCCCCTGATAGCGCTCGCCGTCCTTCTCGGGGTCGATGGTGATCGCCAGCGTCCCCTGCACGGCCTGCTCATCGATCGGGACATCCGCCGGCACCCGATCGCCGGTCCGCGCCATGGCGCGCAGCGATCCATCGCTGCCGGCCTGCACCAGCAGCAGCCGAAGCGGCCCGTCCGCCTGCAGCTGCAGGGTCAGATCGCAGGCCGACTTGAGCGTGGCCGCCAGCAGCGCCACCGCCGCCAGGCCTTCGCCAATCAGCCGATCGACGGCCGGCTCGTGGTCGGTGCGCCGGGTGATGGCGGTGAACGATTCGTCGAGCTGCACGACTTCGCCACGCACGTCCGCGTTTTCGAACAGAAATCGATGAAGCCGATCAGTCATTATGCATCAACCGTCCAGCCGGCGTTTGAGGATCTCGTTGACCTGCTGCGGATTCGCCTTGCCGCCTGAGGCCTTCATCACCTGACCGACGAAAAAGCCCATCAGTTTCGTCTTACCGGCGCGGTACTGCTCGAGCTGTCCGGGGTTGGCGGCGATCACTTCCTCGACCATGGCCTCGATGGCGGCATTGTCGGTGACCTGGCGCAGGCCGCGGTCGTTGATGACCGTGTCGGCATCGCCCTCGCCGTTCCAGAGGGCTTCGAACACCTCCTTGGCGATCTTCCCGGAAATGGTCTCGTCACGGATCCGCAGCAACAGCCCCGCCAGCATGGCGGCATCGATCGGGCTCTGGGTAATCTCGAGGCCGGCTTTGTTGAGCGCTCCGGACAATTCGCCCATCACCCAGTTGGCCGACAGCTTGGCATCGCCGGCAGCGGCCGCCACCGCCTCGAAGTAGTCGGCCAGCTCGCGCGAGCCGGTGAGCACGCCGGCATCGTAGGCGGACAGGCCATAGTCGCGCTGAAAACGCCCGGACTTGGCGTCGGGCAGTTCGGGCAGTTCGTCGCGCACCCGGTCGATGTGCGCGGGAGTGATCTCCAGCGGCAGCAGGTCAGGGTCGGGGAAGTATCGATAGTCGTGGGCCTGCTCCTTACCCCGCATCGACCGGGTCTCACCCCGGTCGGGGTCGAACAGCCGGGTCTCCTGGATCACCTCACCGCCGTCCTCGATCAACTCGATCTGGCGTTCGATCTCGAAGTTGATGGCGCGCTCGACAAACCGGAATGAGTTCAGGTTCTTGAGCTCGGCCCGGGTGCCGAAACGGTTTTCCCCCACCGGCCGGACCGATACGTTGGCATCGCAGCGGAAACTGCCCTCCTGCATGTTGCCGTCGCAGATCCGCAGGTAGCGCACCAGCGAGTGCATCTTTTTCATGTACGCCACCGCCTCCCGGGCCGACCGCAGCTCGGGCTCCGAGACAATCTCGAGCAGCGGCGTGCCCGCCCGGTTGAGGTCGATACCGGTCATGCGCGTGAACCCCTCGTGAAGGCTCTTGCCGGCATCCTCCTCGAGGTGCGCGCGGGTGACGCCAATGCGCTTGCGGGTGCCGTCGTCCAGCTCGATATCAAGGTGACCGGCGCCCACCACCGGCAGTTCGTACTGCGAGATCTGGTAGCCCTTGGGCAGATCCGGGTAGAAGTAGTTCTTGCGCGCGAACACCGAGCGGCCCGCCACGTCGGCGTTCAGCGCCAGCCCCAGGCGGATGGCATAGTCCACGGCGCGTTCGTTGAGCACCGGCAGCATCCCCGGCATGCCCAGATCGATCGCTGACGCCTGCCGGTTGGCCTCGGCCCCGTAGGCGGTCGGCGCGCCCGAGAAGATCTTGGTCCGGGTGGCGAGCTGCGCGTGCAGCTCAAGCCCGATCACTGCTTCGAATTGCATGTCCGCTACTCCTCCACCGGCGGCCGCTGACGGTGCCAGTCGGTGATCTGCTGATAGCCATGGGCCGCGCCCAACAGCCGTCCCTCATCGAAATGACTGCCGATCAGCTGCAGCCCGATGGGCCGGCCGCCGCCGAATCCCGCCGGCACGGACAGCGCCGGGAGGCCGGCCAGATTGACGGCGATGGTGAAGATGTCGGACAGGTACATCTGCACCGGATCGTCCGCCTTCGCGCCCAGCGGGAACGCCGTCGACGGCGCCGTGGGCCCGGCGATGACGTCCACTGACTCGAACGCCCGGGCAAAGTCCTGCTGCACCAGTCGGCGCACCTGCTGGGCCTTGTGATAGTAGGCATCGTAGTAGCCCGCCGACAGGGCGTAGGTGCCCACCATGATGCGGCGCTTGACCTCTTCGCCGAAGCCCTCGCCGCGGCTGCGCTTGTAGAGATCCTCGAGGTCGGCCGGCGCCTCGCAGCGGTAGCCGTAGCGCACACCGTCGAATCGCGACAGGTTGGATGACGCCTCCGCCGGTGCGATCACGTAATACACCGGCACCGCCATGCCGGCGTTGGGCAGGGAAATCTCCCGGACCTCGGCGCCGGCATCGCCCAGGGCCTGGGCGGCCGCGCTGATGCTGCCCGACACCTCGGCGTCGACGCCCTCCGCTTCGAGGAACTCACGGGGCAGCCCCACCCTCAGGCCGCGCAGATCGGTCGCGGCCATCTGTGCCCGGTAATCCGGTACCGGTCGCTCGACGCAGGTGGAATCGCGGCGGTCGAAGCCGGCCATGCCCTGCAGCAGAATCGCCAGATCCTCGGCACTCGAGGCCATGGGGCCGGCCTGGTCCAGACTCGAGGCGAAGGCGACGATGCCATATCGCGAGACGCGGCCGTAGGTCGGCTTGAGGCCGCTGATCCCGGTGAGTGCCGCAGGCTGGCGGATGGAGCCACCGGTGTCCGTACCGGTGGCCGCCGGTACCAGACCCGCCGCGACGGCCGCCGCCGAACCGCCCGACGACCCACCGGGCACCGCCTGACGGTCCCAGGGGTTTTTCACCGCGCCGAAATAACTCGTCTCATTGGATGAGCCCATGGCGAACTCATCCATGTTGGTCTTGCCCACACTGACCGTGCCGGCCGCGCGCAGCCGCTCGACGACGAACGCGTCGTAGGGCGGCACGAAGTTCTCGAGCATGCGGCTGGCGCAGCTCGTGCGGACGCCCTCGGTGCAGAAGATATCCTTGTGGGCGATGGGGATACCGGTCAGCGGCCCCGCCTCGCCGCGGGCGCGGGCGGCGTCCGCCGCTTCAGCCTCGGCCAGCGCCGATTCAGGCGTCACGGTGATGAAGGCGTTCAGGTCGGCCGCTCGCTCGATGCGCTCGAGCGCGGCGCGGGTCAACTCGACGCTGGAGCACTCGCCGCGCTCGAGCGCCGTCGCCAGTTCGGCAATGGTCTGATCATGCATGGGATTTACTCGATGACGCGGGGGACGAGGTAGTGACCGGCCTCGGTTGCCGGGGCGATCGCCTGGAAGCGCTCGCGCTCATCCGGCTCGGTGGGCTCGTCGGGCCGCAGGCGCTGGGTCATTTCCAGCGGATGGGCGAGCGGCTCGACGCCCTCGGTGTCGACGGCACTGAGCTGCTCGACGAAATCGAGAATCTCGGAGAGGTTGCGGGCGTAGGCCTGACTGGCCGGTTCACTGATGGACAGCCGCGCCAGATGGGCGATCTGGCCGACTTCATTCGCATCGATGGGCATCGTCGATTCCCTGAGTGTCGGTTCGTTAAGCGATTAAAACTACCATAGGCCGTATCTTGCCCAAACCCCCGCCGGTTGGTAGATTGATGCGTCTTTTCAACGCGTCTGGAATTCTTCATGTTCAAGGGCATACGGGGTGTTTTCTCCAACGACCTTTCAATCGACCTAGGTACGGCGAATACCCTGATCTATTCCCGCGGCCAGTCGATCCTGCTTGATGAGCCCTCGGTGGTTGCCATTCGTCAGGATCGCGATGGGGGCCCCAAGACCATCGCCGCCGTCGGACGCGAAGCCAAGATGATGCTGGGGCGCACCCCGGGCACCATCAAGGCGATCCGGCCATTGAAGGACGGCGTCATCGCCGACTTCACCGTCACCGAGAAAATGCTCCAGCACTTCATCAAGAAGGTCCACGAGGCGCGGTTTTTCCGCCCCAGCCCGCGGGTGCTGGTGTGCGTGCCCTGCGGCTCCACCCAGGTCGAGCGGCGCGCGATCCGCGAATCCGCCGCCGGGGCCGGTGCCCGCGAGGTCTTCCTCATCGAAGAGCCCATGGCCGCTGCGATCGGCGCCGACATGCCGGTGGGCGAGGCGCGCGGCTCGATGGTGCTCGACATCGGCGGGGGCACCTCGGAGGTCGCGGTGGTGTCGCTCAATGGCATTGTCTACTCGGCATCGGTGCGCATCGGCGGTGACCGCTTCGACGAAGCCATCGTCAATTACGTGCGGCGCAACTACGGCATCCTCATCGGCGAATCCACCGCCGAGCAGATCAAGCAGCAGATTGGCCAGGCCTTTCCCGGCAACGAGGTCCGCGAGCTCGAGATCAAGGGGCGCAACCTCGCCCAGGGCATCCCGCGCAGCTTCACCCTCAACAGCAACGAAATCCTCGAAGCCCTGCAGGAGCCGCTCTCGGGGATCGTGGGGGCGGTCAAGACGGCGCTCGAGCAGACGCCGCCCGAGCTTGGCGCCGACGTCGCCGATCGTGGCATCGTGATCACCGGCGGCGGCGCGCTGTTACGCAACATCGACCGCCTGCTCATGGAGGAAACCGGACTGCCGGTGGTGCTGGCCGAAGAACCGCTGACATCCGTGGCGCGCGGCGGCGGGCGGGCACTCGAGCTCATGGACGAAAAAGGCGCGGATCTTTTCACCAGCGAGTGACCGTGCCTGCTCCCGTGTAACCGGCACAGTGTTTCACTGGAGGCTGCAGGACCATTAAACCGCTTTTCTCACAGACGCCATCCGTCACTGCCCGGTTTGTCCTGGCGGCGATCGTGTCCATCAGCCTGCTGCTCGCCGATCACCGGATCGGGCTGCTCGAACCGGTCCACCACGCACTGTCCGTGGTGACCGAGCCCCTGCGCCTGATGGCCGCCCTGCCCGCCCGGCTGGGCGATCGGGCCGAACAGACATTGACGAGCCGCCGCGAACTGATCGCCGAGAATCAGCGCCTGGAGGATCGACAGAAGGTCTACGAGGCCCGTCTGCAGCGGCTCGACGCCCTCGAGGTTGAAAACATCCGGCTGCGCCGCCTGCTGGACTCCTCCTACGAGCTCGAGCGTCCGGTGGTCATCGCCGAGCTCACCGGCGTCGATCTCGACCCGTTCAACCATGTCATCCAGATCAGCAAGGGTCTGCGCGACCGCATCCGGGTCGGCCAGCCCGTCATCGACGCTGAGGGCGTGCTCGGACAGGTCGAGACGGTCGCCGCGTTCACCGCCACGGTGCGGCTGATCAGCGATCCCAGCCATGGGATTCCGGTCCAGGTGAATCGCAATGGACTGCGCAGTGTCGCCTTTGGCACCGGCCGGACCGATACCCTCACCATTTCGAGCCTGCCGAATAACGCCGATATCCGCGAGGGGGATCTGCTGGTCACCTCGGGCCTGGGGGAACGTTTCCCCGCCGGGTACCCGGTGGGCGAGGTGCGGCGCATTGAACGCGACGACGGCAGGGCGTTTTCCGAGATCCAGGTCGAGCCGCTGGGACGGATCGGGCAGGTCAAGGAGGTACTGCTGATCGAAGACCGGGGCAGCGGCGATGAATAGCGCCCAGCCCCACGCGCGATGGGTGATCGCCGTCACGTTGGTGGTCGCGCTGACCCTCATGATCCTGCCGCTGCCGGCAGGGCTCGAACCCTATCGCCCGGAATGGGCGATGCTGGTCATCCTTTACTGGAGTCTGGCGCTGCCGGTTCGGGTGGGTGTGGGGGTTGCGTGGCTGATCGGCCTGCTGCAGGACGTCATCCAGGCGACCGCGCTGGGCTCGCATGCACTCGCCTTCGCCCTGGTCGCCTACCTGACCATTCAGCTGTGTCAGCGCCTGCGCAACGTTCCAATCTGGCAACAGACCCTGACGGTGCTGGGCCTGGTGCTGCTGGCCCGCGCGCTGCTGTTCATCACCCGCGGGCTCAGCGACAGCGCGGGTGTCGACTGGCGCTTCTGGCTGCCGGCGCTGACCAGCACCCTGGTCTGGCCACCGGTCTTTGTGCTGCTGCGTTTCCTGCGCCGGCGCTTTCAGGTCAACTGACATGGATCTCGGCACGTTCCGCGACACCCCCCGCGAGCGGCAGGTCGTTCGCCGCCGGTTACTGATCGCCGGCGTCATCGGGGCGCTGCTGTGCCTGCTACTCGCCGGCCGCATCGCCTATCTCCAGACCGCGCGCTACGACCACTTCGCCGCCCAATCCCAGGATAATCGGGTGCGCATCGCATCCGTCGCGCCGACCCGCGGGATCATCCGCGACCGCGAGGGGCGCGTGCTTGCCGACAATCAGCCCGCCTTCCGTCTGACCATCGTCCCTGAGCGCGTCGACGATCTGAGCGGCCTGCTCGACCAGCTCGATGATCTGGTGGATATCAGCGCGGCCGAGCGGGCGGCGTTCCGTGACGCGCGGCAGCGCAGCCGCGGATTCCAGGCCATCCCACTGAAACGTCAGCTCAGCGAAGCGGCCGTCGCCCGCATCGCCGCCAACCGCCATCGCTTTCCCGGCGTCGAAGTCCAGCCCCACCTGATCCGCCACTATCCCTACGGACCCATCGGCGCGCATGCCATTGGCTACGTCGGTCGCATCAGCGAATCCGAACTGCGCAGCCGTGACCGCCGGGCGTATCGGGGCAGCAGCGTCATCGGCAAGACCGGGCTCGAGAAGGCCTACGAGCGCCGACTGCGCGGTGAAATGGGTTCGGAGCGCATCGAAACCAATGCACTGGGCCGGCCGATTGATGTGATCGAGCGCGACCCGCCCACCCCGGGCGAGGATCTCACCCTGACTCTGGACATCGGCCTGCAGCGCGTCGCCGAACAGAGCCTGGGGGATTACCGCGGCGCGATCGTGGCGATGGACCCCCGCGATGGAGCCATTCTTGCGCTCGCCAGCCAGCCCGGCTTCGACCCCAATGCGATCAGCGCCGGGCTGGACCGCCAGGCATTCGAAACGCTGAGCCGCGATCCCGACCAGCCGCTCTACAACCGGGCCATCAGCGGTCGCTACCCGCCCGGCTCGGTGATCAAGCCCTTTCTGGGCCTGGCCGGTGTGGCCGATGGCGCCATGACCCCCGATGAGGAGATCCACTGCGACGGGGCCTTTCGGCTGCCCAATGTCTCGCGGGTGTGGCGGGACTGGAAACGCGAGGGCCACGGCGACGTCGATCTCAACGAGGCCATCGCCGAGTCCTGCGATGTCTACTATTACGAGCTTGCAGACCGCATGGGCATTGACCGCATGCATGACTGGATGACCCGCTTCGGCTTTGGTGTCGACAGCGGTCTCGCACTGCCCGGCGAACGTCAGGGGGTCATGCCGTCACGCGCCTGGAAACAGCGCAATATGGGCGAATCCTGGTACCGCGGCGAGACCATCAACACAGGGATCGGGCAGGGATTCACCCTGGCGACCCCCATTCAGATGGCCACCTCGACGGCAATGCTCGCCAACCGCGGCGCGCCCATCGTGCCGCATCTGCTGGCGGGACGCCCGGACAGCGACGGCGCCACACCCCCCGTCGGGCCGATGCGCCTCGAGGACGAAACCCTGTGGCAGACGACCATCGATGCCATGGTCGACGTGGTCCACGGCGAGCGGGGCACCGCCCGCGCCATTGGCGAAGACCTTGACTACCGGATCGCCGGCAAGACCGGGACGGCCCAGGTCATCGGGATCGCCCAGGGCGAGGAATATGACGAGGCCGCCATCGACGCCCGGCACCGGGATCATGCGCTGTTTACCGCGTTTGCACCGGCCACCTCACCGCGTCTGGTGGTGACCGTTCTAGTGGAAAACGGCGGCAGTGGCAGCACGACGGCAGCGCCCATGGCGCGCCGGGTCATCGATGCCTGGATGAATCGGGAGGAGTAAGGCAGTGAGCTGGGCCGAGAGTCGCGTTAACGCCGTGGCCCGCCGGGCGACCGGGGATGTGCTGCAGCGGGCCCTGCATCTGGACGGGGTGCTGCTGGGTCTGGTGGCGCTGCTCTCCGGACTCGGCGTCGTCATCCTCTACAGCGCCTTTGGCGGCAGCATCGCAGCGGTCCAGGACCACCTCGTGCGCCTGGCAGTCGGCGCGGCCGGCATGATCGTCGCCGCCCAGATCCCACCCTGGCAGCTGCGGCGCATCGCCCCCTGGCTGTTCGGCCTGGGCGTGGTGCTGCTGGTGGCGGTACTGGTCGTGGGTGAATCGGGCGGCGGCGCGCGGCGCTGGCTGGATCTGGGGGTGGCGGGTTTCCAGCCCTCCGAATTGATGAAGCTGGCGGTGCCGATCATGGTCGCCTGGGTCATCGCCCGGTCCGCCATGCCGGTATCAACCGGGCGCGCCGCCGCCACACTGGCGATCATCGCGCTACCGGTGGGGCTGATCGGCAGCCAGCCCGACCTGGGCACGGCCGTTCTGATTGGTGCAGCCGGCGCCGGGGTCCTGTTCCTGGGCGGCATCGGCTGGCGCTTGATCGCCGCGCTGATCGGGCTGGTGGCGGCGGCCGTGCCACTGCTCTGGCAGTTCGGCATGCAGGACTATCAGCGCCAACGCGTGCTGACCTTTCTGGACCCGACCCGTGACCCGCTGGGCGCCGGATACAACATCATTCAGTCGCAGATCGCCATCGGTTCGGGCGGCATCCATGGCAAGGGCTGGCTGAATGGCACCCAGACCCACCTCGAGTTCATCCCCGAGCGCCATACCGACTTCGTGTTCGCCGTCATGGCCGAGGAGTTCGGCCTTGTCGGGGTGTGCGCCCTGCTGGTTCTGTATCTGCTGATCACGCTGCGCGGGCTGTGGATCGCCTACCAGGCGCAGGATAATTTCTCGCGACTTCTGGCCGGCGGCCTGTCACTGACCTTTTTCGTCTACTGCTTCGTCAATATCGGCATGGTCTCGGGCCTGCTGCCGGTGGTGGGCCTGCCCCTGCCCCTGATCAGTTACGGCGGATCGGCTATGGTGACGCTTCTGGTCGGCTTCGGTATTCTCATGTCCATTCATACCCACCGGCGGATGTGGTCATCTTGAACACGCTCCATCGCCTTTTCGGCACAACGGCGGCTGCGCTGCTGATCCTGGTCCCACTGGCGCTGGGCACGAGCAACGTGCGGGCCGATCCCGGGGCGATCCGCGCCTTCAGTGAAGCGCTCGCGGCCCGGCATGACTGGGACGCCCGGCGTATCGAGGCGCTGATCAACGATGAGGCGATCCATCAGCCCGATATCATCGAGGCCATCCGCCGACCCGCCGAAGCAATGCCCTGGTCGCGCTATCGGCCGATCTTCCTGACCGAGGCACGCATTGAAGCGGGCCGTGCCTATCAAAAGCGCCATCGCCGCTGGCTCACGGCGGTCGAGGACACCTACGGCGTCCCCGCCGAGATCGTGGTCGCGATCATTGGCGTCGAGACCTTCTATGGCCGCTACGCCGGCAACTACCGCGTCCTCGACGCGCTGCGCACGCTGGGCTTCGGCTATCCACCCCGCGCCGAATTCTTTCGCGACGAGCTCGAGGCGTTCCTGGTCCTGGCCCGCGAAGAAGGCTTCGCGCCCACCGACCCGCTGGGGTCTTACGCCGGCGCCATGGGCATTCCGCAGTTCATCAGCAGCAGCTATCGGGCCTACGCCGTCGACTTCAACGAAAACGGTCGGCGGGACCTTTTCTCGGAGCCCGCCGATGCCATCGGCAGCATTGGTCACTACCTGGCCCGACATGGCTGGCAGGCGGATGCGCCCATTGCCGTTCCGGCACGGGTCGAGGGCGAAGACTGGCAGTCACACCTGTACGAATCTCTGGCCCCGCAGGACACCGTCGCAACGCTGGCGGCCGCGGGGGTTCACCCTTCCACCCCGCTCAGCGCCGGCCTTGACGCGCGTCTGCTGCAACTCCAGGCCGAGGCCGGTGACAGGTACTGGATCACCCTGCGCAACTTCTACGCCATCACCCGCTACAACCACAGCGCCCTTTACGCCATGGCGGTTCATCAGCTGGCCGAGCGCATCGGCGGAGGGGGAAGATGAGTCGGTTTGCCGTCGGCCTGTTGGCACTGCTGATGGCCGGTTGCAGCGGCCTCGTGCCCGAGCCGCAGGACGGGCCGGGGCGGGTCATCGACGATCCCATGGCCATCCCCGATGCGGTGCCCCGGTCGGTGCCCGCCAGTCGCTATGGCAATCCCGAGCAGTACGAGGTGTTCGGCCAGACCTACCGGGTGATGGACAGTGCCGACGGGCATCGCGAGCGCGGCATCGCCTCGTGGTATGGCAGCAAATTCCAGGGCCGGCGGACTTCAAGCGGCGAACCCTACGACATGTATGCCATGACCGCCGCGCACAAGCACCTGCCGCTGCCGACGTGGGTCGAGGTGCGGCACCTGGACACCGACCGGTCGATTGTCGTGAAGGTCAACGACCGCGGACCGTTCGCCGATGACCGGATCATTGACCTGTCCTACGCGGCCGCCGCCAAGCTCGGCATGCTCGAGCGCGGCACGGCACCGGTGGAGATCCGGGTGGTCACGCCCGATGAACCGACCCGTGGCGATTACTGGATCCAGATGGCCGCTTTCCGCCACGCCGGCAACGCCCGGCAACTGGCCCGGCAGTTGCGAGGGGCCCCGCTGTCGGCATCCCCCGTGATCCGCGAGGGGGGCGATGGCCTGCATCGAGTGCGCCTTGGCCCCCTGCCCGATTCCGCGCGCGTCGATCAGCTTCGGGCCGAGCTGGAGAACGCCCGTTTTTCACCCGGACATGTCATTATTCCCGCTGACTCCAGCGACTGAAAACCGAGACCACCGACCATGACACCGCTCAGACTCGCCATCCTGATCATCGCCCTCCTGCTCGGTGGCCACGCCGCCGCACAGTCCCAACCCATTCCGGTGCCCGACCCGCCCCAGCTGGGCGCCGATGGCTACATCCTGATGGACTTTCACAGTGGTCGGGTGCTGGTGGATCAGAACAGCGATGTCCGCCGCGACCCGGCCAGCATCACCAAGGTGATGACGGCATTCGTCGTTTTCAACGAACTGCGCTCGGGCGATCTCGCCATGGACGAGCCGGTGCGGATCAGTGAGAAGGCCTGGCGGGCCCCGGGATCGCGCATGTTCATCGAGGTGGGCAATGACATCCCGGTAAACGACCTGATCCGCGGCATGATCATCCAGTCGGGCAACGACGCCAGTATCGCCCTCGCGGAGCACATCGCCGGCAGCGAGTCGACCTTCGCGGCACTGATGAACCAGTACGCCGCCGAGCTGGGGATGACCAACACCCACTACACCAACGCCACCGGGCTGCCGGGTGACGAGCATTACTCCACCGCCGCGGATACCGCCCGTCTCGTGCAGGCGCTGATCGAACGGTTTCCGGATTACTACCGCCTCTACTCCGAGCGCGAGTTCACCTGGGGCGGTATCACCCAGAGCAATCGCAACCGCATGCTCTGGCAGGATCCATCCGTCGACGGCGTCAAGACCGGCTATACCGAAGCCGCGCAGTACTGCCTGGCCACGTCCGCCGAGCGCGATGGCATGCGGCTGATCTCAGTGGTGATGGGGGCCGAGACGCCGGAGCAGCGGGTCAGTCAGTCGAAGAGTCTGCTCAACTATGGCTATCGGTTTTTCGAGACCCATCGCCTGTATGCCGCCGATGAGCCGGTCGAGACGCCCCGGCTGTGGAAAGGTGTGGCCGATACGCTGCCCGTGGGCGTCGCCGAGGATGTGTTCATCACCCTGCCGGCGGATACCTACGATCAGCTGGATGCCCGGATTCGTCTGAACGAGCCACTCGAGGCGCCCGTGGCGGCCGGTGACCGCGTCGGCCGCCTCAGTGTCTCGCGCAATGACGAGGTGGTGCGGGAGAGGGATATCATCGCCCTCGAGACGGTGCCCGAGGCTGGATTCGTGGGGCGCACGATCGATACGGTGCGACTATGGCTGAACTGAATGACTCCCCGCCGGGACTGACCTTTCCGTGCGAGTTTCCGATCAAGGCGATGGGGCGCAGTGATGCGGCCCTGCCCGGGATCGTGGTGGAAATCGTCCAGCGCCATGCACCGGCCCTGACCGCCGAGAGCATCACCACCAGTGAGAGCAGCGGCGGGCGGTATGTCTCTGTCACGGCCACCATTACCGCCGACAGCCGTGATCAGCTGGACGCCATTTACGCCGACCTGAAGGCGCACGAGAGCGTTCTCGCCACCCTCTGATGAGCGACGCGATCGCGATCCGTGACTGGGGCCGGTGCGACTACGCCCGCGTCTGGGCGGCGATGAAGGCCTTCACCGACGAGCGCGATGCCGACACTGCGGATGAGCTCTGGCGCGTGGAGCATCCAGCGGTCTTCACCCTGGGGCAGGCAGGCCGGGCCGAGCATGTCCTCGATCGCGGCGACACGCCGCTGGTGCAGACCGATCGTGGCGGTCAGGTGACCTATCACGGCCCCGGGCAGATCGTGCTCTACCCCCTCATCGACCTGCGCCGTCAGCGCATGGGCGCGCGCGAGCTGGTCACCCGCCTCGAGCAGAGCGTGGTCGACTGGCTGGCCCGACAGGGCATCGACTCGGCGCCGCGCGCCGATGCCCCCGGGGTCTATGTCGATGGCGCCAAGATTGCCGCGCTGGGGCTACGCATCCGCCGCGGCTGCAGCTATCACGGACTGGCGGTCAACATTGCCATGGACCTTGCCCCATTCAACCGCATCAACCCCTGCGGCCATGCCGGCATGGCGGTCACCGACCTGGCCACGCTGGGCGTCGACTGTACTGTGGCACAGGCCCGCGAGGGGCTGACCCGCGCGGTGGTGGCCCGCCTCAGTCCGGTGTAAGGCGGGCATCGAGCGCGTGCAGACGCGCCGGGGTCCCCACATCCCACCACTCACTATGATGATGGTGACCGGTGAGCTGACGCCGCTCGCAGGCGCGCACCAGCAGCGGCGCCAGCGGCGCCACCTGCGGCCGCAGACCGGCGAACAGTTCGGGGCGATAACAGCCGATCCCGGCAAAGGTATAACGCGGCGTATCGCCGTCGCGGAGAATGGCATAGCCGTCAAAGTGGAAGTCGCCCTGCGGGTGATGCGCCGGATTGTCCACCAGCACCAGATGCCCCAGCCCCTCGGGCTCTCGCGGCAGCATGGCGAGGTCGAGGTCGCACCAGACATCGCCATTGATCACCACGAACGGCTCCGGGCCCAGCAGCGGCAATGCATTGGCGATGCCACCGGCGGTCTCCAGGGCCTGATCGCCCTCGTCGATCATCCGCACTTCAAGCCGCGTCGGCGCCAGCCCGGCCACATGCGCGCGGATCGCCTCGCCCAGCCAGGCGGTGTTGATCACCACCCGCTCGAAGCCGGCGGCCTCGAGGCGGGCCAGATGCCAGTCGAGCAGCGGCCGTCCGCCCACACTCAGCAACGGCTTGGGACAGTGGTCGGTCAGCGGTCGCATGCGCTCACCCCGACCCGCTGCGAGAATCATTGCATTCATGGTGAGTCCGCCCGCTCGGGCCGCGGCAGCTCGGCAATCAGCGCGGCCAGGTCATGGCCAGCCGGATCATCACCGAGTTCACGGCAGAGGTAATCGAGAAAGCGCGGCGCATCCGCCAGATAACCGGGCTTACGATCGCGGTGGTAGAGGCGCGCGAATATTCCCAGCACCTTGAGATGCCTCTGCGCGGCGGTGCGATCCAGCGCCCGGGACAGGTCCGCCGGCAGACGGATACCGGCGGCAGCGGCGCGGTCCCGATAATAGCCAACGAGGGCCTGCTCCGCGTCAGGCGTCAGACTGAAAAACGCATCGCGTAGCAGACTCGCCAGGTCATAGGTCACCGGGCCCACCAGCGCATCCTGAAAGTCGATCACACCGGGATTGGGTGTCGCCACCAGCAGGTTGCGCACCATGAAGTCACGATGCACCACGACAGTCGGCTGAGCCCGCATGGCCTCGCGCAGGACCGCGGTTCCCGCCGCCCAGCGCGACCACCAGGCGGCGTCCGGCTCGACGCCCAGATGCCGGCGCACATACCAGTCCGGAAAAAGCGCCAGCTCGGCGTCGATGCGATCCGCATCAAAGCGCGGCAGGTCCCGCCCATCAGCCCCGCCCTGCAGCTGCACCAGCGCAT
>NZ_MAOM01000017.1:0-176562 GCF_009805925.1 Spiribacter sp. SSL99 | reverse complement strand
AATCGCCGCACCAAAACAGTGCAAATGCCCGATTGACCTGCATCACAGCCGGGCGTATCTTTCGTCAGGATTCCAAAAGGAGGAAATCAACCATGGATCTTTCAACTCTCAGCGTGGGTCAGTACGACTTCATTGCAAACGCCTTCTCGTTTGGCTTTGCAGTGATGGCGGCCGCGACCCTTTTCCTGTGGTTCTCCCGCAGTCAGGTAGCTCCCGCGTACAAGATGGCCGTGACGATCTCCGGTCTCGTGACCGCCATCGCCGGCTATCACTATCTGCAGATCATGCTGTCGTGGGATGCGGCCTTCTCCGTGACCAACGGCACCATCGAAACCACGGGCTATGCCTTCAACCAGGCGTATCGCTACGTCGACTGGCTGCTGACCGTGCCGCTGCTGCTCGTCGAGCTGATTCTCGTCATGCGCCTGTCGCGGAGCGAGACGGTGTCCAAGAGCGTGACGCTGGGTGGTGCCGCCGCTCTGATGATCATCCTCGGGTATCCGGGCGAAGTGGCCGAAGGCGGCGCAACGCGCTTCCTGTTCTGGGTCCTGTCGATGATTCCGTTCATCTACATCGTCTACCAGCTGGTGGTTGGCCTGAAGGGCTCGATCAGCAAGCAGCCGGAAAACGTCCGCGGGCTGATCAACGGCGCTGCCACACTGGTGGTCGTGTCCTGGCTGTTCTACCCGATCGTGTTCCTGTTCCCGCTGATCGGCCTGACCGGTGGCGCCGCCATCACGGCCGTCGAAGTGGGCTACACGGTTGCGGATATCGTGGCCAAGGCCGTGTTCGGCATCCTCATTCTGATGATTGCCATGCGCAAGTCGGAAGCCGAGGGCAAAGCCAGCGCCTGATCGGGATCACCCGATCGGCCGGCATTGCGAATGCTGAGCCTGTGGATGCCGGACGCTGTCCGGCATCCACTTCCCCGGACAAAGCGTGAGGATCAACTCCGTGGCCGCAGTCGACGTCAGCCAACAGCAAAGCACCGACGCAGGGGCATCCGCCCTGTCGAACGGTCTGACGCACGCGCCCACTCCTGCGCCCCTGTCCACCGTCGATCAGTGCATGATCGATGCCCTCGCTCATCTGCGGCCGACGCCGGCCCGGGATGCGGCGATCTATCACCTCAACACCGGTGGCCATCGGATGCGGGCAAGACTGGCGCTCGCCAGCAGTGCCGGCCGACTGGACACGTATGACAGCACAGCGGCTGCCGCCGCCTGTGAACTGCTTCACAACGCATCACTGATTCATGACGACATCAGTGATCACGATCTCTACCGGCGCGGACAGGCGTCCGTCCGGTCCCTCTATGGTGACGACGTTGCCCTGTGTGCGGGCGACCTGTTGTTAACCACCGCTTATCAGATTGCAGCCGGTATGCGCGACGCCGACACGTCGCGGCGGCTCATGGCCGCCATGGCCGACTGCACCGCACGCGTGATCGGCGGGCAGAGCGTTGAACTGGCCGGGCGCGAAAGGCGCCGGCCGGTGAGCCGCCGCGACTATCTGGCCGCGACACGCGAGAAGACCGCGCCGCTCATCGAGCTGGCACTGAATGTCGGGGTCCAGACCGATGCGGGCGCCACCGCGCCGCTCGAGCGCGGGCGTCAGCTGGCCGCAGCGATCGGTCTGGCTTATCAGATCCTCGATGATCTCGACGATCTGCAGACGACCGACAACCCGGATCGACTCCACCCGCTGCATGCCTGGCGCCATCATCAGCCGCCCCGCAGGCAGAGCGGCGACACCCGCGAGGCAACGCTGGCGCGCTGTCTCCGGCATGTCCGTGCCGCCCTTGAGCGCGCGGAACGACTGACCGGGCATCTGCCGGCCCCACTCGCCCACGATGTCCGAGAACTGCTGCAGCGACTCGCCGACCAGTCCCGGGTCGTCTCCCGGCGCGCACTGACACAACACAAGGGGTAGAGCCCTATGCATTCCCTGGTGATGGGCGGCGGATTCGGCGGCATCGCGGCCGCTCTGCGTCTCCGCGCCCGTGGTCACGAAGTGACGCTGATTGATCGCTGCCCCCGACTGGGCGGACGCGCCCAGGTGTTCGAGCGCCACGGATACCGCCACGATGCCGGTCCCACCGTGATCACGGCGCCTTTTCTGTTCGCCGAGCTATTCGAACTGTTTGGTGAGTCACTGCACGATCACCTTGAGCTGCGCCCACTCGATCCCTGGTATCGATTTCGCTTCCCAGACGATTCGTCGTTCGACTATGGACCGGGCATCGAGCGCATGGAATCGGAGATCGCGCGTTTCAATCCGGCCGATGTCACCGGCTATCACGGGCTGCTCGCGGAATCCCGCGAACTGTTCGAAATCGGTTTCCGCGAGCTGGGCTATCAGCCCTTCCATCGCCTTTCGTTCATGGCCCGCCAGATCCCGCGGCTGTTGCGGCTGCGATTTGACCGCAGTGTCTGGACGATGGTGGCCCGCCACATCAAGCATCCCTACCTGCGGCGGGCACTATCGCTGCAACCGTTGCTGGTCGGCGGTAACCCGTTTGATACCACCTGCATCTACGGACTCATCCACTATCTCGAGCGGGAATGGGGCGTGCATTTCGCCATGGGCGGCACCGGGGCGCTGGTCGGTGAGCTGGCCGGTCTGCTCGAGCGCCAGGGCGTGCGCGTCGAAAACGGCCGCAGCATCACCGCCGTGCACCGCGAAGGCCGCCGCATCACGGGCGCCAGTGTCGATGACGGCCGCACGCTGAAGGCCGATCACTTCGTCTCCAATCTCGACCCCATGCATCTGTACGGGGAGCTGATGGATCCGGCGCCACTGGCCGCCCGGGTCAAGCACCGGCTGGCACAGACATCGATGGGCCTGTTCGTCCTGTACTTCGGTACCGACTGCACCTATCCCGACGTAGCCCATCACACGATCTGGCTGGGTGACCGCTACCGTGAACTGCTGCGGGACATCTTCGACCGCAAGATCCTCTCCGAGGACTTCTCGCTGTACCTGCACCGGCCGACTGCCACCGACCCCAGCTTTGCGCCGCCCGGCCATGACAGCTTCTATGTGCTGGCCCCGGTGCCCAATCAGCTGGGCGATATCGACTGGGCCAGCGAAGGCCCGCGCCTGCAGGCCCGCATTGTCGAGGCGCTGGAGGCCACGCTGATGCCCGGCCTGAGCACGCATCTGCGCGCCGCGTTCTACATGACGCCTGATGACTTCCGCGAGAACTACCAGAGCGTCCACGGCAGCGGATTCACCCTCTCCCCGCTGTTCCGCCAGTCGGCCTGGTTCCGGTTCCACAACCAGGCCGAGGGGCTGGATAATCTTTATCTTGTGGGCGCTGGCACCCACCCGGGCGCTGGCATGCCCGGCGTGCTGTCGAGCGCCAAGGTCCTCGAGCGACTGTTCCCTGAGGGCGTGGAGGCGGCGTGAAGCCGCGTGAGGTCCTCGCCCGCCACGGCAGCAGCTTCCACATGGCGAGCCGGCTCCTGCGCCGGCAGGATGCCGATGATGTCGCCACGCTGTATGCCGTCTGTCGGCTGATCGACGACATCGCCGACGAGTCCGCCGATGGCGCGGGGCGCATTGATCAATTCGTCGAGGCGCTCACCGATGACCGGCCTGAGGCCGTCCCCGTTGATGGGTTCGCGGCCCTTGTCCGTCGCCGGCAGATGGCGCTCGCGCCATTGGTGGTCCTGGCGCGCACCGCCGCGCAGGAGGCACGCGACGGCCGGTTGATCGAGACCGAAACCGAGCTGATTGATTATTGTTATGGGGTCGCCGGCACCGTGGGCGAGCTCATGTGCCCCCTGCTGGGCGCCGATCCGGTGCGCGGCCGGGATGCCGCGGTGGCCCTTGGTATCGGCATGCAACTGACCAACATCGCCCGGGATGTGCTTGAGGACGCCCAGCGCGGGCGGCGCTATCTGCCAGCGGCCTGGGTGAGCGAGCGCAGCCCCGCGGTCATTGCCAACGCCGCCGGGGCTGACCGGGCGCCGATCCAGGCCGCGATTGGTCGGGTGATCGAGCGTGCCGAACGTGAATACGCCCACGCCGAGACCGGTTTCAGCCTGATCCCATGGCGTAATCGCCTGGCGATCCGGGTGGCCGCACGGCTCTATCGCGCCATCGGGTTGCAGGTGCGGGCGAATGGCTGTCGCTATTGGGAGGGCCGTATTTCGCTCACCCACGCCGCCCGCCGGCGGCTGGCGCTGAAGGCCCTGGTACGGCCCGCCACCGACCGCCCCTGCATCGCGCCATGAAACGCTTCGACATTGCCCTGATCGGCCTGGGGGCGGCGACCATGAGTCTGGCCGTCCGCCTCGTGCTGCGGGGCTACCCGGGATCGATCGCCATCATTGAGCCGCGTGAGCAACCCTGTGATGACCGGACCTGGTGTGGCTGGCGGCTCGCAGAGCATCCTTTCAGCGCCCACGCCACTCGCACCTGGTCGACATGGGCGGTCAGTGATGGCGGACAGTCCGTGATCAGGGGCAGCACCCGGACACCCTACGAGATGCTGCGGGCGTCAACGGTCCAGCGCCAGGCGCTGGATGCCATCGCGACGCGACCCGACTGGGCCCTGTATGCCGGGCGATCCCTGATATCGGCCGACATGGATGACACGCGGTGGATGCTGCAGCTGGATGATGGCGGCTCGATCATCGCCGATCGGGTGCTGGACTCGCGCCCACCGGCACTGACACTCACGCGACCCTGGGTGTGGCAGAGTTTCGTCGGTCGCGAACTGGTGGGCCCCGATCTTCCCGATGACAGTCCCGTGCGGCTCATGGACTTTCTGGATGACCCGACGCCGTTACTGACGTTTGTCTACGAGCTGCCCATCGCACCGGGCCGACGGCTGATTGAACTGACGCGATTTGCCCCGCAGCGCCCGTCGCTGTCCGCCCTTGGCGCACGACTGGACGGCCTCCTTGCCGATCGGGGCCTGGCTGATCACACCATCGCCCGTGAGGAGTCGAGTCATCTGCCGATGACGCCCGTGCCGCCCTACAATCAAGACGGCTGGATGCGCGTCGGTACCGCCGGTGGCAGTATGCGGCCGGCCACCGGTTACGCCTTTCACGGCATCCAGCGCTGGGCGGATGATTGCGCCGATGCCCTCATGGCCGGCCGATCACCGGTCGCCCCGGCACGACGCCGGGGCATGGACTGGCTGGATGGCGTGTTCCTTGAGTCGCTCTGGCGGCATCGCCCGGCCGGCACGGCGGGTACGCCTTTCGTCCAGTTATTCGAGCGCACACCCGCTGAATCAATGGTCCGCTTTCTAATGAGTCGGCCACAACTTGCGGATATTTATAAGATTCTGAGGGCCCTGCCGCCCGCTCCGATGCTGCGGGCGGCACTCGCCCATTCCCGTCAGGCGATGGACTGAAACTGCAACGCCGCCAGATGCGCGTAAAGGCCGTCGCCCGCAAGCAACTGATCGTGGGTGCCCACCGCGCGCACCTGCCCCGCCTCGAGCACCGCAATGCGATCGGCGTTACGCACGGTCGCCAGCCGATGGGCGATGACCACGCTGGTGCGCTTGGCCATCAGGCGCGTGAGCGCGGTCTGCACCTGGCGCTCGCTCTCGGCGTCGAGGCTGCTGGTGGCCTCATCGAGCAGCAGCAACGCCGGATCGCGGAGGATGGCCCGGGCAATGGCGATGCGCTGTCGCTGCCCGCCCGAGAGCTGCACGCCGCCGGGTCCAATGTGCGTGTCATAACCGTCAGGAAGCGCCTCGACAAAGCCCTCGCAGTTCGCCGCCCTGCCCGCCTCGAGGATTTTCTCGCGCGCCGCGGCGGGATCGCCGAAGCGGATATTCCCGGCAATCGTGCCGGTGAACAGCACCGGCTCCTGCGCCACCAGCGCCATGCGCCGGCGTAGCGCCGCCGGATCGGCGTCGCGCAGATCCACGCCATCGAGTCGCAGGCGTCCCGCGGAGGGATCGTGAAAACGCAGCAGCAGGCTGATCAGCGTGCTCTTGCCCGCCCCCGAAGGCCCGACCAGTGCCACGGTCTCCCCCGCGCGGATCTCAAGATCGACGCCCGCAAGCGCCGGCGGGTCGGGCCGGGTGGGATAGCGGTACTCCACCGCCTCGATGACCACCTCACCCCGGCCGGGCACCGGCAATGCCACCGGATCGGCCGGCGGTCGGATGGCGGGCACCGCGTCAAGCAGTTCAAACAGCCGTTCCGCGGCGCCGGAGGCTCGGAAAAGCTCGCCCGCCACCTCCGAGAGCACCCCGACGGCCCCCGCGGCCAGCACCGCATAGAAAACGAACGCGGAGAGCTCGCCGGCGCTCATCGTGCCGGCGATCACGGCATTGCCGCCGCGCCACAGCACGAAAGCGACGCCCGCAAAGGCCAGCAGCAGCGCCACTGCATTCAACCCGGCGCGCTGGCGGATGCGCTGGATCGCAATGCTAAAGGCATCCTCCACCCGGTCACGAAAGACCCGACGGTCCTCGGCCTCATGGACGAAGGCCTGAACCGTCTCGATGCCACCCAACGTCTCGCCGGCGTAGCTCCCCACCTCGGCGATCCGGTCCTGGCTGAGGCGCGAGAGGCGGCGCACGCGCCTGCCATAGATGAGCATCGGCGCCACCACCACCGGGATCCCGATGATGACCATGGCACTCAGCGTGGGCTGGGTGACCACCAGCATGATCAGCGTGCCGATCAGCAGCAGCGCATTGCGCAGTGCCATGGAAAACGTTGAGCCGAGTACGCTCTGCAACAGCGCGGTGTCGGTGGTCATGCGCGACTGGATTTCGCCGACGCCGTTACGCAGATAGAAACCGGGGTCAAGATCCAGCAGGCGCTCGAAGACGTCCCGGCGCAGATCCGCCGCGACCCGCTCGCCAATCCACATCACCCAGTAAAAGCGCATGGCCGACGCCACCGCCAGCACCAGCACCACGCCGGCGGTGATCATCAGGGCGCGATCAAGGGCAGCGCCCGTGCCATTGGCAAACCCCTGGTCAATCACCAGTCGCAGGCCCTGGCCGATGGCCAGTACGCTCGCGGCGGCCACGATCAGCGCTGTGCCGGCCACCAGGGCCTGGCGCCAGTACGGGCGCAGATACCCGGACAACCGCAGCAGTCCACCAAAGCGCCTCATCCGGGCGCTCCGGGTGGGATGATCTCGTCAGCGAACAAACTGTGCATTACCATTGATCCTGTAATGAGAGACGACAAGGCCACGAGTAAAGCAATGATGATTTCGGTCCTACAAGCCAAAATCCACGCGGCGACGGTGACGGATGCCAACCTCGAGTACGAGGGCAGCATCACCATCGATTCGACCCTGCTCGAGGCCTCAGGGTTGCTTGCCCATCAGCAGGTGCATGTCTACAACATCACCAATGGTCATCGATTCGAGACCTACATCATCCAGGGCGAGCGCGACAGCGGCGCCATCACCATCAATGGCGCCGCCGCCCACCTGGCCGGTCACGGTGACCGGGTGATCATCGCCGCCTACGCCCAGATCGATGCCGACGCCGCCCCGAGCTGGGTACCGACGCGGGTTTTCGTCGACGACGACAACCGGCCCAAAGCGCTGGGCAATTAGCTCATCGCCGCCGCCATGGCGCTCTGCCCGGAACGGGCCCGATGGTCGAGGTAGCGATGCATCAGGGCGATGCCAGCAACCCGGCTCGCGACATCATCGTCCCGGGCGCTCATCACCACCGGCAGTCTCAGACCCAGTAAAAGGCCGGCACCGCGGGCGTCGGCGAGGTGGCTCAGCTGCTTGACGAGCATGCTGGCGGCCTCCAGATCGGGCGCGATCAGCACATCGGCGCGCCCGGCAACCGGCGACTCCAGCCCCCGTGCCCGGGCCGTGGCCGCCGAAATGGCCGCGTCAAAGGCCATGGGGCCGTCAATGATCGCATGCTGCACCTGGCCGCGATCCGCCATCTTGCAGATGGCCGCCGCATCCAGCGTCGAGCTGAGCTTGGGGTCGATGGCCTCGGACGATGAGAGCATGGCCACGCGGGGTTCATGGATGCCGAGCGCGTGGGCGAGCCCGGTGGCATTGCGGACGATGTCGCGCTTCTCGAAAAGACCGGGGTGGATGTTGACCAACGGATCGGCGATCAACAGCGGGCGCGGATAGGTCGGCACGTCATAGGCCATGACCTGGCTGGGTGTCCGCTCGGTGCGCAGGCCGCCAGCTGGATCAATCAGCTTGCCCAGCAGCTCCTCGGTGGCGAGCCCGCCCTTGATGAGCGTCGCCACATCGCCGGCGGCCGCCATGCCCACCGCCGTCTGCGCCGCACCGTGGCTGTGCCGGGTGGCGATCTGCTCATAACCGCTGATATCGACACCCGCATCATCGGCGGCGGCCTGCATGCGCCCGCCTGGCCCCACCAGCACCGGCCGGATCAGCCCCTGACGGACGGCCGCATCCAGCGCCTGCATGCTCTCGATATCCACCGGATGCACCACCGCCGCGGTGACGGGCGTCGCATCGCCGGTCTCAGCGAGCGTTTCCGCAAGCTTGCCCTGTTCCGCCAGGCGGATCGAGGGCATCACGGCCCGGGGCCGGCTGACCTTTTCGGTGGGCGCCAGCACGCGTGCCTCGCCGTCGAGCACCAGGGCGTCTTCCTGGTTGCGGCACTCGCAGGCGAATACCACCTGGCCCTTTTGCTCATCCTTCTCGCGGACGGTCACCCGCACGCGGATCCGGTCACCCAGCATTACCGGTGCCCGAAAGCGTAGCGTCTGACCCAGATAGATCGTCCCCGGCCCCGGCAGTTTCGTCCCCAGGACCGTCGAGATCAGCGCCCCGCCCCACATGCCGTGGGCTATCAATTCATGGAAGCGGCTGCTGCGGGCAAACGCCTCGTCCACATGGGCGGGATTGACGTCCCCCGACATCACCGCGAACAGCTTGATGTCATCCATGGTCAGGCGCTTTTCAAGGCTGGCCGACTCGCCGATCTCGATCTCATTGAAGGTGCGGTTCTCGATCAGCGCCTCAGAACTGGACATGGTGTCCCCCATCAACGTAGTGAGTGCCACCGGTCACACCTGCCCCGGCATCGGAGATGAGGTAAGCGGCCGTCTGACCCACCTCGTCGGTGGTGACCAGCCGACGCAGCGGCGCGTGGGCCTCGCCGTCCGCCGCCAGCGCTTCAAAGTCCTTCAGCCCGGAGGCGGCACGGGTGCGGATCGGCCCGGGAGAAATGGCGTTGACGCGGATACCGCGGGGCCCGAGCTCGGTGGCCAGGTAGCGCGTGGATGCCTCCAGCGCCGCTTTGACCGGGCCCATCAGGTTGTAATTTTCCACCGCCTGGTGAGCGCCGTGATAGCTCATGCAGATCAGGCTCCCGCCGTTGTCCATCAGGGGCTCGGCCAGTCGCGCCATGCGCACGAAGGAGTGACAGGACACATCCATGGCCAGCGCGAATCCCTCGCTGGAGGTGTCGGTGAGACGGCCCTGCAATTCCGCGAGCGGGGCGAAGGCGATCGAATGAATGACAAAGTCCAGACGGCCCCAGCGAGCCCGTGCCCGATCAAAGAGCGCCTGGAGCGAATCATCATCCTGCACATCGACAAGCTGGTATTCGGGATTGCCCATTCCCTCGGCCAGCGGCATGACAAAGCGCTCGGCCTTTTCACTGGCATAGGTCACGATGCACTCCGCGCCCTGCGCGGCCAATGCCCGAGCACAGCCATAGGCGATGCTGTTCTCATTGGCCAGGCCGGTCACGATGCCCACACGACCGTTCAGCGAAAAGGCCCCGGCGCCGGTTGAATCAGTCATCAGTCACTCCCTAACGCTCATGTTGCAGTGCACACTTAACAACATGTGCTGATCATCCGCAATCGTGGACGGGGTATCTGGCCGTCGACCTCGCGGCCTATACTGACCCCATGCAACGCCGCACCCAGAACATTCGCGCCAACCTCGTCGACATCGATCATCGCCGCATCTATGCCGCCAGCGTGCACTGGGAAGACGGGCATATTGTGGCGATCGCCGTCCTCGGTGCTCCGGATCCGGCCCTGGATTACCTCCTGCCCGGGTTTGTCGATGCCCATGTGCATGTCGAGAGCACGATGCTGACACCGGCCGAGTTCGGCCGCATTGCCAGCCGTCATGGTACCGTGGCGGCGGTCACGGACCCCCATGAAATCGCCAATGTCCTGGGCGCGGACGGTGTCCGTTACATGGCCGAGGACGCCCGCCGCAGTCCGATCCCGATCCATTTCGGGGCCCCCGCCTGCGTGCCGGCCACCCGCTACGAAACATCCGGCGCGGAACTGTCCGCCGAGGCCATCGAGACCCTCCTGCACGAGGGCAGCGCCGGGCATCTCGCCGAGGTCATGGACTTTCCGGGGGTGCTGGCCCGCGAGCCCGGCCTGATGGCCAAAATCGAGGTCGCCCGGCGTTGGGGCCGCACCATCGATGGCCATGCACCGGGGCTGACCGGTGCAGCGGCACGCGACTACGCCGATGCTGGCATCCACAACGATCATGAGTGCGCCACCCGCGAAGAGGCCGAGGCCAAGTTGGCCGCCGGTATGCATCTGGTCATCCGCGAGGGCTCCGCGGCGAAGAACTTAGACGCGCTCCACCCGCTGATCGACCGGTTCCCCGGTCAGATCATGTTCTGCACCGACGATCTGCACCCCGATGACCTGGTCACCGGCCACATCGACCGCATCGCCGCACGGGCCATCCAGGCCGGTCATGACCGCTTCGATGTCCTGCGCGCCGCCTGCAGCAATCCGGTGGCGCACTACCGGATGGACGTCGGCCAGCTGCGGGTCGGCGATCGCATGGATGCGATTACGGTGACGGACCCGGATCAACTCAATGTGGTCACCACCTGGGTGGCGGGGACACGCGTTGCGCAGCAAGGCCGCAGCCTCACGGCGCATCGCCCGGCAACACCCAGCAATCGGTTCAATGCCGCACCGATATCGGCGCGCACACTGACCGAGGCGCTGCCCAGGGGCGATCCGGACGACGCGTCCCGGCAATTGCGGGTCATCGAATGCCGCGATGGGGCGCTTGATACCCGGGAGTGCCATCTGCCTCCCAGCTGGCAGGGCGATCACCCCGTCCCCGACCCGGATCGCGACCTGCTTTTGCTGACCGTGGTCAACCGCTATCACCCCGCCCCGCCGGCGGTGGCGTTCATCCGCGGGTTCGGGCTGACCGATGGCGCCATCGCCGGGTCGATTGCGCATGACTCGCACAACGTGATCGCGGTCGGCAGTCATATCCAGTGGGTCAGCGAGGCCGTCAACGAAGTGATCGACATGCAGGGCGGGATCGCGGCGGTGGGCGGTGCCGGTCGCGACCGATTGCCACTGCCCGTGGCGGGACTGATGAGCACCGCCGATGGCGACACCATGGCCGCGCGACATCACGCCATGGTGTCACTGGCCCATGCCATGGGCAGCCCGCTGAGCGCACCCTTCATGACCCTGTCATTCATGGCCCTGCTGGTCATCCCGGCGCTCAAGCTGAGTGACCAGGGCCTTTTTGACGGCGAGCGCTTTGAGTTCGTGTCGCTGCTGACGCCACCCCTGAGCAGCTGATCACAGTCGCCCCCGGCGGATCCTGACACGCTTCGGCCAACATCCCCGGCAGGAGCGCACCCGATGGCCCGTGACTATATCCGCCCCGAGATATCCGAGCGTCTCTACCAGGAACTGGCCGGCGGTCGGCAATTGTTGATCAATCCGCGCAAGGCCGATCTGCTGCTGGCCCTGGATGCAGTCCAGCACTCGGCACGCAAGCGCCGCCTGACCGAACCAACCGTCCTCCGGGGCTGGCGGCGTTTTCAAAGCGGCGAACGGGATCCGCTGGCCCTCGCCACCCAGACGCGCGCGCCGGCCCACTACCAGTGGCCCGTCGAGTGCACGATCCTGCAGGCGGTCACGCTCACCCCCCGCCTCACCGGGGCCCTGCTCGAGCGCGCCGCCATTCAACCGGGTGAGTCACTGGAGTGGCCCATCCCACTGGAGGCCGAGGCCGGGCGGGCGCGCCGCAATGCGATGGTAACGGCCTTCTGGATGCACCTGAGCGATGAGGATATCCGGCAGCTGGATCGCTATACCGCAGCGGCCTGAAGCCACCGCCCGGGGGTGGATGGACGCGGCTAGTCCCGCATTGCCTGCACCGCCATCGCGGCGTTGGCCCGTGCCCCCGAGGTGGCCAGCAGCTGGCGGGGTAGATCGGGCATCCGCCGGCCGAGCCTTGCCGGAACACTGGCCCGGTAGCAGCACTGCCCCGCCTCGGTCACCGACCAGGCACCGATATGCGGGGCACCGGTGGCGGTCTCCCACTCCTGTTGGTTGAGCGCATCGCAGTAGGCGGCCAGCGCCTCCGCATCGGTATCGGTGGCGGGCATTTCAAGGCGATACTCAAGCCCGCGGCCAACGCGGGCATTGTTGCCCTGCACGGCGATTCCGATTCTTGCCCCGCGAACGCCAGGCCATCCCAGGGGCTGCGCCCACAGGCTGTCGGCCGTGCGTCGTAGCACGCGCCAGCCGTCGGTCTCGGTGGGGCGGATGCCCTGGATGCTATTGCGCCAGACGCCCATGCCGGCACGCGCCAGGGTGCGTTCGCCGGCAACGCAGTCGACGAACAGGTGCCCCCCGGCGTCCGTGACCGCAAGGCGCACCAGGTGGCGCCCGGTGGCCGACCAGGGTACCTCACTGTCAATGCAGATCCGACTGCCGAGAACCACCGCTTCAACACCGCCGGGCGCGCGTGACTGCACGGCACCGATCGCGCACTGGGGGTTGAGCCGATAGGCCCGCATACGCGGATTGGAGGGCGCGGTAATATTGCCGTTGAGCGTGGTGCTGACGTCAACGGCCGGATAGCGGACTCCGGCATCCACGCCCACGCCGTGAACCCGCCGCAGTCTGATGTCACTGCTGGTCTGCTCGCGCTGGACCTGGAGCATGCGATCGTTCATCGCAACGCGGGTGTCGGGCTCGCGCTCCAGCAGTTCGGCCAGTTCTTCAAGCAGTGCCAAGCCGGGATCAACCATGGGCGACAGGCAGGCTGACGGTTCTCATCACCGGTTTACTGGGCCTTCCAGCCCGCCCAGATCAGGGCAAGCCAGGCGCCCATCAGCAGCGTACCCCCTACCGGTGTGAGGTACGTGATGGCCATGACGTCGAGGGAGACCGCCAGGTAGATACTGCCGCTGAAAAGCACCGTGCCCACCACCATCAGCCACGCGGCAATCTGCACACGCCCGCGGGTGGCGTCGGCAAGCGGCAGGCCGAGGCCGAAGGCGAGCGCCAGCAGCGCCACCGCATGGACCTGGTTGTAGCGCACGCCGGTCATCAGATAACGGAAGTATTCCGCGTCCACCGCCGGGCGGATGGTATGTTCGGCGATGGCCCCGAAAGCCACCGACACAAGCCCGATTAGACCAGCCAGTAAAAGAAAGATACGCACTGAGTATTCCCCTCGACGCCTGAACGGGATGGTGGGTTTGTCGTCCGTGCCGGGTATGATACCGACGTCTATGCGAAAATTCCCGAAGCCGGCAATCGATGGCGGAATCCGCGACCATGCCCCTTAAAACCGTCAGCAAGAACGCCCTGCGGGTCATCCTCGAGGCCGGCCGACTCTGGCAGTCGCACAACGCCCTCGGCAGTGCCGGTGCCCTCGCGTTCTACACACTCTTCTCGCTCGCCCCCATTCTGATCCTGATGATCGCCGGAGCCGGTATGGTGCTGGGACCCGAGGCGGCGCAGACGCGTATCGTCGCGCAGGTGCAGGCCCTGATCGGTCCCGAAGCCGCTCAGGCGGCCCGCGAAATGGTGGCGCAGGTGCGCATCCAGCGCGGCGGCTGGCTGCCCACCCTGGCGGGGCTGGCGGCGATGGCGGCGGGCGCAACCGCGGTGTTCGCCCAGCTGCAGCGCTCGCTGAACGCCATCTGGGAAGTGCCGCCGCAGGCCACGCGCCGCCGGCAGCTGCTGGTGCTGGTCCGTCACCGGCTGGTGTCGCTGGTCATCGTCGCCCTGTTCGGACTGAGCTTCCTGATCTCGCTGGCCTCGTCGGTGGCGCTGAAGGCCATCGCGCATTTCGCGTCCGACTGGCTGGCATTTGACATCAGCCTGATCGCCCCGCTGGAGGCGGCGTTCACGGTATTGCTGATGACGCTGTTGTTTGCCGCCATGTTCCGGTTTCTGCCCGACACCCGGATGGCGTGGCGCGACGTCCTGCCCGGCGCGCTGATCACCGCCGTGCTGTTCATGCCGGGTCGGCAGCTGATGGCCACCTATCTGACGCTCACGGCACCGGGGTCAGCCTATGGCGCCGCCGGCTCGCTGGTGGTTCTGCTGTTGTGGATCTATGGCTCGGCCCTGATCCTGCTGTTTGGTGCAACGCTGACGCGGGCCATGCAGCTGTGGACGCCCCTCAGCGCGGCGACTCGAGCGAATTGATCGCGGATTGCAGCGCTGCGGCCAATTCCTCGACGAGCGCCTCATCGAGCTCGCCGTCGCCCGATTTAAGGCGCCGGTCCACCGCGGTCGCACTGGCTTCGAGACGTTTCGCGCCCACCGATCCCGCTGATCCCTTCAGTGAGTGCACCTGCCGGGCGACCGCCTCATCGGGCTCGCCGCGCAGGTGATCGGGCAACGCCGCAAAGTCATCCCTGAGCTGTTGATGGAATACGGCCAGCACCGATTCATACAGCGCCGCGTCGCCATCCACACAGGCCAGCCCCGCTTCGCGATCGAAATCTTCGGAAAACATATGCTTGGCGTACCCTTCTGCGTCCACGGCCTATTGCAACGTCCTTCGCCGAGTCTACACTACCCGAGATCACTAGCGCCCGACGGGAAAACTTGATGCTGCGCCCACAGACACTCCTGATCGTGGATGATGACCCCACCATCCAGCTCATGACCTCAGCCGGTCTGAGCAAGAATGGCTATATCATCCAGCAGGCCGACAATGCCGATCAGGCGCTCGCCTCGATGCAGGCGGATGCGCCGGATCTGGTGCTGGCGAGCGTCAACCTGCCGGGCCGCGACGGGTTCGCGTTCATCGAAACGGTCCGCCTCGGGCAGGCCGGCCCGGCCAACCGCGATGTACCGATCCTGATCCTGACCGCCCTGGATGACACGCCGTCCATACACCGGGCATTCACCGTCGGCGCGACCGATTTCATCACCAAGCCGGTCAACCTGGCACTGCTCATCGAACGGGTCAAATACGCCCTTGCGGCCGCGGAACGGGCCCAGGCGCTGGCCGACGCCCAGATCGAGCAGGCCACCGCCTGCCGGATGGCACGGCTCGGCTTCTGGCGCTACGACCCGGCGACGGGGCATCTGCAGTGGTCGGCCGAGGCGGCCGATCTGCTCGAATGCGAGGGATTGCCGGCCAGCCGCGAGGCGCTGATTGAACGGACGGCCGACAACGACCGTTACCGGCTGGAGGCGGCCCTTGACTCGGCCGTCGCTGGCGGCCGCGGCGTCGACGTCGAGTTCACCCTGTGGCTGCGCGACGACCAGCCGACCATCCTGCGACTGCAGAGTGAGGCCGGCGCCGGCCCGTCCTGGCTGATTGGCGCCTTTCAGGATGTGACCGCGCTGCGCGCTTTCGAGGATCGAGCGCGTTATCTCGCCGAATACGACGAACTCACCGATCTGCCACGGCGACGCCTGTTCAACCGACTGCTCGGCGACCGCATCCGCCAGCACGGTCGGCAACACTGGTCGATCACTGCCATCGGCCTCACCGGACTGAGTCGGGTCAACACGCTGCTGGGCATTAACGCGGGGGATCAGGTCGTTGCCACCTTCGCCCAGCGTCTCAAGGAGATCCTGCCCCGCAATGCGCTGGTGGGACGGCTGGAGATCGACACCTTCGTGGTCGCCGCGCCGGTCGCCGCCGTTGATGGGCCGGCCGACACCCATGAACAATGGCTGGCGCCGCTGGCCCGTTCGCTGTCCGTGGCCGGCGAAGAGGTGTTTGTGGACTTCTCCGCCGGCACCAGCCTCCATCCGGATGATGCCAGCGACGCTGACACACTCATCAGTCACGCGCAGCAGGCCCAACAGTTCAGTCGCAGCCGTCGCGGCCAACCCCGCGTGATGTTCTATCGGGACATTGGCGCGGTGGATGAAACCGGCGTGCTGAGCCTTGAAAGCGATATCCGCAAAGCCCTGGGTCAGGCCCAGTTCTTTCTCGTCTACCAGCTCCAGCAACCCCTCAGCGGTGGGCGTTTCAACGGGGTGGAGGCGCTGCTGCGCTGGCGTCACCCGGTCCATGGGGTGATCCCGCCGGCCCGCTTCATCCCCCTGCTTGAGGAAAACGGGCTGATCGCGGAGGTCGGCGAGTGGGTGCTCGATGAGGCCTGCCGACAGCTGGCGATCTGGCATGAATCAGACGCAAGACTGGTGATGGGCGTGAATATTTCGGCTCAGCAGTTCGAGCGCGGGGACCTCGCCGAGCGCATCACCCGCATCGCCCGTCGCCACCACATCGATCCACGGACGCTCGAGCTCGAGATCACCGAGAGCATGGCCATGCAGGACCCGGATGCCAGTCAACGCACCCTCGAGAAACTCCGCGCGGCCGGATTCCGGCTCGCCATCGATGATTTCGGCACGGGTCACTCGTCGTATGAATCGCTACTGCGGTTTCCGATGGATACGCTCAAGATCGACCGGCGCTTTATTGAGGCGGTGGCCGATGATCCGCGTAACCGCTCGGTGATCCGCTCAATGACGCTGCTGGCCGATGGGCTCGGACTGAAGACCGTTGCCGAGGGGGTCGAGACCCAGCGCCAGCGCGACTACCTGCATGCCCTTGAAATCGATGCCATCCAGGGGTTCCTGATCCATCGGCCCATGGAAGCAGACGCCTGTGCCGGTCTACTGGCCGCCCTGTCCAAAGAGGAGGACTGATGCACGTCGAATTTGATCCCACCGGCACGGTGACGGGCCTTGGCGAGGCCATCAACCGGCTCCACACCGACCCGACCGTGCGCGCCGCGCTGGTGTTTGCCGCGGATGGCAACGACCTGCCGGCCGGGGCGATGAACGACGCCATCAGCGCTTCGCCGCTGCCCTTGCTGGGGGGGATTTTCCCGGCCATTGCCTATGCCAGCAAAAGCCACGAACAGGGTACCCTGGTGGTGGGCCTTGATCACCTTCCGGACTACGGTGTCATCGACACCCTGAGCGCGCCCGACACGGCGTTCGAGCCGGCCATCTCAGCCTTCGCGGACACCTGGCCCGACGAGCCCCACGACGCCACCTACCTGGTGGTGGTCGATGGCCTGGCCGCCCGCACCAGCGACCTGATCGAGGCGCTTTTCTTCAGTCTTGGCCTCGAGCACAACTTTATCGGCGGGGGCGCCGGCTCACTGAGCCTGCAACAGTCGCCCTGCATCATCACCCCTGAAGGGCTGCATGCCGACAGTGCCCTCATAGCCCGGCTGGCGCTGCCCAGTGCCATTGGCGTCAGTCATGGCTGGCAGCCCATCAGCGAGACCATGACCGTCACCGAAAGTGAGGGCAATCGGGTCAGGACCATCGACTGGCAGCCGGCGGCCGAACTCTATGCCCGCGAGGTCTTCGCCCACGGGGGCGAGCGGATTGACGCGGATAACTTCTTCTCGATCGCCAAATCCTATCCGCTGGGCATCGCGCGCTACGGCGCGGAGGTGGTGGTCCGCGACCCGCTGATGATGAATGAAGCAGGTGAGATCGTCTGTGTGGGTGAAGTGCCCGCCGGCTGTCGTATCCGGCTGCTCAATGGCGACATGGATACCCTGCTCACCGCGGCCGGTGATGCACGGAGCGAGGCCACCACGGCGCACCCGCAGCGCTCCATCGACACTGCCCTGCTCTTTGACTGCATCTCACGGGTGCTGTTTCTGGATGCCGACCTGGATCGCGAACTGGATGCCGTGGGGGGCGGGGCGCCGGTCCACGGCGCGTTCACCCTGGGCGAGATCGCCAACAGCGGGCGCGACTATCTCGACTTCCTCAATAAAAGCATCGTCTACGCGATCCTCGATCAATGAACGACCGGATGCGCTCATCCCACACCCACGGCATCCCCGAATCGGATCTGCTCTACGAGATCTCGATCTCCATCGGCCAAAGTCTCAAGCTCGACGAGATGCTCACCGAAAGCCTGCGGAAGATGCTGCGCATCCTCAACTGCGTGAGCGGCTGCGTGCTGCAGTACACGCCGTCAGCCGCCGTGGACGATCCTGGTTCATCCACGCTGGAGTGGCGCTATTCACTGGCATTGCCGCGCACCCTGACCCGACAGTCCGATTTCCAGCAGCTCATCGACTGGCTGGAACTCCCCGATCGGGACACTGCGCTGCCCCGCCTGACTGAGCGTCTGCCCGCCCGTCTCCCCAATCACGCCGGCGACGGCGAGGACTATGTCCTGGATCTGCCGAATTTCGGGATCCTGCTGCTGCGGCGGCGCGGTAGCGGTTTTACGCACAGCCTGCTGATGTCGCTGGCAGGGCTGATGGAAAAACTCGCCACTGCCGCCCGGGCCTGCCTGTACGAAAGCGAACTGCAGTACCAGATCGACCAGGCGCAGGCGGCGAGCCGCGCCAAGAGCCAATTCCTGGCGAATATGAGCCACGAGATCCGGACTCCCATGAATGGCGTGCTCGGGATGCTCGATCTGCTGGCGGAGACGCCACTGCAGACCGACCAGCGCCAGTACATCGATCTGGCCCGCAACAGCGCCGATCACCTGCTTGAAATCGTCAACCTGGTCCTTGATCTGTCGAAAGTCGAGGCCGACAAGCTCGAACTCCGCCCGCAGAACTGCGATCTCCCGACCCTGATCGGTCAGATCGTCCAGGCGCATACCCCCCGGGCCCTGACCCGTGGGGTCCGCCTGTACTGCACCCTCGACCCGCAACTGCCCCGATGGCTGATGCTGGACCCGATGCGTCTGCAGCAGATCATCGACAACCTGCTCAGTAATGCGTTGAAGTTCACCGATGAGGGCCATGTCGAACTGAGCGTCGGGATGGCGACGGCGCGCGGCCCGGGTACGGATGGCGTGCTGCCGGTCGCGTTAACGGTCTCGGATACCGGGGTCGGCATTTCGCCCCATCGCCAGCGCCATGTGTTCGATGCGTTTGAACAGGCCAGCAATGCCAATGACCGCCCGTTCGAAGGCACCGGACTGGGGCTCGCCATTACCCGGCAACTGACTCAGTTGATGGGCGGCCAGATCACGATGACCAGTGAGGAAGGTCGAGGGACGGTCATGCGCGTCGACCTGCCCCTCCGCCCGGCGGATGCACCACAGGAAGAGGCCGGCGGCGCCAGCGAGCCGAAGGGACGGCGCGTTCTGATCATCGATGATGACCCCCGAGACCGCACTCTGGCGCGGACCCTGCTCGAAACCCTCGGGGTCGAGGCGGTGGAAGCCCGCGACATCGGCGAGGCGGCCGCTGCCGCCCGCTCAGCATTCGATCTGGTCCTCATGGATGCCCGGCTGAGTGCAATGGCCGATGCCGACAACGCCCTCGGACCGATCCGCGCCCTGCAGACCGCCGGCACGCCCCTACGGCTGGTCACCGGCACGCTGGATGCGGAGGCGGCCCGACAGGCGGACCGGTTGGGGGTGCCACAACCACTGACCAAGCCTCTGTCACTGCAGACGCTCCGGACGCTACTGCAGACATCCGCCCCGGACCCGGCGCAATCCCCCGGGTCAGCTGAAAGTCGCGATCAGCGCCTCGCCGGCCTGCATGTCCTGCTGGCCGAAGACAACTCGGTCAACCGGTTGCTGGCCGAGAAGCTGCTCGAGAAAAATGCCCTGTCGTTCGAGACCGCCACCAATGGTGAGGAGACCGTGGCGCGCTTTCAGGAAGCGCGGTTTGACGTCATTCTCATGGACATCATGATGCCCGGCATGGATGGCGTTGAGGCAGCGCGTCATATCCGGGACCTGGAGCGGCAGGCGCAACGCCCGCACACCCCCATCGTGGCCGTGACCGCCAATGCCATGCAGGGCGATCAGGCGCATTACGCTGCGGCGGGGATGGAGGGCTATGTCACCAAGCCGCTCAATGCCGACCGGCTCAAGGCCGAGATCGACCGGGTCTGTCAGGCGGCAGCCGGTCGCCCAACCGAGGAGGAGACTTCCAATGACCCGATCTAGATCCACCGCCGCACTGATCGGCATCCTGGCGCTGCTGGGCCTCTGGAGCGCCCCCGCCAGCGCCCTGGAGGCGCCGGAAGGCCGGGCCATCCTCACGGTGAGTGGGGATATCGGCACCACCAACCAGGGCGATCAGGCGGTATTCGACGCCGCGATGCTCGCCGAACTCGAGGGTCGGACACTGGAAACCGAAACGCCCTGGCATGAGGGCGTCAGAACCTTCAGCGGCCCGCTCGCCCGGGCGGTGCTGGAGGCGGTGGACGCTGGCGGTGAACAGGTCACGGCAATCGCCCTTAACGACTACAGCGCCGAAATCCCGGTCAGCAACTTCCGCGATTATGACGTCATCCTCGCCACCCACAAGGACGGCGAGCGCATGAGTGTGCGCGAGCGCGGGCCGATCTTTGTCATCTACCCGTTCGATGGCCACCCGGAACTCCACCGGGAGACCATATACGGACGTTCTGTCTGGCAGGTCAACCGGCTTCGCGTCGAATAGACGCCGGGCAGGGTGCTCATGTGGGCCTGACGTTCCATAAACGCTTCTCGACCCTGATCGCGCTGGGTGTGCTGTTCTTTGCCCTGATGGCGGTCGGGGTGATGATGCTGCAGAAACAGCGGGCGCTCGACGACGTGCTCCTCGAGGATGCGGTCTGGGCCACGTTCCAGCTCGACCGCGAACTGAAGAGCCTGCGGATTTCGCTGCTGAGTGCGACGCCCGCGACGATTGCTGACGTCAAGCTCAACTACGATATCCTCTACAGCCGCATCAATGTCCTCGAGCGCGGTCAGGTGGCCGACCTGATTCAGTCGGTCGAGGTTCGCGAGAGCAACATCAACGCCCTGCTCGAGCGCATCAAGTCACTTGACGAGCGGATCAGTGCGTTGAGCGCAGAGAATCTCGGCGAGCGCCGGGAACCGCTTCTGGCAACGCTGCGGCAGATCCAGACCGGTACGCGGGATCTCATCCTCTCAACCAATCGGCATTTTGCCGGCGAGCGCCAGAAAAGCCGTGAAGGGCAGATCCGGATGATTCAGACGGTGCTGGTTCTTGCCGCATTGGCAATGCTGGCCGGTCTGCTTCTGGTCCGACAGCTGCGCCGTCAGCGCACCTCGCTGGAGGCCTCCAACCGCGAGCTGGAGGCGGCTCGGGCCGAGGCCGAGCAGGCGAGCCAGGCCAAGACGGAGTTCCTGGCGGTTATCAGTCATGAGGTGCGCACGCCGCTGAACGGCATTTTCGGCCTGACCGACATGATCCAGCAGGAGCTCACTCCGCAGTCCCGCGCCTATCGCTATCTGCAGACGCTGCGGGCCAGTGCGGATGCCGTTTTCACGGTGGTCAACGACATCCTCGATTACTCGCGCATTCGGGCGGGCAAACTCGCGCTGACGCCCCGGCCATTCTGTCTGGATGACTTCCTCGAGACCCTCTGCCGGGGCTACCGGATCCAGGCCCAGAGCGCTCCGGTGGCCTTCCGCTGCGATTATCCCGAAGCGCTGGGTGACGTCCGCGGCGATCCCGATCGGCTGCGCCAGGTACTGATGAACCTGCTCAACAACGCCTTCAAGTTCACCGAACGCGGTCATGTCGCGCTGACCGTCGAGGCCGAGCCAGCCACCGATCACGTTGATCTGCGCTTTCATGTGACCGACACCGGCTGCGGGATCCGTCCCGAGGATCAGGCAACGCTTTTTCAGCCCTTCTCCCAGGTCGACACATCGCTGACCCGGGCCCATGAGGGCTCAGGGCTGGGACTGGTGATCAGTCGCGAACTGATCGAGCAGATGGGCGGTGCGATCCACATTGACAGTGAGCTGGACCAGGGCAGCCACTTTGCGGTGCACCTGCGACTGCCGATCGTCGTTTCATCGACACCGCAGGCCTCGCCGGCTGACCCGCTCGTCCCCGGTGCGGAAGCGACCCGAACCGGCCGGATCCTGGTGGTGGAGGACAACCCGGTCAATCAGCTGGTGGCGCGCGAGATGCTCTCGAACCTGGGGCATTCCGTCGTCGTGGTTGAAAATGGTCGCGAGGCGCTCGATCAATTCGCAGCCGAGACCTTTGATCTGATGATCATGGACATGCAGATGCCGGTCATGGATGGGCTTGAGGCCACACGCCGGCTGCGGGCGCAGGGTGCGACACTGCCGATCATCGCCATGACCGCGAATGCCCTGGGTGAGGACGAGCAGCGCTGTCTGGATGCGGGCATGCAGGCGGTGGTCAAAAAGCCGGTCAATGTCGGCGAACTGAGCGCCACGCTCCAGCGCCATCTGCCGGTCAGCCCGGATAGCGGCTGAGCGCGCGGGCAAGCCGGTCGGCGATGTCACCGCGAAGCGCCGGCGGGCCGTTGACTTCGACCTGATCCCCCAACCCCAGTAACCACCAGCGCAGCTGGGCGGTATCAGCAACTCGAGCGGTCAGGCGGATGCGCCCGTCATCGGTGTCCTCCAGCTGCTGGGTCTCGCTGAGCGGTGTCTCTTCCAGATGGACCGCCGTGGCAGGCTCCAGCAACAGTTCCAGGGCCAGGGGCTCGGCGCTCAGCTGAAAATCCAGGGCACCGGCGCGCACATACGCCATCAGATCAAAATCCGCCGGTCGCTCGACCGCCTCCGCGCAGGCACTTGCCGATTGCATGCGGTGCAGCGCCATCTGCACCACCCCATCGCGGCCGGTGCGCGTGCAGATCAGATACACCACGCCATCCCGAAAAACGATCCCCAGCGGATGCAGACGATAATCGCGGACCGCCCCGTCGTAGCGGCGCTGGTAGCGGGCGTCCAGTTGCCGGTCATTGAATAGGGCGGCGTACACCGTCTCGAGAATGTCTGGATCGATGTTCGGCGCAATCAGGGTCTGCCCCCGCGGCACCACATGAATCTTGTCCGGCCAGGTGCGCACCGGGCTGGCGGTATCGGCCAGGACATCGGCGGCACGCTGCAGATAGGGCTCGAGCGCATTCAGGGTCGCCGGCGCCATGAGCTGACCCGAGAAATGCTCGGCGAGTTTGAAGGCGAGCGCCGTCTGCGGCTCCATACCGGGGATGTCGAGCTGGATGGCGTCGCGATCCCAGGACCAGCCATGGGGCCGCGAGCGGTCGTCCAGCGACAGGCCGAACAGCTCGCCGGAGAGTCGCAGCAGATCCCGCTGCACGGTGCGCTCGGTGGTGGGGTAGCCCTGATCGGCCAGGCGATCACGCAGCGCCTGCGCGGTGATCTTGCGCGGATAGCGCGGTATGTGCCGAAGCATGAGCCATTGACGTAACAGGGTGTCGGTCATCGCGATTCCATCCGTGAATCGGTCTCTGCCTACCTAGCCTAACGCCAATCGGCTACACCGTCAGGTAGCGCTGGACAAGATCGTCCCCCAGCTCGTCCATACGGCCGTCCGCCACCGAACGGCCACGGTCGAGGATGACGAAGTGATCCGCGGTGCGACGGGCGAAGGGCAGCTTCTGCTCGACCAACAGCACGGTCATTGCCTGATCACGATTCAATCGCTGAATCACGTCACCGATCTCGCGGACGATATTGGGCTGAATGCCCTCGGTGGGCTCATCGAGGATCAGCAGCCGGGGCTCCAGACACAAAGCCCGCCCAATCGCCAGCTGCTGCTGTTGCCCGCCGGAAAGATCACCACCCCGGCGGTGGCGCATATCATGGAGCACCGGAAACAGCTCGTGGACGAGCGTCGGGATGTCACGGCGGCCCACCGAGGTCCGGGCGACCCGCAGGTTCTCTTCCACGCTGAGCAGGGGGAAGATCTCGCGGCCCTGGGGGACATAACCGATGCCCCCACGGGCGCGCTGCTCGGCAGGTCGCGACTCGATGCGGCGACCATCGAACTCGATCTCTCCGGATGCTGCCGGCAGCAGGCCCATCACCGTCTTGAGCACCGTGGTCTTGCCGACGCCGTTCCGGCCCATCAGGCAGGTACAGCCCTGGGCCGGGACCTCGCAGTCCACATCCCAGAGGGTATGGCTCTCGCCGTAGTACTGATTCAGCTTGCGTATCGACAGCATGCCCTACTCTCCGAGATACACCTCGACCACGCGGGGGTCGGCCTGGACGGCATCCATGGACCCCTCGGCAAGGACTGAGCCCTGGTGCAGAACGGTAACCGTGCGGGCGATGGAGCGCACAAAGTCCATATCATGCTCGACCACCACCACCGAGTGGCGACCCGCAAGACGCTGCAGCAGCTCGCCGGTGCGGTCCATTTCCTGATGCGTCATCCCGGCGACCGGCTCATCGACCAGCAGCACCTGGGGGTTCTGCATGAGCAGCATGCCGATCTCCAGCCATTGCTTCTGGCCGTGGGAGAGCTGCCCGGCACGCGAATGCCCGGCCGACTGCAGCCCGATCTCGGTGAGCACTGAATCGATACGATCCCGCGACTCGCCGTCGAGATGCTGGCGCAGTGTGGACCAGACACCGCGCGGGCCGGCCATGGCCAGTTCCAGGTTCTCGACCACCCGATGCTCGGGGAATACCGTCGGTTTCTGGAATTTCCGGCCGATCCCGGCACGACTGATGTCGGTCTCCTGCATGCGCAGCAGATCCAGGCGCTGGCCCAGCCACGCCTGCCCCTGATCGGGCCGGATGCGGCCGGTGATGACGTCCATCATGGTGCTCTTGCCGGCGCCATTGGGCCCGATGATGCAGCGCAGCTCGCCGACATCGATGTACAGGGTCAGGGCATCCAGCGCCCTGAACCCGTCGAAGCTGACGGTGACGTCCTCGAGGTAGAGGATCGGGCCATGACGGGTATCGAGGCGCCCCGCCTCGAGGGGGTCCGGCATCATGAAGTCGAACACCCGATCCCGGCGCATGACCTCGCGCGGTCTGTCCAACAGGCTCATGAGCGGTCCTCCCGGCGCCTGAAAAGGCCCACCAGTCCACGCGGGAAAAACAGGGTGACCGCGACGAACAGCCCGCCCAGGGCGAACAGCCAGAGCTCGGCGATCATCGCCGTCAACAGCGTCTGGGCATAATTGACCAGCGCGCCCCCCAGTGCCGCGCCGTACAGCGTGCCGCGGCCGCCCACCGCCACCCAGACCACGATCTCAATCGAGTTGAGCGGTGAGAATTCGCTCGGATTGATGATCCCCACCTGGGGGACATAAAGCGCCCCGGCCAGTCCGGCCAGCATCGCCGAGAGCGTCCAGATCCAGAGTTTGTAGTGATCGGTGCGATAGCCCAGCGAGCGTGTGCGTGGCTCGGCATCGCGCACGGCCCGGACGACACGGCCGGCCCGCGAGCGGACCACCATGCGACAGAGCAGATAGGCCAGCCCAAGCGCGAGCGCTGAGGCCACGAACAGCGCCAGGCGTGTCTGGGGATCGGAAAGGCTGAACCCCAGGATATCCTTGAAGTCGGTCAGGCCGTTGTTGCCGCCGAATCCCATCTCATTACGGAAAAACGCCAGCATGAGGGCATAGGTCATCGCCTGGCTGATGATGGACAGATACACCCCGGTGACCCGCGAACGGAACGCGAGCCAGCCAAAGATGAAGCCGAACACGCCGGGCACCAGCAGGACCATCAACGCGGCAAACCAGAACTGATCAAAGCCGTACCAGAACCACGGCAACTGCTCCCAGCCCAGAAAGACCATGAAATCCGGCAGCACCGGATCGCCATAGACCCCGCGGTCGCCGATCTGGCGCATCAGGTACATGCCCATGGCATATCCACCCAGGGCAAAAAACGCACCATGCCCCAGGCTGAGAATGCCCGCATAGCCCCACACCAGATCGAGGGCCAGCGCCAGCAGGGCGAAGCACAGATAGCGGCCGAGCAGATTGACGGTGTAGTCGCTCACATGAAACGACGACGACGGCGATACCCCCTGGTTGAGGATCGGTATCACGACAATCAGTACCGCGAGCGCACCCAGCAGTATCCGGCCACCCATGTCGCCATGCAGCAGCCGCCGCCAGGGGCGCTCGGGAATCAGCCGGGTGGCCGAGGATTGCGGGGTCGCCATGCCTCAGCCCTCCGATGCCGCGCGACCACGCTGGGGGAACAGTCCCTGCGGGCGGCGTTGGATGAACAGGATCACGAACACCAGGACCAGCACCTTGGCGAGAACGGCGCCGGTTTCGGGCTCGAGGAATTTATTGAGCACGCCCAGCGACAGCCCGCCGACCAGTGTGCCCCAGAGACTACCGGCGCCCCCGAACACCACCACCAGGAATGAGTCGATGATGTAGGCCTGACCCATATTGGGGCCGACATTGGTGATCTGCGACAGCGCGACACCGGCAAGGCCGGCGACACCCGCCCCCAGGCCGAAGGTCAGTGCATCAATGCGCGATGAACTGACCCCCACGGCCCGCGCCATGGCGCGGTTCTGTGACACCGCCCGCACCTTGAGGCCCAGCGTGGTGCGCTTGAACAGCAACAGCAGCAACCCGAACACCAGAAACGCGAACGCAATCACATAGAGCCGGTTGAGCGTCAGGCTGAGGGCCGCATTGACCTCGATGGCGCCGCTCATCCAATCCGGCGTACTCACCTGGCGGTTGAGTGGCGAGAACACCGTCCGCACCAGCTGCTGGAGGATCAGGCTGATACCGAAGGTGGCGAGCAGCGTTTCGAGCGGCCGCCCGTACAGAAACCGGATGACTCCGCGTTCGATGGCCACGCCAAACGCCCCGGTGACCAGGAAGGCCGCCGGAATCGCGACGAACAGCGAATAATCGATTGCATTGGGCATCAACAGCTGGACCACATAGGTGGTGTAGGCGCCGAGCATGATCAGCTCGCCGTGCGCCATGTTGATGACGCCCATCACCCCGAAGGTGATGGCCAACCCGAAAGCGGCGAGCATGAGGACCGATCCCGCCGACAGACCAAAGAAGATCTGCTCGCCCAGTCCCCAGAGATCCCGCCGCTCCTCTATGCCGGTGAGGATCTCAGCGGCACGGGCCTGGACGGCCGAATCGGGGTCATTTTGTGCCAGCCGCCGCACCTCATTGCGCACCCGATTGCGCAGCGAGCCATCCAGTGTTTCCAGCGCTTCCAGCCGGATCGCTGCGTCGGGGGAATCAAGGCGCGCCAGGCCGATGACCAACGACATATCCCGACGAATCGCATCGACGGGCTCCTCCGCGACGAGGCCCTCCATGCGCTTGGCAATCGCCGGGTCGGGGGATTCCAGCAGGCGCTCGACCGCCTCGCTACGCGCCTGGCGATCGGGGCTGGAGAGTCCCGCCAGCGCCAGCATCTTGCGCGCTTCGGTGCGAACTGCGTTGTTGATGCTCACCCGGCGGATTTCGTACTGCGAGGCTTCGCCGACCCGCTCGCCACTGAGCGGATCGGTCACCGCGAATCCCGAATCAAGGCTGTCGGCGATGACGATCTCGCCACCCCCGATCCGAAAGTACAGCCGGCTGTCGAGAAGGGCCTGCAGCACGGGCACTGCCCGCGGGTGGCCACTCTCGGCAATCGTGCGGACCGCCGCTGCCTTGTCATCAAAACTTCCCTCATTGAGCTGGCGCAGACTCGAGACCAGCGCCCCGTCATCCGCCGCCCCGGCGGGCGACGCCGTCAGACCCAGGGCCATGAGCAGACTGACCAGCATGCATCGGGCAAAGCGTTTCATGAATGTTCCCTCAAGGCGCTGCCCCACCGGCGGCGGGGCAGCGTCGCCATGGTCAGTCGCCGTAGTCCTGACCTGAACACACGCCGGTCTCGACGTTGTAATTTCCGCAGAGCAACGGTGCCCGCCAGCTGGCGATGATGTCGCTGCTCTCGGGGAGATAGTCCGACCAGGCATCACCGGCCACTTCGCCGTTGGTCTCCCAGACCACCGAGAACTGCCCATCAGGCTGGATCTCACCGATCATCACCGGCTTGGTGATGTGGTGGTTGGGCATCATGGTGGCGTAGCCGCCGGTGAGATTGGGGACGGTCACGCCGATGATCGCGTCCTGCACCGCTTCAACGTCGGTTGTACCGGCCCGGCGCACGGCCTCGACCCACATGTTGAAGCCGATGTAATGGGCCTCCATCGGATCGTTGGTGACCGCCGAGGTATCATCCTTGAACTCGTGCCACGCCTGGATGAACTCGACGTTCTCCGTGGTCGGCGCGCTCATGAAGTAGTTCCAGGCCGACATGTGACCGACCAGCGGTTCGGTGTCGATCCCGGCAAGCTCCTGCTCACCCACCGAAAAGGCCACCACCGGAATATCCGAGGCGGAAACGCCCTGGTTGGCCAGCTCGGTGTAGAACGGGACGTTGGCGTCACCGTTGATGGTCGAGACGATGGCGGTCTTCTCACCCTGGCCCCCGAAGTCGCGCACATCCGAGACGATGCTCTGCCAGTCGGAATGCCCGAACGGCGTGTAGTTGATCATGATGTCTTCCTCGGCCACCCCGTTATCCATGAGGTACTGCTCGAGGATCTTGTTGGTCGTGCGGGGATAGACATAGTCGGTCCCCAGCAGCGCGAAGCGCTCCACGTCCAGTTCGTCCATCAGGTAATCAACCGCCGGAATGGCCTGCTGGTTGGGTGAGGCCCCCAGATAGAACACATTCTCGGAGGATTCCTCGCCCTCATACTGCACCGGGTAGAAGAGCAGCCCGTTGAGCTCTTCGAACACCGGCAGGACGGACTTTCGCGAGACCGATGTCCAGGTGCCGAACACCACGTCAACCTCGTCGTCCGCCAGCAGCTGCCTTGCCTGCTCGGCGAATCGCGGCCAGTCCGAGGCCGGGTCCACGACCACCGGTTCGATTTCGCGTCCAAGCAGGCCGCCGTTCTCGTTCTGCTGCTCGATGAGCATCTCGACGGTTTCCTTGAGGGCCGTCTCACTGATCGCCATCGTGCCGGACAGTGAATGCAGGATGCCGACCTTGATCGGATCCTCCTCCTGGGCCAGTGCGCTGTTGCCTCCCAGCCCAAGCGCCAGAACGCCAGCGGCAAGCGTACTTGCCATGCCGTTATGCAGTCGCTTCTTTGCGTACATGCGTGAACTCCTTTGAAGTGAATCACCAGGCCGACCATCGGCCTGTTCACTGGATAGCAATTAACGTGCCAGCTGTTCGGGCTACCGCCCGGCAGGCGTCAACCGGTGTCGCATGCGCCACACTGGTGCGGCCGCGACCGGCGATTCCCGCTCGTAGTGCACGCTAGGCCACCGAGCGCGCCAGCATGCCCTCCCGCAGGATGAATTCGATGATGCCCTCAACGCCTTCTCCGGCGGCGATGCTGGCAAGCTGGAACGGGGCCTCGCCGCGCATCATGCGGCTGTCACGGGCCATCACGTCGAGCGACGCCCCCACCTGCGGCGCGAGGTCGGTCTTGTTGATGACCAGCAGGTCAGAACGTGTGATGCCGGGGCCGCCCTTGCGCGGGATCTTGTCGCCGGCCGAGACATCAATGACGTACAGGGTCAGATCGGAGAGTTCCGGCGAGAACGTGGCCGAGAGGTTGTCGCCACCACTTTCAATGAACACCACATCGAGATCACCGAAGCGCGCCTGCAGATCGGCGACCGCGGTGAGATTCATCGAGGCATCCTCGCGGATGGCGGTATGCGGACACCCACCCGTTTCAACGCCGACGATGCGCCCGCTGGGCAGTGCCTCGTGGCGCGAGAGAAACTCGGCATCCTCGCGGGTGTAAATATCATTGGTCACCACGGCAAGCGACAGGCGCTCGCGAAGCGCCCGGCACAGCGCCAGCGTGAGGGCGGTCTTGCCGGATCCGACCGGTCCACCGATACCGACGCGCAGCGGAGTGGGGTTATCTGTCATGACGGGTCATCCTCCGGAATTGTGATCGTTCAGCTGCGGAACAGCCGTGAGTACTGGACCTCGTGCCAGCCGCTGGCCAGGCTGACGCCCGGGGTGGTGGCACCAATGGATTCATCATCGAGGGCAGCGGCGTTGTCGACGGCCCCGGGGATGGCGTCCGCGATACGAAGCAGCGCACGCTGACCGGCGCTCTGCCCCAGGGGAACGAGCTTGACCGCCGCGGCTACCTGATTCTCGGACCAGGCCCAGGCATAGCCGAGGGCGGCCTGATCCATGCCGATGGCCCAGCGCGCGGTGGCCAGGGCGAAGGCGGTGGCCCAGGTGACATCGCGGTCGCGGTCGAAAGTGAGCGCCTCGCTGATGCCGAACTCACCGAGCAGCCGCATCAGTGCCCGACCGATGTGAATATCCTCGGCGCGCAGCTCAGCGGTTTCCCGGGCCGCGAGCAGACGACTGGTCCAGACCTCGACCGCCGGGCGGTCATCGCGCTGCCAGGCGGCCTGCAGACGCGCCAGTACCGGCAGATCAAGCGCCCCGATCCCGCTCTGCAACTGACCGCCAACCCAATCGATCAGAGACGGCTCGTCGCCCACCCAGCCCTGCTCAATGGCGGTTTCCAGACCGGCCGAGTAGGCGTAGGCGCCTACCGGCAGCGTCGGGCTCAGCAGCTGCCACAGCCGCAGCGTTCGGGCATCGGTGCCATCAACCATGATGGTGACCACCGCCGGCGTAGGCACCGGACTCGGGTTGGAAAGGGGCGGTTTCATGAGTGGGCTCAGCGCCCAGCCCGCGCACCATCTCATCGAGCACATGGTCATGGCGGTAGCGCAGGTAGCCCTTGGCCACTTCCAATGGCGTATGCCGATTGCCCAGATGATAGGCGGCCCGCAGCAGCACCAGCGGATCGTCCGAGCGCACCGTGCTGACCGGCTCGGGCGCGGCCTCGACGCGGTAGACCCGGCCGCTGTCGTCAGCCAGTCCATCACCCGCGCGCAGGGCCGCGCCCCCGCGCTCGAGGATCACGCCGATGACCTCGCCGTTACCCAGCATGGCCCGAAACCGCGAGCGCTCACGTTGCTCGATGGTCAGGACCAGCGTGCCGACCACCTCCTGATCCGCCGCGAGGGCCCCGAGCCGTTGTGTCAGTGTCTCCATGACAGCCCCTCAGAAAAGGAAATAGCGCTGTGCAAGCGGCAGCTCCACCGCCGCTTCGCAGGTCAGCAGCTCGCCATCGGCGCGGACCTCGTAGGTCTGCGGGTCGACACTGACCTCGGGCTGCCAGTCATTGAGCTTCATATCGGCCTTCCCCACGTCGCGGCAGTCCTTGACCGCCACCAGGCGCTTGTTCAGGTCCAGTCGCCCGCCGATGCCCGCTTCGATCGCGGCCTGGGAACAGAAAGTCACCGCGGTCTCGGCCACCGCCCCGCCATGGGCGCCGAACATGCCCCGGTAATGCACCGGCTGCGGCGTGGGGATCGACCCGTTGGGATCACCCATCGGTGCGGCGGCGATCATGCCGCCCTTGACGATCGTGCCCGGCTTGGCGCCGAAGAAAGCGGGCTTCCAGAGCACCAGATCGGCCAGCTTGCCCACCTCCAGCGATCCCACCTCGTGGGCGATCCCGTGTGCGATCGCCGGGTTGATGGTGTATTTGGCGACGTAACGCCGGGCCCGCAGGTTGTCATGCCGATCGTTGTCCTCGGCAAGTGGCCCGAACTGCACCTTCATCTTGTGGGCGGTCTGCCAGGTGCGGGTGATCACCTCGCCGACCCGACCCATGGCCTGCGAGTCGGACGCGATCATCGAGAACGCACCGCGGTCGTGGAAGATGTCCTCGGCGGCGATGGTCTCGCGCCGGATCCGCGATTCCGCAAAGGCGACATCCTCGGGGATGGCCGGGTCGAGATGATGGCAGACCATGAGCATGTCCAGATGCTCATCGATGGTGTTGCGGGTGTACGGGCGCGTCGGATTGGTGGACGACGGCAGAACGTTGGACTGCCCGCAGGCGCGGATGATGTCGGGGGCGTGGCCGCCGCCCGCGCCTTCGGTGTGATAGGTGTGAATGGTCCGTCCCCTGAACGCGGCGAGGGTGTCCTCGACGAACCCGGACTCGTTCAGGGTATCGGTATGAATGGCCACCTGGACGTCGTACTGCTCAGCGATGTCGAGCGCGTTATCGATCGCCGCCGGCGTCGTCCCCCAGTCCTCATGCAGCTTGAGCCCCATCGCCCCGGCCTGCATCTGCTCATGCAACGAGTCGGGCAGGCTCGCGTTGCCCTTGCCCATGAAACCGAGATTCATCGGGAAGGCCTCGGCGGCCTGCAGCATCCGGTGGATATTCCACGCGCCCGGCGTACAGGTGGTGGCGTTGGTACCGGTCGCCGGACCGGTGCCGCCGCCCAGCATGGTGGTCACGCCTGACATCAGCGCCTCTTCAATCTGCTGTGGGCAGACGAAGTGGATATGCGCATCAATGCCCCCGGCCGTCACGATGCTGCCCTCGGCGGCGAGCACCTCAGTGCCGGGGCCGATCACGATATCGACGTGGGGCTGGGTATCGGGATTGCCGGCCTTGCCGATGCCCGCGATCCGGCCGTCACGGACCCCGATATCAGCCTTATAAACACCGGTGTAGTCAATGATCAGGGCGTTGGTGATGATCAGATCCACGGCGGTTTCATTATCACGCTGACTCTGGCCCATGCCGTCGCGGATGACCTTGCCGCCCCCGAACTTCACTTCATCGCCGTAGCAGGTCAGATCCCGCTCGACTTCGACGAACAGCTCGGTATCCCCCAGCCGGACGCGATCGCCGGTGGTCGGGCCATACATCTCGGCATAGGCCGATCGCTCAATCGAGGTCATTCCAACTCCCCCATGACTGCGGCGCGAAAGCCATAGATCGCGCGATCACCGGCGTAGGCCACCAGCTCGACCTCGCGGGACTGCCCCGGCTCAAACCGCACGGCGGTGCCGGCCGGGATGTTGAGCCGGTAGCCGAGCGCAGCGTCGCGATCAAACTCCAGCGCGGGATTGACTTCGTGGAAATGGTAGTGGGATCCGACCTGGATCGGCCGGTCACCGGCGTTCGCCACTCGGACGGTCAGTGTCTCCCGCCCCGCGTTGAGCGCGATCTCGCCGGCCGCCGTGATCACCTCGCCGGGAATCATGATGACACCGCCTGGCCGTCATCGGCCGCTTCAGCAATGGGGTCGTGAATCGTCACCAGCTTGGTCCCGTCGGGGAAAGTCGCCTCGACCTGGACCTCGCTGAGCATTTCCGGGATGCCGGGCATGACCTGCTCGCGGCTCAGCAGCTGCGTCCCCTCGCTCATCAGTTCGGCCACGCTGCGGCCATCGCGCGCGCCCTCGACGATGGCGTTGGCGATGTAGGCCATCGATTCCGGGTAGTTCAGTCGAACCCCCCGATGCAGGCGCCGCTCGGCGACCATCGCGGCGGTGGCGAGCATCAGCTTGTCCTTTTCTCTCGGCGTGAGTTGCATGCGTCCTCCTCAGGTATTCCAGATTCGGGGCCGACACATCGGCCGCCCCATCAACAAGGGGCGCAACGCCGCCCAGAGGCGCTCGCGCAGGGCATATCCCTCAAGCGCGCCCGCCCCCCGCCAGCGCACGACCAGCAGATCCTCCAGTCGGGTCGCCGAGGCCTCGCCCGGCATTGCGGCCAACACCCCGCGCGCCGCCGTCAGCGCATCGGCATCCGTCGGGCCGGCCACCAGGGTGGCGAAGGCCGGCTGGCCGTTGAGGCCCCAGGGCGCTTCCACCGCGCGGCTACCGCCCTCGATACGGGTATGTTCCAGCAACACCGGCCGTCCCTCGCGCCAGACCTCGAGACGCTGGCGGAGCGATCCCGACTCGAACGGCAGCCCGCCAGCCGGACGGCCCAGGCAGTTCAGCTCCCAGGCAAAGCAGCGGCTGTCAGCACCCAGATCAATACGGGTCAATGCCTCGACGATCGCCCCCGAGAACACGATCTGCTCCTGGGGCAGCCACTCCAGTGTCGCCCCGGGGGCGACGCGCAGGTTCTGGCGCAACGTCGCCGTGCGGCCCAGACTGCGGTAGAACTTGGTGGCACCGGGCGTCGTCAACAGGGCCCATGCCCCCTCCCGGACATCGGCGTCGAGGCTGATCCGATCACCCCCCACCACACCACCGGGGGGATGCAGGACATAGCTATGGCAGGGGGCGCCCTCGGGGTGAAAGCTTCGCTGCACCCGCAACGGCCCCTCATGGCGCCGCCGCGCCAGCACGGTGCGTGCGGGGGTGGGCACGAAGGCGAGATCGAGCCGCGCCCGCCATCCTGGATCGGGGGCTGCCGGTGCCACCGCCGCCATTTAAACGGCGCCTGCGATCAGCCCGGTGCCAATCAAGGCGAACGCGGCCGCGGTACCGGCCAGCGACAACGCCGCCGGCGCACGACGGGCGTGCCGGAACCGGACACTGCCCACCACTGCGACGATGGCCAGCAGCAACGCGCCCACTCCGAGCATGGCCGGGGACATGCCCAGCACGTGGCCGGTGTCGGCGATGTGCCAGTGGAAGAACATCAGGCCGTGGCCGGTCTGCTCAGCGCTGTGCGCCCACGTCGCCGGGCTGGCGAGCAGCCCGGCAAGGCAGACGACGAGTGGATTCCGATGCATGCTTGGCTCCCTGATCGTGGTGATTGAGTAACGCCTCGCACTATGCAATTCGCTTGCCAAGCATCAGATCGGGGCAGAAACTCGCACAGGAATCACCACCGGTGCAGTTTTTTGCACCAAACCGGCTCATTTGGCACCAAATTGATGCAAATCGACTGACTCAAGGAGCGGCCTGCCCCATGATCCATCTGTTGACCACCGGCGGCACCATCGCCAGCACGCCCGGCACCAGTGGCCGTAACGTCGCCGGCGCGCTGCCCGCCGAGGCGCTGCTTGACGCCATCGATGCCGGCCTTGATGCCGGCCCCGCCGTGCACACCGAGTCGCTGCTGCAAAAGCCCAGCAACGCCATCAATGGCGAGGACCTGTGCCGGATCGCCGAGCGTTGCGAGACACGGCTCGCGGATCCCTCCACCGACGGCATTGTCATCACCCACGGCACCGATACGCTCGAGGACACCGCGTGGTTCCTTCAGCAGGTGCTGGGGGACTGCCCGCGACCGGTGGTGGTGACCGGCTCGCAGCGCGCCCTGCATGAGCGCGGCTCGGACGCACCGCGCAATCTCGTCGACGCCCTGCGTGTCGCCGCGGCGACGGGTTCGCGGGGCCAGGGCGTGCTGGTGGTATTCGACGAGGCGATCCATAGCGCGTCGCTGGTGCGAAAGATCAGCAGCTATCGCCTGACCGGATTCGGTTCGCCGGGTTATGGCCCGGTCGGTCACATCGACGGCACGATCCTCCGGTATCCCCTGAATGCCCGGATCCCGACGCCGATCCCACGCGGGCCGACGCTGCCGCGGGTGGATATCGTGCCGGCCGCCGCCGGCAGTGCCTGTCCCATTGATGCACTGCGGGGTGATGGCGCGCAGGGATTGATCATCGACGCCCTCGGCCGCGGCCAGGTGCCGCCCGACTGGGTCCCGGCCATCGCGCGCGCCCATGCGGCGGGCTGCCCGGTGGCGATCACTTCGAGCACCGGATCCGGGCCGGTGGCCGAAGTCTACGAATATCCCGGCAGCCTGGAGCGGGTCATCGCCGCCGGTGCGGTCGGCGCCGACACCCTCAGCGCCCGGCAGGCGCGCCTTTTGCTGATGCTGGTGCTGTCCACGCCCGAGGGCGCCGCCGACTGGCGCGCCCGCTTTGCGACCGCGGCGGGCTGGTCGACCGTCTAATCGTCGCCGACTTCTTCGTTGTGCGGACCATTGCCCGATGCGGCGTCCGCCGCGTCGCTAGGCTCTCCGCGACTCGACAACAGCGGAGTAAGACCCATGCCCCACGCAAAAACCCTTCCCCTCGCCCTGCTTCTCGCCGCATCCGCCACACCCGCGCTCGGTGCCGACGCCGGCGACACCTATGCCGGCGGTGGCCTTGGCCGGGTCAGCTATGACACAAATGCCGACGTGACTCTCAACCCCACCGCCATCGTCGGCCGGCTGGGCTACCATGTCACCGATCACATCGCCATTGAGGCTCGCCTGGGTGTGGGCCTCTCGAGCGACGACACCGCTATCGACAGCGGCGGCAACGTCGAAATCGCGCTCAAACAGCTCGCTGGCGCCTATGCCGTTGGTCATCTGCCGATCACCCGGGGAGTATCGGTCTACGGTCTGGCCGGCTTCACCTATGGCCGGGCCGAGTTCACCGGCAGCGCGGGGGGTTTCAGTGACACGGCCAATGACACCGGGCTGTCCTGGGGCATCGGCAGCGAGGCGGCCCTGACCGACCGGATTTCGGGGTATGTCGAGTGGGCGAGCTACCTCGATCAGGATGCCTACACGGCCACCGCGATCACCGCCGGCGCCACCTATGGTTTCTAGCACCGCCAGGTGAGCATGACGGTCCAGGCGTGGCACTCTGGGAGGTGGGACTGGAAGGAGCGGCCACGCCATGGATCGATACCTGCGTCACTCAATGTCGCCGCCCGGCGGCAGACTGGAGGCCTTCATCGAGTCGGTCGGGAACGCGTTTGCATGACAGAGACATTCACGCCGGGGTTGGCGGCCATTCATGCCAACCGACTCGAAACGCTGCGCGACCTGATCGTCAGCCACCTGCAGGCCCATCCGCCCGCACCCCTCGAGTCGGAGACCTTTCTGGTGCAGTCCAATGGCATGGCGCAGTGGCTGCGTCACGCCTTCGCGGCATCCAATGACGGTGCCGGGGGCGGCGCGGGCATCGCCGCGGCCCAGCGGTTCGTGCTGCCGCAGTCGTTCCTCTGGCAGGCCTGCCGCCTGGTCCTCGGCGCCAGCCGGATCCCGGAGACATCGCCGTTTGACAAGACCCGCCTGCAGTGGCGGATCTATCGGCTCATCCCCGAACAGCTCGAGGCCCACCCGCAGACGTTCGCCGCCCTGGATCACTACCTGGGCGATGACCCCGACCCGCGCAAGCGCCATCAGCTCGCCCGGCGCCTCGCCGATCTGTACGACCAGTACCAGGTCTATCGCCCGGACTGGCTGGCCGACTGGCTGGCCGGCGACGACATCCTGCGCGACGGGCACGGCCAGACCACACCCCTGGATGCCGGCCTGCAATGGCAGGCGCAGCTCTGGCGGGCCCTCCATGCCGATATCGGCGCCGGCGCCGAAGCCCTCTCGCGGCCCGCCATCCAGGCGCAGCTGATCGCCGCGCTGGACGCGGCCGAACCGGGCGAATGGCCCGCGCTGCCACGGCGTCTGACGGTATTCGGCGTCACCTCGATGCCGCGGCCGGTCCTGGATGCCCTGCATGCCCTGTCGCGGCATTGCCAGATCCTGCAGCTGGTCCAGAACCCCTCGGGCTACTTCTGGGCCGACCTGGTCGAGGACCGCGACCTGCTCAAGCTGGACCAGCGCCGCCATCAACGCCACTTCGGTACGCCGGGACAGCCGCTGCTGGCGGCATGGGGCAAGCAGGGCCGCGACTTCATCGCGCTGCTCAATGAAATCGACCAGCCGGAGCGATACCGTGACTGGTTCCAGACCATTGACGCGTTCGAGCCACCGATCCCCGCGACGGCGTCGATCACCGACTATCCGCTGCTCGAGCAGATCCAGCAGGATATCTTCGACCTGACGCCCCTGCCCTCACCCGGGGAGGAGCGCCCCCTCGTCCGGGACGCGTCCATCCGCTTTCATCGTGCCCACAGCCGACAGCGCGAGGTGGAGGTCCTCCATGACCGGCTGCTCGACGCCTTCGAGCAGGCCGCGCGGACGGATCGACCGCTGCGGCCGCGGGACATCATCGTCATGGTGCCCGACATCGACACCTACGCCCCGGCCGTGGAGGCGGTGTTCGGACGGCTCGACCGCCACGACCACCGCTATATCCCCTATACCATCGGCGATCGTCGCGCGCGCAGCGAAGCGCGCGTGGCCACGGCCATCGAACGACTCACCGATCTGCCCAATGCGCGGCTCACCCTTGGCGAGGTTCTCGATCTGCTCGAGGTACCGGCATTCCGCCAGCGCTTCGGGCTCGGCGAGGAGGATCTGATCATCCTGCGCGAATGGTGCCGCGACGCCGGCGTGCGCTGGGGACTGGATGCCGAGCGCCGCGAGTCCCTCGACATCGCCCGGGGTTTCGAGCAGAACAGCTGGCGATTCGGGCTTCGGCGCATGCTGCTCGGATATGCCGTGGGAGCCGGCGACGCCTGGCAGGACATCGAGCCCTACCCGGAAGTGGGCAGCCTGGATGCTGCGCTGCTGGGGCCTCTGCGCGCGCTGCTCGACACCCTTGAGCATCACGCGGCGGCGTTCCGTGAACCCGGCCGTCCCCGCGACTGGGCGGACCGGTTGAGCGCCCTGATCGACGACTGCCTGAGCCTGCAGGGCAGCGAAGAACTGGCACTGGAGTCGCGGCTCGCTGATGCCATGACCGAGTGGCTGAATGCCTGTGACGAGGCGGCCTTCAATGATCCCATCCCCCTCACGGTCGCCCGCGATGCATGGCTTGCCGTGCTCGAGGACGAAGGCCCCAGCCAGCGGTTTCTCGCCGGCCGCGTCAATATCTGCACCATGATGCCGATGCGCAGCATTCCGTTCCGGCTGGTCTGCCTGCTGGGCATGAATGACGGTGAATACCCGCGCACCCGGCCGCCCGTAGACTTTGACCTGATGGCCGCCGGTGGTCAGTACCGACCCGGCGATCGATCGGGACGCGATGATGATCGCTACTTGTTTCTGGAGGCGCTGCTGGCCGCCCGTGACCACCTGCATGTCAGCTGGATCGGACGCAATCCGCGCGACGACAGCGAGCTCCCCCCCTCGGTACTGGTCAGCCAGCTGCGTGACCACCTGGACCGCGGGTGGCGGCTCGATGAGCCTGACACCGACAGCACGGCGGTGACGCCGCATCTCACCGTCGACCATCCCCTGCAGCCGTTCAGCCCCCGTTATGACGGCCAGGGCGAATATTTCACCTACGCCAGCGAATGGCGGCACGACGCCCGGCCGATGGACGAATCGCCGGCACTCGGCCCGCCGTTACTGGCGTCACCGCAGGCTCTCGGCTTACGTGATCTGGCGACGTTCCTCAGCGACAGCGCCGGGCATTTTGCCGGAGAGCGGCTCAAGCTGCGCTTTGACGAGACCCGCGATGCCACGCCTGATAGCGAGCCTTTCGAGCTGGCCGGTCTCGCCCGTTACAGCGTTCAGGATGCCCTGCTGGCCCCCCTGCGGCGGCAAGACCCGCCCGATGACCCCGACCCGGCCATCGCCGCCGCCGGGGCACGGCTGCAGCGCAGCGGTGAATTGCCGGTGGCCGGCATGGGCCGGATCGCGCTTGATCAGTCCATCGCCCAGGCGCTGCGGGCCGCCCGGCGCTGGCAGGTCTGGCGAGCCAGGGGGCCAGCGCCGGAGCCGCCTCAGGAGCTGCGACTGAGCCGCGATGTCGACGATCAGCCCTTTGTCATCGAGGACTGGAGCGCCGATCTGTATCGACTCGCCGACGGTGAGCGGCTGCGTCTGGTGCTCAAGGCCGGCGACACCCTCAAGGCTGGCCACCCGCACTACCCGCGCCTGCTCAGCGACTGGGTTCAGCACCTGGCGCTCAATGCCGCCGGATTCAGCGCCCGCAGCGTCATCATCGCCCACGATGCCACCCATTCCCTGCCGGCAATGCCCTGCGGATCGGCCGGAGGGCCTCTCGATGACATCCTGCGCGGCTGGCGAGCCGGGCTTGAACGCCCCCTGCCGCTGCCGGTACGTACCGTCTTTGCCCTGCTTGGACAGGCCCCCGACAAGCCCATCAATGCCGGGACGGCACGGCCGCATTACGAAGGCACGACTCGTCACCCCGGCGAGATGACATTCGCGGGCAACGGCGCATTGCGCCGGTGTTTTCCCGATGCCGACGCGCTGTTCGAGCCGTCCACCGACGCCAGCCCCCTTTTGGTTGCCTGGGCCACCCGGCTCTACCAACCCCTTATCGATGCACTGATCCGGGAGGATGGGTCGTGACCGAAGCACAGACACTCGACGTCCTCACCGCGCCCCTCGACGGGCAGCACCTGATCGAGGCAAGCGCGGGCACCGGCAAGACGTTCACCCTGACGGCGATCTATCTGCGTCTGGTGCTGGGACACGATCCGGCCAACCCGCAGCGCCGGCCCATGCTGCCGCCCGAGATACTGGTGATGACCTTCACCCGCGACGCGACCAAGGAGCTGCGCGACCGGATCCGCGCGCGGCTGGCCACCGCCGCCCGATGCTTTGCCGGCGCCGCCGATCCGCAGCCCGACGACACGATTCTCGCCGCGCTGCTCACCGCCTACCCCGACCCCGATGCCCGTCAGCGGCATGCCGATCACCTGCGCGCGGCGGCTGACTGGATGGACGAGGCAGCCATCTACACCATCCACAGTTTCTGCCATCGAATGCTCCAGCAGCATGCCTTCGAAGCCGGGACTGCTTTTGCCCTGGAGTTGAGTGAGGACACCGACCTGATCACGCGCGAGGCCATCGAGGACTACTGGCGCGAAACGGTCTACCCCCTCGATGAGGTCCAGCTGGGCGCCCTGGGCTTTGTGCTCAGCGGTCAATCGAACGACCCGCGACCCTCAGTGGAGCGCTTCGCGACCAACCTCAAAGCGCTGCTGAAGCGGCGCGATTCCCTGCCGGAGCCGTCCGGCGATGACCCGATGGCGGCGATCGCGGCCAGTGCCCGGCGCGCTGCGGAGGCGACGGACGCGCTTCGGCAGGCGGTGAAGAGCGATCTCGAGGGCTTTGAGCAGGCCCTCGCCGACGCCCGCGCCAGCCGCCGCCTGCGCGGCAACCGCAGGCCCACTGCCGGGACCTGGGCGAACACCCTCAAACCGGCCCTGTCGGAGTGGGCGGCCAACCCCGCTCAGCCACACCCGGGCATCGAGCTCGATCAGATCAGTCTGAGCACCCTGAATGCCGGCACCGCCAAGGACTGCACGCTGCCGGAAGCGCTCGCCGAGCACCCGATCGCAATCGCCGCCGACGCCCTGCAGTCCGCCCGGACGGCGCTCGCCGGCGCGGCGGCGCCGTTCTACGCCCATGCCGTGGGATGGGTGGCCCGACGGGTCGAGGCCACACAGCACCAACGCGGCGTCATCGGGTTCAATGACATGCTGACGCGCCTGCGCGATGCGCTTGATCAACCCGGCGCCGATACGCGCCTGGCGGCAACCATCCGCCGGCAGTTTCCGGTCGCGCTGGTGGACGAATTCCAGGACACCGACCCGGTGCAGTACCGGATCCTGCAGGCCATCTACCCGGCGGACGAATCCGCCAGCCTGATCCTGATCGGCGACCCCAAGCAGGCCATCTACGGCTTCCGCGGCGCGGACCTGGCGACCTACCTGAGCGCAGCCGCACGGATCCCCGCTGGCCAGCGCTACACCCTGGATCGCAACTATCGCTCGAGCACCGGCATGGTGGAGGCGGTCAATACCCTGTTCGGCCAGTCTCCGATGCAGCCCGGGCCCTTCCATCCGGATGCCATCGATTTTGCCCGGGTCGAGGCCAATGGCCGCAACGAGGCGCTGTGGATCGGCGAGCAGCCCGCGACCGCCATGACGCTCTGGCAGCTCGAGCCGCAGGACGCGCCTGACGAGAGCATCCCCCTGCCGGTCTACCGCCAGCAGATGGCTGAAGCCGGTGCCGAGCAGATCCGTCAGCTCCTCGACCGGGCCGCGTCCGGCGAGGCCCGGTTCGAAAACGCGGAAACATCCCGCGCCGTCCGGCCGGCGGATATCGCCATTCTGGTCCGCAGCGGCCAGGAGGCCGGTTTGATCCGCGAGGCCCTGCGGCGTCGGGGGCTGGCATCGGTCTATCTGTCGGATCGTGACAATGTCCTCAAGACCCCCGAGGCGGGAGATGTGCTGCGCTGGCTGCAGGCAATGGCCACGCCGGAATCCGAGCGCCGGGTACGCACCGCCCTGGGGACCGCCAGCATGGGTTATGACTGGGCAACGCTGGAAGGACTGTTCAGCGACGACGCGCGCTGGGAGGCTGCGCTGGAGCAATTCGAGGACTATGCCGAGCGCTGGCAGCGTCAGGGCGTCCTGCCCGCGCTGCGCCAGCTCATCCACGACCACGCACTGGCGTCGCGCCTGGCGACGCGGAGCGGTGGCGAGCGGACATTGACCAACCTGTTGCAGATCAGCGAGCTACTCCAGGAAGCCGCCGCCACGCTCGATGGCGCGGGCGGTCTGATCCGCTGGCTTGATGAAGCCATGCAGCATCGCGGCGAAACGCCCGCCGACGACCGCATCCTGCGTCTGGAAAGCGACGCGGCCCTGATCAAAGTGGTGACCATCCATAAATCCAAGGGCCTCGAATACCCACTGGTGTTCCTGCCATTCATCTGCAGCTACCGCAGCGCCCGGGCCGAGCCGCCCTTGGTGCGGACCACCGAGAAGGGTCCCGAAATCGCCTTTGACGCAGGGCGCGACGACACGGATGCCGCCCGGGATCGCCAGCAGGCGGAAGACATGCGCCTGCTCTACGTCGCTGTCACCCGAGCCATCCACGCCTGCTGGCTGGGAATGGCCCCCGTGCGCGGGAGTGCCCAGACGGGATCGGCGACGGTGCATCTGCAGCGCTCGGCCATCGGCCGCCTGCTTGGCTGTTCCGATGACATGCGCCCGATGGATCTGGGCCCCTGCCTCGAGGCACTGGCCGGCCAGAGCCCGGCATTGACCCGCGAGCGTATCCAGCCGACGCAGCCAGGCGCACCGGTGGCGACCACCGCGCTGGCCCCGGCGCCGGCCATGGCGGTGGCGCGCCACTACACCGGCCCGGCGCCGGGCCGGGCGCGATGGTGGATCGCCAGCTACAGCGCGCTGGTCGAGGACGGGCCGCGCGCCGCCATCCCCGGCACAGCGCAGGCGGACATCCTGGCCGAGGAAAGCCGCGATGCAGCGCCGACGCCCGCCGCACCGACGCAGACGGCGGCCGATTCCGTCGCGATGATCCCGGCTGGACCGGCCACGGGCACCCTCATCCACGCGCAGCTCGAGGCACTCGCCAGTCGGCGGTTTCCCGGCGCGGATGATCCCGCCTTCAGTACCATTGTCGAGCGTGGTCTGCGCGGACAGCGCTGGCAGCCCTGGGCACCGGCCATTCGGGACTGGCTGGCCGCCGTGACCGACACCGACCTGCCCCTGCCGGGCGCGGCACCGGTCCGCCTCAGCACTCTCGATGCCGGGGCGCTGGTGGCCGAGCTCGAGTTCCTGATGGCGGTGGGACGGGCCCGGGCGAGTCAGATCGACGCGATCATCCGCCGTCATACCCTGGCCGGCGTCGGCCGCCCCGCCCTGGGCGAAAATGAACTGAACGGCATGATCAAGGGCTATATCGATCTGGTCTTCTGCCACGAGGGGCGGTACTGGGTCATGGACTACAAGTCCAACCGCCTGCCGGCGAACAGCGACGCCCATCCTTCCCGGGCGCTCGAGCAGATCGTTCGCGAGAAACGCTACGACGCGCAGTACGCGCTCTACCTGCTGGCGCTCCATCGGTTGCTGCGGGCGCGGCTCGGCTCCAGCTACGACTACGACACCCACGTCGGCGGAGCGATATGTTTTTTCCTGCGCGGCATCAACCAGAGCAGCCGCGGGATACATGCCGAACGCCCTGACCGGGCGCTTGTGGAATCCCTGGATGCGCTTTTCAACGAGGCCCCGGAGCATGTCTGAGATCGCGACCCTCCGAGCGCCGCAGCTGCCGGCGCAGCTCCATCAGTGGCTCGATGGTGGCTGGATCCGTTCCACCGATCTGGCGCTGGCCGCCCTGCTTGCCGAGAACGGCGGGGAGACCGACGAGGTCGTCCTGGGACTGGCCACGCTGGTCAGTTACACGGTGGGTGCGGGGCATATCCGCCTGCCCCTCGACACGCTCATGCAGACACCGGCAATGCTCTGGCCCGAACCCCCCGCGACCGACGGCCATACACCGACACCCGTCGAATGGCTCGGAGGACTGGCACTCGATACCCTGCGCGCGCATCTAACCGACGCGCGAAGCGTCGAGTCGGTCACCGCCGACGATGCAGCCGTCGCCCGGAACGGCACCACGCCGCTGGTACTGCAGGGCAACACCCTGTACCTGCGCCGTTACTGGGCCAACGAACGTCTCATCCAAACCGCCCTTGCGAGCCGGCTTGCAGAATCACTGCCGGCGCCTTCGGGACTCACGGACCGCCTTGACGGGCTTTTCCCGCGCACCGGGCGCGAGCCGGACTGGCAACGCATTGCCTGCGCCCTCGCCACGCGTTCGCGCTTTACCCTGATCACCGGCGGCCCCGGCACCGGCAAGACCCGGACGGTGCTGCGGCTTCTGGGGCTTTTGCAGGCCGAGCGCATGGACACCCACCCGGAAGCTCCGCTGCGCATCCGGCTGGCGGCGCCCACCGGCAAGGCGGCCGCACGGCTTGGCGAATCGATCAGTGGCGAGGTTGATGCCCTGCCGCTTCCAGCCGCCGTGCGCGACGCCATCCCGCGATCGGTCAGCACGCTGCATCGACTCCTCGGTCCGCGCCCTGGCAGCCGACGCTTCCGGCATGACCGCGACAATCCCCTGCATGCCGACCTGGTGGTGGTGGACGAGGCGTCGATGATCGACCAGGAACTGACCGCCCGACTGCTTGATGCCCTGCGCCCCGAAACGCGGCTGGTACTGCTCGGCGACAAGGACCAACTGGCATCCGTGGAGGCCGGCGCGGTGCTCGGCGAGCTCTGCGCCGGCATCGAGCAGCCCCACTACACCGCCGGGACCGTGGCCTGGGTGAAGGCCAACAGTGGCGACGATATCGCCACCTGGCAGGCCGGGGGCAGCGCGCTGCAACAGCAGATCGTCCGCCTGCGCGACAGCCACCGATTCGGGGTGGATAGCGGGATAGGGGCGCTGGCCGAGGCCGTTCGACGCGGCGATTCAGCCCACGCAGAGGCCCTGCTCGACAGCGATGCCGCCGACATTCAGCGTCTGAAGCTGACCGGTGGCGATGATGCGGGCATTGCGACAGCGGCCTGCCAGGGCTACCAGGCCTATCTCACCGAGCTGCAGGCCACGCGCCCCGTCCGTGATGACCGCGAGGCCACCGAGGAGTGGGCCCGCACGGTGCTGGCGGCTTTCAGCCGTTTCCAGGTGCTGACCACGGTCCGCCATGGCCCCCTCGGGGTCACGGGCCTCAATGCCCGCATTGCCGCGACACTGCAACAGAACGGACTGATCGATCGGGCCAGCGGCTGGTTTGAAGGCCGCCCGGTGATGATCACCCGCAACGATTACGAACTGGGCCTGATGAACGGCGATATCGGCATCTGCCTGATGACCCGTCTGCCCGGCGAACAGACCCCACGGCTGCGTGTGGTCTTTGAATGGCCCGACGGCCCCATCCGGCTGGTCCTGCCCAGCCGGCTTGACGCCATCGAGAGCGTATTCGCGATGACGGTGCACAAATCCCAGGGCTCGGAATTTGACCAGGTGCTGGTGGTGCTGCCCGAGGGTGGGCCCGGGCGAACGCGCCCGGAACTGCTCTACACAGCCGTCACCCGCGCCCGCAAGGGTGCCGTTATTGCCCATCCGCAGGCACACTAGGCGGATGACACGGCCCACGCTCTACTTCGACGGCAGCTGCGGCATGTGCCGCCGCGAGATCGACCATCTGCGACCGCGGCTGAGGCACCGGATCGACCTGGTGGATATCAGTCAGAGCGGATTCCAGCCACCCGCCGGCTATCAGCTCGCGGACATGATGGCTCAGCTGCACTTTCATGACGGCCAACGCATGCAGGTGGGCCTGCGCGCCTCGCTGGGCTACTGGCGCGTGGCCGGCGGGGGCTTCCGCTGGCTGGCTCGGGTGCTCACCCTGCCGGGTCTTTTCCAGTGCGGCGATTGGGCCTATAACCGCTGGGCGGCATGGCGCCTGCGCCGCCTGCGCTGCGAGCCACCGCGCTAGAGCGCCACCCGTGTCTGCGCCAGCCGCTCCTCGTCCAGCGTGATCCCCAGGCCCGGAGCGTCACCCAGATCGAGCCTGCCCTGCTCATCCGGCCGCACCGGGGTCAGCAGGGGAAAATCACGGCGCTCGGGTGTCCACTCGGGCGGGTCATAGGGCAGCTCGATAAACGCCGTGCCAACACTGCCGGCCGTCAGGTGCGCATTGGCGAGCAGCCCGATCCCATTCCCCCAGGTGTGGGGGGTGAACACGCATCCGGCGGCCGCGACCTGTTCGGCCAATGCGCGCAGATGCGTCATCCCCAGCGAGCACACGGCATCGGGCTGATAGACGTCCAGACAATCGCGCTCGAGCAGGGTCTGGAACTCGTGCCACTCGCGGGTCATTTCGCCGCCGGCGATCAGCAGCCGCGTCTCCCGGCGCAGGCGGGTCATGCCGGCGTAATCGCCGCGATGCAGCGGCTCTTCCATCCAGTGCACGCCGTAGCGCTCCAGCTCCCGAGCCACCTCCAGGGCCTGGGCATACGTCCACGGCGGCTGGGTGTCCCAAGGCATACGCCAGCCCTGGTTGCAGTCCACCATCAGGGTGAGCCCGTCGCCCACCGCGCGATGTACGGCTTCGAGCACCGCGAAATCCGCCTCCAGCGTGGATCGGCCAAAGCGGATTTTCATTGCCGGGAAACCCTCGGCAAGCATCCGGCGCGCCTGGTCGGCCATGGCGTCGGGCGTGCGATGCACGCCGCTTGAGGCATAACAGGCGATCGTCCCACCCCGACCACCGGCCATGCGCCAGGCGGACCGGCCCTCGATCTGGCCGACCAGATCCCACAGCGCGACATCCAGCGGCCAGGGCCGCCCGGCATGAAAACCGATATTGCTCAGCACCTCGGCATGCCGCTCGAGCGCGCATGGATCCTGGCCGATGAACAGATCCAGCATCTCCGACAGGCCGTGCATCGGATCGCCTGATCCGATGCCGACGCGGCCCTGGTCGTCCTCGACGCGCACGATGGTAGCGCCGAACCGACGGCGCGGGCGGGTATCCCAGGCGGCGGGGAACGGCGGATCCAGCGGCAGCACATGGTGACTGATGCGGATATCCCGGATACTCATGCCGCCACCACCTGTCGGGCCAGCCAGGCGAGGTCCGCATCCGCGGCAGGCCGCGCGTTATTCTGGATCATGGGCCGGTTGGGCTCGGCGGCCAGTTCGGCATGCAATGCCCCGGCGCTCATCGACGCGGGCAGTGAGCGCGCCGCCACCGCGTCGAACGCCAGTTCCGAGAGCCAGCCATCGAAGGCCTCGGCCAGATCGGCCGCCGTCCCGCCGGGTAGACCGAATGCCGCTGCGGCGGGCTGGTAGCGACCGGGATCGGCCTCAATGCTCCAGGCAAGGCTGGCCCGCAGACCCAGCGTGACGGCAATGCCGTGGGGGACGTGGTAGAGGCTGCCCAGGGCATGACCGATGGCATGCGCCATGCCGGTGCCGCCGCCATCAATGGCCAGCCCCGCCAGCGTCGCAGCCAGCTGCATGTCGGCGGCGGCGTGCAGGTCATGAGGATCGTGCCGATAACTGGCGAGCGCGCCGCGCGCCCGGCGTGTTGCCTCCAGACCATACGCCTCGGTGAAGGCCTGCCGGCTCTGCCCGGTCATGGCCTCAAGGGCGTGCACAAACGCATCAAGCCCGGTGCCAACGATCATATCCGGGGGCACACTGGTGGTCAGCGTCGGATCGAGGATCACGCTATCGGGCGCCATATCCGGCGCCCATGCCCAGAGCTTCTGGCCGGCCTGATCACTCACGATCGCCGTGTGCGTCACCTCGGAGCCGGTCCCGGAGGTTGTCGGAATCATCACCGCAGGCCATCGCGCGGGCGGGACGTTACGGCCCAGCACAAAATCCTCCGCCGGCAATGCACTGGCCGCGAGGCTTGCCACCAGCTTGGCGCTATCAAGGGCGCTACCCCCACCCAGGCCCACGATCACCGCATGATCAAGGCGGCGGGCACTGGCCACGGCGTCGTTGACGCTGGCAAGCGTCGGCTCGCCCGCCGGGCAGATCCACCGGGTCACCGGACGTCCCGGCGGCAGCGCGACTTCGAGGCGTTCCGCCATTCCCGCCGCGACCAGCCCTGCATCAACGATCAGCAGGATCGGCGCGGGGGTCGCCGGCAGGACCTCACCCAGGCGCTGCAGGGCATCAGCCCCGGCAACGATCCGCGGCGTGGCCGGACGATCCACGTGCAGTTCGAGGCCACTCATACCGCCACCCAGGTGGTCTTGAGCTCGGTGTACTTATCGAAGGCATGCAGCGAACGGTCCCGACCGATCCCCGACTGCTTGTAACCGCCGAACGGTGTCGCCACCGACGCCATGTCATAGCAGTTGACCCACACGGTGCCCGCCTGCAGCCGCCGGGCGGCCCGGTGGGCATCGCTCAGGCGGTCGGTCCAGACCGCCGCCGCCAGGCCATACTCCGAATCGTTGGCGATACGCACCGCCTCGTCCAGACCGTCGCACTCCATCACGGCCAGTACCGGGCCGAAGATCTCCTCGCGCGCCGCCTGCCCGGTCCGATCGATGTCACGGAGGATGGCCGGGCGCATGAACGCACCCCCCTCGATCCGCTCGATGACCTCGCCGCCGATCACACGACCTCCCCCACGGCGCACGGCGTCGAGATAGCCCTGTACCCGGTGCAGATGATCGGTCGAAATCATCGCCCCCATGACGGTGGCATCATCCAGCGGATCGCCCGGTTCAAACTGCCCCATCAAGGCCTCAACCCGCTCGAGCAACGCATCGGCCACCCGCCGGTCAACAATCAGTCGCGAACCGGCATGGCAGGTTTCGCCCTGGTTGTACCAGATGCTCCAGGCAATGGCCTCGGCGGCCGCATCCAGCTGCTCGCACTCGCGGGTGACGATCTGCGCCGACTTGCCACCACACTCGAGCCCGACCTTTTTCATGTTCGACTCGCCGCTGCGGACCAGCAGCCGCTTGCCGATCTCGGTCGACCCGGTAAACGCGATGGCCTGGACCTGGTTGTGTCCGGCCAGCGCGTCGCCGGTGACATGTCCCCGGCCCGGCAGGACCTGGAACACCCCTGCCGGAATCCCGGCCTCGGCCGCGATCTCGCCCAGCAGCAGACTGGCCAGGGTGGACTCCTCGGCCGGTTTGAGGATGACGCTGTTGCCCGCGGCGAGCGCTGGCCCGATCTTCCAGCTGGCGATGATCAGCGGATAGTTCCACGGCACGATGGCGGCCACTGTGCCCACGGGCTCACGCCGGATGGCGATGACCGCGTCGTTACCGCCGGGCGCCATTTCGTCATACAGCTTGTCGAGGCACTCGCCGTACCACTGGATGGTCCCGGCGCAGGCCGGCACATCGACGGCCTGCGTCTGGCTGATGGGTTTGCCGGTCTCGAGGGTCTCGAGCAACGCCAGGCGCTCGGCATTGGCGCGGATGCCCTCGGCAAACCGCAGCATGACCGCCTTGCGCTCGGCCGGATCGCGATCCGCCCAGACGCCGGCCTCAAAGCGCGCGGCCGCAATATCCACGGCATCATCGACATCCGCCGCCGTCCACTCGTCCACCGGCGTCAGGACCTGACCGGTGGCGGGGTTCTCGGCATTGAACGTCGCACCGTGACGCGACGCCCGGTAGCGGCCGTCCACAAACGCCTGGGTGGGGAGCTCAACGGCCGCGGCGGCGGCCCGCCAGTCGGTCGGGGTTTCAGGAGCGGTCATGATATCGGCCCATCCTTTGCGCTGAAGTAAACGCGGCCAGTAGTATCAGCGCGTCTGATGCCGACTCAATCGATAAAATTGCAGGTTCAAATTGCGTTTTACTCAAGTCCGATCCGACAAGGCCATCCATGCCGACTGACCTGCCGTCACTGAATGCATTGAAGGCGTTCGAGGTGGTGGCCCGCTGCCGCTCGATCACCCGGGCGGCCGCCGTGCTGCATGTCACGCCCGGTGCCGTATCGCGCCAGCTCAAGCAGCTCGAGCGTGAACTCGGCGAGACACTGGTGATTCGCGGGCCGCGGCAGACAGGCCTGACACCCAGCGGCGAGCGGTTGATGGAAACCGTGGCGGCGTCGCTCGAGCAGATGCGCCAGACCGTGAGCGATCTGCGGGCGGGCCGTCACCGCCGACGGCTTGCGCTCAACATCCCCAGCACCCTCGCCAGCCGCTGGGTGATGCCCCGGCTGCATCGCCTGCGGGCGCAGGACCCCGCGCTGGTCCTGTCGATCCGCACCGAGACCAAGGATCGACTGTCCCAGCGCGATGAGCTGGATGCCGCCATCCGCTTTGGCACCGGCGACTGGCCCAACCTGCACAGCAGCCACCTGTTCTCGGAGGAGCATGTGGCGGTGGCAGCGCCGGGGGTCCAGCAGGCGCTGACCCGACGTGACGGCACGGTCGTGCTTGGCGAAGCGACGTTACTGCATGTCCTCAAGCGCGAGGGACGGTACCTGTCCTGGCAGCACTGGCTGGATGCCGCCGGCATCGACGGCGTGGATGCCGGCAAGGGGTTCGAGTTCGATACCCTCGACCTCGCCATCGAGGCGGCCATCGCAGGCCTGGGGGCGGCCATCGCCGACTGGCACATGGTGGCCGATGACCTCGCCGCCGGGCGTCTCGTGCAGCTGTTTGAAACCCGCGTGCCCGGTACCCGGTCATACTGGTGGGTACGCCCGCCCGAGGCCTCCCCCACCGGCGCGCTCGAGACATTCGAGCGCTGGCTTCGCGCAACGCTGGAGACCCACCATGCCTGAGCTGTCGGTCATCATCCCGGCCTGGAATGAGGCCGCCTACCTGCCCGACACCCTGCAGACCCTGCAGGATTCCCTGTGCGCGTGCCGGCTCGAGGCGGACATCATCGTGGTGGACAATGCCTCCACCGACGCGACGGCCGCGATCGCCGCCGGGGCAGGTGCCCGGGTGGTGCATGAACCCGAACACCGGATCGCCCGGGTGCGGAACGCCGGTGCCGAGGCCGCCGCCAGCGACTGGTTACTGTTCGTGGATGCCGACACACGCGTCACGCCGGCGGCGCTGCAGGCAATGCGGGCGGCCATGGATGAGGGCTGCGTGGGCGGCGGCGCGCCGATCGGCTTTGATCGCCTGGAGTCCGCCCCCCAGCGGCTGGGTCTGGCCGCCTGGAACGGGCTGTCGCGACGCCTGCGTCTCGCGGCCGGCTGCTTCGTCTTTGCCCGCGCAGCGGCACACGCCGCCATCGGCGGATTCAGCGAGCAGCTCTACGCCGGCGACGAGATTGGTTATTCACGCCGGCTCGACCGCCTCGGCCGCCCGCGCGGCCGGCGTTTCATGATCCTCGACTGCCCGCCCGTGATCAGCTCGGCCCGCAAGATGGACTGGTTCCGGCCGTGGCAGCATGCGCTGGTGCTTGCCACCTTTGTCCTGTTCCCATGGGCGGGACGGTTCAAGCGGCTCAGCTGGTTCTGGTACCGGCGGCCCTGACCCCGGATACCGGGACCGACGGCGCCGCGGCCGCCTCGACGGTCTCGGCGACCTGCTCGGCGGTGATGGCGGATAACGTCCAGCCCAGATGGCCATGGCCGGTGTTGTAGAACACACCAGGGCGCCGGCCCGCGCCCACCCGCGGCATCATGTCCGGCATCATTGGCCGCAGGCCGGCCCAGGGCACCGCCTGGCGGGTACTCACCCCCGGAAAACAGGTCTCAACCCACTTCAGCAGCGGCTCGATCCGGTCCTGGCGGATGTTGCGGTTATAACCATTGAACTCGGCCGTGCCGGCAACGCGGAAGCGGTCGGCACCCAGCCGGCTTGAGACGAGCTTGGTCTCGTCGTCGAGCAGGCTCATCCACGGCGCCGCTTCCCGCGACGCGGCATCCTCCAGATTGACCGTGATGGAATAACCCTTGACCGGGTAGACGTTGACGCGATCACCCAGGCGGGTCGCGAGCCGGCGACTGGCGACACCCGCACAGACCACCACGCCGTCGAAGGATTCGCGCCCGCCGTCAGTCTGCACCCAGACCCCGGAGCCGGCCGTGCCGAGATCCTCGATGGCACACTCATACCGCATCGACACCCCGCGGGCCTCGAGCACCTGGGCCAGTCCGTGGGTAAACTTGTGGATGTCGCCGGTGGAATCGCTTTCGGTATAGAAGCCGGCGTAATAGTCGCCGGCGAGGTTGGGTTCAAGCTGGCGCATTTCCTCAGGTGATACGGCGCGTCGCTCGAGCCCGCCGGCGGCGAGGAGGCGGGTGACCTGCGCGGCGTGGTCAAAGTCGGCCTGCTGGCGGTAGATATGCAGGATGCCGCGGCGCTCAAGATCAAAATCAATGCCCTCGCGGCGACCCCAGTCGAACAGATAGTCCCGCGCCTCGATGGCGAGCCGGGCGGTTTCCGTGGTGTTGTGGGCGTAGCGCCGGGTCGCGGCGACAAACTCGGCGAACCAGCTGAGTTTGTGCCAGGAGGGTTTGGGGTTGACCAGCAGAGGCGCGTCCGAGCGCAGCATCCAGCGCAGGCCCTTGACGATGGTCGGCCAGTGATTCCAGACCTCGGCATTGGACGCCGAGAGCTGCCCGCCATTGGCGAAGGAGGTTTCCATGCCCGCGTAGCGGTTACGCTCAAACACCGTGACGTCGAAGCCGCGGTTGGTGAGCGCATAGGCCGTGGTGATGCCGGTGATTCCGCCGCCGATGACTGCAATGTGGTTCATCGTCGTACTCCCAGTCAGGTTGTGTGCACCCATCGCCTTGTGGCGATCCGTGCCCCTTCCGTCCTGGTGCCTGAGAGATTGACGAAGCGACCCGGCGCTTCGCTTGCTCCTTCGGCGAGTCGAACCCTACGGCCGACTGCTTTTCGGAATGATCAGCACGCAGACGGTCCGGTTGCCTGAGAGATTCCGGGGCGGTTGCTCCTTCGGCGCCGGCATCGAATGCCGGGCTCTCCCACCTGCGCTAGAATCAAAGTCTCCCGTCTTTGAATCCCGAATGCAATCACCGAGAGACTCAATGATCACGCTCAACTACCTGCACGGCTTCAACTCCGCAGCCCTCGAGACCGATACCAAAGTCGGCGAACTCGCCACCCGCTTCGGCGTTCATCGCATCAACTACGACAGTTTCGCCCCCCGCGCCAGCATCATCGAGTCGATTGCCGCGCAGTCCGTCGAAGGCGACACCACCGCGTTCATCGGCACCTCGCTGGGCGGCTACTTTGCGGCCGTCATGGGTCAGCGTCTGGCGTGCCCCGCGATCCTGGTCAACCCAAGCTGCGACCCGCACTGGGCGCTGGCGCATTACCGCGGCATGACCCTTGAGAATTACAAACTGCCCGATCAGCCACCGCAGACGCTGACCTCGGCGGTCGTCGACTCCTACCGGGACACCGCCCTGTCCACTGACCCGGCGGATTACCCGGTTCCGCCCCTACTCGTGCTGGATACCGGCGATGAACTGCTGGACGCCCGGGCCACCCACAAACGGTACGCGTCGCTGGGTGCGGCACTGGTGTTCGAGGGAGGATCCCACCGCTTCGAGCACATGCCCGAGGCCCTCGACGGCATTGAGGCCTATCTCAGCCGCTCGCCCCGGTCAGCGTCGTGAAAGTCGCGCTCACCACCAGGATGAATCCAATCGCTACCGCTTCGACGTACAACGACCGGCGCAGTCGCCGCCGCGCGCCGGGATGCCCGGCAACCAGTGCCGGTGTGTACCGGCGTTTGTTCAAGGCCGCCAACCATAGCACCCCGGCAAACGCGGCCAGCTTGAGCGCAAAGAGCTGGCCATAGGGTGTCTGCAGGGCAGCGACGATGCCTCCGGTGAGCTGGTCAAGGGTCAGCGCACCGGCCACCAGCAACAGCCCGACAGCCACCGGTGCCTTGTCACCAAAATCCTCGGCAACCCGCGCGGCAGCATTGCCGGGCTGATGGCTCAGGCGCTCGAGCGGCAGGAAGATACCCACCCAGAACGCCAGGCAGAGCATGTGAATGGCCAGCAGGAGATTATCCAATGCGCCGGGCGTGTTGCTGACATGACCACCGACGGCAAACGCTCCAACGATCAGCGCAACACCTGCCAACGATACGGCGGCTCCGCTCGCGCCACGCATCAACCCACCGACCAGCAACACGGCACCGAGGCCCTCCAGGCCCAGTGCCTTTCCCAGCGAGCCCGTGGCCAGCAGGCCCAGTAGCTGAACATCGACCGCGGCCGTCCAGTCATTGCCGGCGAGAAAGACTGCCTCCAGCATCAGCTGGGCCATCAGTGCAAACAGGATGACCGGTACCAGAGCGGCCGCAAGCCGACGCAGAAACCGGCGCTCCTTCAACGGCACGCCGTCGATGGTCAGGCCGACCAGAATGGACCCCGCCGCCACCAGCAGAGCGCCATAAGTGATCGCCTTGAGGCTGATGACAACGCCATCGAAAGCGGTCGCGTCGGCGATGACTTCGAGCACTCAGCGCTCACTCACCGTAAAGCTGAGCGCCGCCGACAGGGTGTGTGCGTCGCCGGACAGGCCGCGCCATTCGAGGGTGTAGTCGCCAGCCGGCAGATTCGGCGGCTCGACGACAAGGCGGTCACTCGCCGAGCGACCGGCCATGGCGCTCACCGCGTAGTCGGTGCCGTCCTCGGCACGCAGCGTGACACTCACAATGCGCATGGGTGCGCTCAGCGCCACGGCGATGCGTTCCGGCGACTCGCCGACGGTTGCCCCATCAGCCGGTGTACTCGATGTCACCATCGGGTGGGCGTTGACGGATCCCGCTGCCAGCGACAGCAAAAGGGCAAGGGTTGCCAACGGCAGAACGAGTGACCTCATGAGTACTCCTGATACAATCCACGACGCTATTCTTGCAACCAATCGTACGCACTCGACCCTGCGTAGGCAACCCGCATCCTGCAGGGGTAGACTGGGAACATGGATCAGTTCAAGAGCACCAACGTATTCGGCAGCGCGCTCCAGCCCTGCGGGCAGGACCCGGTGACCGGGTTTTACCGGGATGGCTGCTGCAACACCGGCCACGCCGACGGTGGCATGCATACGGTCTGCGCCATCGTCACCGAGGCGTTCCTGTCGTTTTCACGCAGCCGCGGCAATGACCTGACTGCACCCGTACCATTCGCCGACTTCCCGGGGCTCAAGCCCGGCGATCGCTGGTGCCTGTGTGCCGGGCGCTGGCTCGAGGCCCATCGCGCCGGTGTCGCGCCGCTGGTCGACCTTGCGGCCACCCACGAAGAAACCCTCGCCGTGATCGGCTTTGAAACGCTCGCCGCCCATGCCGTCGCGGGCGATGATCACGACTAGACCGGGGCGGCGCTGATGCGCGACAAGCCGCGCGACGAGCGGTTCTTCGCCACCGTCAACCCGACGGTGTTCACCGCCTCGGCACTGATCGTCGGCGGGTTTCTGGCGTTTGGCATCCTGCTGCCCGCTCAGGCCACGGCGTTGTTCGAAGCCGTTCACGATCTCATCACCGCCTATCTGGGCTGGAGCTATCTGGTGGTGGTGACGTTCTTTGTCGGCTTTCTGATCTGGCTGGGGCTGAGTCGCTACGGGCGCATCCGCCTGGGTCAGCCCGGGGACCGGCCGCATTTTCGCTTCTCGGCCTGGTTCGCGATGCTGTTCAGCGCCGGGATGGGCATCGGACTGGTGTTCTGGAGCGTCGCCGAACCGATCCTGCATTACCAGAACCCACCGACCGGCCCCGGGGGCACGCGCGAGGCCGCCGGTCAGGCGATGATCTACAGCTTTTTCCACTGGGGACTGCACGCCTGGGCCGTCTACGTGGTGCTGGGCCTGTCAGTGGCATACTTCAGCTTCCGCCATCAGCTGCCGCTGACCATCCGCTCGATCTTCTACCCGCTGATCGGCGATCGGATCCACGGGCCCATCGGTCACGCCATTGATACGCTGGCCGTGTTCGGCACGCTGTTCGGGCTCGCGACCTCGCTCGGCTTTGGGGCAATGCAGCTCAACACCGGACTCAACGAGTTACTGGGGATGCCGGTGGGGCCTGTCTGGCAGGTGGGCATCATCGCCACGATCACCGGGTTTGCCGTGGTCTCGGTGATCTCGGGGCTTGACCGGGGCCTGAAATGGCTGAGCGTCTTCAACCTCAGCCTGGCGCTGCTGCTGCTCGCGTTCATCTTCATGGCCGGCCCGTCGCTGTTCCTGATCCGCTTTCTGCTCGAATCCGTGGGCGGCTATTTCCAGCAACTGGTGGGCCTGAGTCTGTCCACCGGGGCCCTGCAGGGCACTCAGTGGCACGAGGACTGGACCATGTTCTACTGGGGCTGGTGGATCGCCTGGTCCCCCTTCGTCGGGCTTTTCATCGCCCGGATCTCCCGTGGCCGCACCATTCGCGAATTCATTGTCGGCGTGCTCGCGCTGCCGACGCTGTTCGTGTTCGCCTGGCTGACCGTCTTCGGCGGCACGGCCCTGCATCTGGAAGTCTTTGGCGGCAACGCCGGCATTGCCGCGGCGGTCAGCGAGGACACCACGGTGGCCCTCTACCGAACCCTCGACGCCCTCCCGTGGTCGACCCTCACGTCGGCGCTGGCGACACTGCTGATTGCCACATATTTCGTCACTTCGTCCGATTCGGGGACGTTCGTTGTCGACTCGCTGATCTCGCGCGGCGCGACGCACTCGCCGCGCCGCCAGCGGGTGATCTGGGGCATTACCGAGGGAGCGGTCGCCGCGACGCTGCTGTTGATTGGCGGTGAAACCGCGCTGCAGGGGCTCCAGACCGGTGCCCTGACCGCAGGCCTGCCAGTGGCGGTCATCCTGGTGGTCTGCTGCTTCAGCCTGATGCGCGCCCTGCGCTACGAATCGACGGAATCGGATATTCAGCCCATTGCTAGAAAATAGAAAAGGTGACGCATGATCGAGACCGAGCTGGCGATCGTCGGTGCAGGCCTTGCCGGCATGACGGCTGCGCGGACGGCGTTTGACGCCGGCACCCGGCCGCTCATCCTCGAGGCGGGGCATCGCATCGGCGGGCGCATCGAGGGCCTGCCCGACGCCGATGGACGCGTGGTTGGCGATCTCGGCCCTTCATGGGTGTGGCCGGCCTTTCAGCCGGGCATCCAGCGCTGGCTGGACCGCCTTGATCTGCCAGTCTTCGATCAGTACGAGCACGGCGACGCGGTCCTCGATGGATTCGCGCCCACCCCCATGCGCCATCAACTGCCCGGGCAGTTCGGCATGGCGCGCATCGTCGGCGGCCCCAGCCGACTGGTCGAGGCGATGGCAGCGCCGCTGGACGCGGGTTGTTTCCACTATGGCTCACCGGTCGTGTCGATCCGCCAGCGTGATGACGGCCGCCTCGAAGTCCACCGGCAGTCCGGTCCGCCGGTGATTGCCGGGCAGGTTCTGGTGGCGGCGCCGCCCCGGCGGGTTGCCGAGCGCATCACCCTGCCTGCTTCGATCGATCCGGGGCTCCCCCGGGCCCTTGCCGGGCAATCGACCTGGATGGCGGCTCAGGCCAAGGCGATCATCCAGTATGCACACCCATTCTGGCGTGATGCGGGACTTTCGGGCCGTATCGCCAGCCGCGTCGGGCCGCTTTTCGAGGCCCATGACCACACCAGTGCCGAGGGCGATGCCGCGCTGTTCGGATTTATCTCGACCCCGCTTTCCGAGCGCCGGGAGCGATCGCTGGAGCAGCCGATCATCGATCAGCTCACGCGCTGCCTCGGGCCGCAGGCCGCGCAGCCTGATGCCGTGGTGATCCGCGACTGGGCCATGGATGACACGGTCTGTTCCGAGGCCGATCGCCGCGAGCCACCGGCCCACCCCTCGGTGGGGCCTGCGACACTGCGGGCCCCGCACCTGGGCGGACGGTTGTGGTTCTGCGCAGCGGAAACGGCCGACCAGAGCACGGGCCTGCTGGAGGGCGCGCTGCTGGCCGGCGAAGCCGCCGCCCGAGGCGCCCTGGAGCAACGCCCTCAGGTGGCATGAATCCCATGCCGCGCTTCGACGCCTGTATCGGGATTGACTACTCGGGCGCGGCCACCGCCGAGCGCGGACTCACTGGACTGCGTGTCTACGAGGCCACTGCCGGCGGTCCCATCACCGAGATCCGGCCCACTCCGAGCGGCCGCCAGCACTGGAGTCGTCGGGCGCTGGCGGCATGGCTCGAGACGCGTCTGCTCACCGATGACCGCGTCCTCGTCGGCATCGACCATGGGTTCGCCTTCCCCGGCGCGTGGTTCGATGCCCATGGCGTGGCGCGCGACTGGGATGTTTTTCTCGACGACTTCTGTCGTCATTGGCCGACCGACCAGCCCGACACTCCCGTCGAATCCATCCGTCGGGGCGAATGCGGCGATGGCCTGGCCCGCCTCGGCAACGCACGCTGGCGCCGCCATACGGAGCATCCGGTGGGCGCGAAGTCGGTATTTCATTTCGACGTGCCGGGATCGGTGGCCAAATCAACCCACGCCGGGCTGCCATGGATCAATCGTCTACGCCATCGCCTCGGGCCGCGGCTGCATGCCTGGCCCTTTGATGGCTGGTCCATACCCGCGGACCGCTCGGCGATCGCCGAGATCTACCCGTCTTTATGGGCCGCCGACTATCCCCGCGACGGGCGGACGGCCGATCAGCAGGACGCCTACAGCGTTGCCCGGGCGCTGCAGGCCGCCGATCAGAATCATCAGCTTGCCGCCTGTTTCGAGCCGACGCTGGATGCCGCCACCGCGGCGGCTGCAGCGTACGAAGGGTGGATCCTGGGGGTGACGGGCGTCTAGCCCGAAGCGCGGCGCGCCTTTTTCCGGCGCCAGTGCCAGAGGCCTTCCGCGGTCAGCCACAGATCCAGGCCAAAATCACGCTCAAAGGCGGCCCGATCCGCGCCGGCCGGCAATGCCTCGGCCCAGCCGCTGACGAGGCGCCGCTGAAGATCGTCCAGGGAGTCGCACTCAAGCGTCCAGTCAACGGCCGCATCCAGCAGGGTCTGGAGCCGGTCCGCGGCGGCGCGCGGTGCCTCGATCAAAGGGAAATGGGCCGGGGCCACGTAGCGCGGATCGATGTCACGGATGCGCTCGAGGGTCTGGCGATAGGCGTCAGGGTCGAACTGGGGCGGTGGCACGACGGGCACCAGAAACGGCGCGGTGCCTTCGGCATAGCCGGGATAACCCGCGCCGAAGGCGTCGCCGGCGATGAATACGGACCGGTCAGCGTCCAGCAGGCTCAGGTGATGCCAGGCATGCCCCGGCGTGTGGATGACCTGGAGCTGCCTTGCGCCCGTCGCCACCATGGCGCCGTCCTCCAGCGCCACGATGCGCGTCGGGTCCACCGGGACGAGCGGTGCATATTCACGATCAAAGAAGGCGTCGCCGTAGAGCGCCCGGACGCCCGCCTCCAGCCGCCCGGGATCCACCAGATGGTCTACGCCCGAGGGATGCACCCCGAGCCGCGCCGCCGGCAGGGCCTGCATGAGCGGGCCGGCGCCCCCCGCGTGGTCCAGATGCACGTGGGTGGGGATGACCCAGTCCACCGCCGAGCGGTCGAGTCCGGACGCGGCAAGCGCTTCGAGGATGACCGGGACGCTGTGTACGACGCCGGTGTCGACGAGGGCTGCCCGGCCCTGGTCGATGACCAGGTAGCAGGCCGTATGCGCCGGCCGCAGATAGCCGGTGTCGATCCGTATCAGGCCCGGCGCGATCTCCGTGGCGGCGGCGGTTGGCGTTGTATTCCGCGACATCGCCGCCGGCCGCCTAGCGCCGCGCGATCCGCATCATGCCCCAGGCGACGAGACCGGCGCCGATGACCTTGAGAATCGCACCGGGGATGAACGGCACAAAGCCGGCAACCACCGCCTGCTCGGCACTGCCGACCCACACCGCAAGCCACGGCAGTCCCAGCAGATAGACCGGCAGGTTACCGATGCCCGCCGCGGCAATCGCGGTCAGCGGATGCCGGGCCCAGCCGTGAAACGCCAGCCAGCCAGCGACCCATGCCGCTGCCACCATGCCCAGCAGATAACCCCCTGTGGGACCCGCCAGATAGGCCGGCCCACCGCCGCCGACAAACACCGGCAGCCCCATCAGCCCCTGGGCCAGATAGGTCAGCACCGTCGCCGCCCCCAGTACGGGGCCATAGACCATGCCGAGGGCCAGCACCACAAAGGTCTGCATACTGAACGGCACCGGCCAGAACGGGATCTCGACCCGCGCGGAAAGCGCCAGTAATCCCGTGCCCACCAGCACGCAGAGCGCCTGCCGGATGCGGTTGCCATTGGCCCAGTCGGATACCCGGGTGGGTGTATAGGTCGTCATTACTGCCCCCTTATCTTGTTGGTCACTGACATTAGCAAAACCGCCATCGCCCGTCAGCCATTGCGGCGGGTCCACAGCCGGCATTACGCTTGCCGTTTTAGGTTCGGAGAAAACGCAATGGATCGTCGAGGGTTCATCAAGGGCGCCGGCACCGGGCTGGTGGCCGCCGGCAGCATCAACGCGCCGGCAGTGATCGCGCAGCCGCGGCGCTTTCGGCTGAATATGCTGACGTCATGGCCGGCTTCGCTGGACAACCTCTACGGCACGGCCGAGTACTTTGCCGAACGCATCGAGGCCCTCACCGATGGGGACGTCCGGGTCCGCACCTCGCCGGGCGGCGCCGAAGTCGGACCGGTGGAGGTCTACGACGCCGTATCCAGCGGCGCCTTCGAGGCCTGCCACACCGCGCCCTACTACTTCATCGGCAAGAATCCGGCGCACGGCTTTTTCACCTCGCTGCCCTTCGGCATGACCCTGGAGCAGCAGAATGCCTGGATGACCGCGGGCGACGGCCAGACGCTCTGGGACGAGCTCAACGCCCAGGACAATCTGATCGCCTTTCCGGGCGGCAACACCAGTGCCCAGTGCGGTGGCTGGTTCAATGTCCGGATCAACTCGCCGGCCGACCTCCAGGGGCTGCGCATGCGCTTCCCGGGGCACGGCGGGCGTGCCATGGCCAAAGCCGGCGTGAACATCCAGCAGCTTCCCGGCGGCGAGGTATTCACCGCGATGGAGCGTGGCGCGCTGGACGCCGCCGAATGGGTCGGCCCCTACGACGACCAGATCCTGGGCATGCAAGACGTCGCCCAGTACTACTACCTGCCGAGCTGGGCCGAGCCCAGTGCCATGCTTGGCTTTTACTTCAACCTCGACGTCTGGAGCGGGTTCCCGGCCGATATCCAGGCGCAGATCCGTGCCTGCTGCGCCGAGGCGAACAACTGGATGGCGGCTCAGTACCTGGCCAAGAATCCGGTCGCACTCGAGTCCCTGAAATCGCAGGGGGTCGAGGTCCTCGACTTTCCCGACAGCGTCCTGGCCGCTTTCCGCAATGGCGCCGCGGCCGTGCACGAAGAGGACATGGACAACGAGGACTACGCCCGCATCTACCCCAACTGGTCGGCCTTCCGCGACCGGCTGCGCGGCTGGGATCAGGTGAACAGCTACCGGTACCGCGAATTCATCTACCGCGACGCCGACTGAATCAGCCGGCGAGTCCCGGCAGCCAGGTGACCAGGCCAGGGAAGGCCACGATCAGCACAAGCATCAGCAGCTGTATCCCGATGTAGGGCAGGATCCCGGCGTAAATGGCGCGGGTGGGCACCGCATCGGGCGTGACACCGCGCAGATAGAACAGTGAGAACCCGAACGGCGGCGTCAGGAACGAGGCCTGCAGGTTCATCGCGATCAGCACCGCAAACCACAGGGGACTCAGCCCGAAGCTCTCGGCGATCGGCGTCACCAGCGGGACCACGATGAACGTGATCTCGATGAAGTCGAGAAAGAACCCGAGGATGAAGATCGTCAGCATGACGAACAGGATGAAGCTCGTCTCGCCACCGGGCAGCGCCAGCAGAAAGTCTTCCACCAGCCATTGACCGCCCATGGCACTGAACACGGTGGCGAATACCGTGGCGCCCACCAGAATGGTGAACACCATCGCGGTCAGCCGGACCGTGGTGTCGGACACGGACAGCAGACTGCCGCGCGAGAGTTTGCCATAGGCGAGCGCCAGCAGCAGCGCCCCGAACGCCCCCATGGCGCCCGCTTCGGTGGGGGTGGCCAAGCCCACGAAAATCGTCCCCAGCACCGCGCCCACCAGCGCCAGCGGTGGGACCAGGCAGCGCAGCACCGCCAGCCACAGGGGGCCAGCCGGGCCGCGGTCGTCGGCACCCTCCGGCAGCGCCGGAGCAGCCAGGGGCCGGCGCCAGGCAACCAGCGCGATCCATGCCACGTAGGCGATGCCCAGTAACAGGCCGGGGATCAGCGCACCGACAAACAGGTCCCCCACGTTCACGCCCATCTGATCGCCAAGAATGATCAGGACAATGGACGGTGGGATGATCTGGCCCAGCGTGCCGCTGGCGGCGATGGTGCCGGTGGCGAGGCGCTGGTCGTAGCCGTATTTGAGCATGACCGGCAGTGCCAGCACGCCCATCGTGACCACCGAGGCGCCCACCACACCGGTGGCGGCGGCAAGCAGCATGCCCACCAGCACCACCGAGACCGCCAGCCCGCCGCGCAGCCGTCCGAACAGCCGGCCCATGGTCTGCAGCAGGTCCTCGGCAAGGCCCGAGCGCTCGAGCATGCTGCCCATGAAGATGAAAAACGGCACGGCAACCAGGGTGTAATTGTCCATGATCGAGCCATACACCCGCTGCGGCAGGATGCTGAGCCGGGCGACACGGAACAGCGGCTCCCACGGCAGGGCGATGCCCAGACCGGGCAGCCAGTCGCTGGCGATGAGCGTGAACAGCAACCCCGTCCCCGCCAGGGCGAAGGCGACCGGATAGCCGCTGAGCAGGAACACCAGCAGCACGGCGAACATGGCCAGGGGCAGAAGCTCGTAAATCATTGCGCCTCCCGCCCGGTCAGCGTGGCGGCGGCCTTGATCGCCTGACTGATCCCCTGGGCCAGCAACAGCGCGAAACCGATCAGGATGACGGTCTTGATCGGGTAGAGCGGCAACCCCCCGGGGTTAGGGCTGACTTCGCCCCGCGCCCAGGCCAGGGCGACATAGTCAACGCCATTGAGGAGCATGACCCCACAGAATGGCACCAGCGCGAGCAGCGCACCCAACAGATCCACCCACGCCCGCGTGCGGGCGCTGAATCGGGACTGGAGAATGTCGACGCGGATGTGCCCATCGTGGCGGAGCAGATAGGCGCTACCCAGCAGGAAGATCACCGCGAAAGCCTGGATCTGGCCCTCGAGCAGGGCGTTCGAGGACAGCTGCATGCCGAGCTCCGCGCCCAGATAACGGCCAATCACGTTGATCACCCCGAGGGCGATCATCAGCATCGCCACCCATCGCAGCGCCCGGCCCACCCGGTCGCTGAGCGCATCAATCATTCCTGAGAGCGTCAGCAGTCCGCGCATCACACGGCCACTCACCAGGCCGACTCCATCATCGCCACCAGGGTTTCGGCGGGCAGCACCACCGGGTTGCCCTTCATCGATGAGGACCGCTCGGCGGCCGCGGCAATCGCTGGCAGATCACTGCGCGCGAGCCCCGCCGAGCCCAGACCGGGCAGCCCCTGCGTACGGGACCACTGCGCGAGGTGATCAATGGCCGTGTCAGCCTCGCAACCCAGGGCGTCGGCGATCCACCCCTCCACCGCGCGGATCCGCGCGGCGGTTGCACCATGGGTGGCGGCGCGATTGGCCCGCAGGGCCGCTGGCAGCAATGCGCCGGCAATGGCGCCATGGGGCAGGTCGGTCATGCCGCCGAGCGGCCCGGCAAGGCCATGCACCGCACCCAGCCGGGCATTGGCGAGAGCCAGCCCCCCGGTCAGACTGACCCAGGCCATGTCGTCACGCGCGGCCGGATCCTCGCCCGCCATCAATCGCCGGAGCGCCGTCAGTCCCAGAGGAATCGCATCGCGGCAGAGTGCATCGGTAAACCGATTGGCCTGACCGCTGAGATACGGCTCAATCACCTGCGTCACGGCGTCGAGACCGCTTGCCAGGGTGACCGCGGCCGGTGAGTGATCGGTCAGGGCAGGATCGACGAGGGCCACTGCCGGGAGCAGACGCGGATCACGCAGTGACACCTTGCGGCGGGCCTCGGGCACGTCAATCACCGCGTTGCGGGTCGCCTCGGTGCCAGTGCCGGCCGTCGTGGGGAGGGCAATGAACGGCAGCGGCGTGGCATCCAACGCGGCACCGCCACCCACCACCTCGAGATAGTCCAGCACATCCCCCGCGGCCGGGATGAGCGCCGCCACCGCCTTGGCGGTATCGATCACGGACCCGCCGCCCAACCCCACGACCACGTCGACGTCGGCCTGACGCCCCAGCGCCACGCCGGTCTCGATGAGACCCACATCGGGCTCGTGGGGGCAGGCCAGGCACGCGCACCCGGTGCCCATTTCCGTCAGTCCGTCGACCAGCCACTGCGCCCGAGCGGCGTTGGCACCATGAACGACCAGTGCCCGGCGGCCATGGGCGAACACGGTACTGACCGCCTCGACGGCCGTATCCCGACCAAACCGGACATGACGGGGCAGGTGCAGATCAAAGGCGGTGGACATGCGCTTCTCCGGGATTTTTCAAGCCGCCTATCGTCGCAGGCGGATGCCGGGTCGTCCATGCCATCAGATGCACTGTTTATGTGCAGATCGCCCGGACTTGTCCAGACTGGTGCATCCGTGACATAACGGATCCCGGCACCGTTGACGGCCGCGGGTCGAGGAGGAGAGTCCACCCGATTGGCACGTAGTTTGCTTGAGACAGGGGTGCCGAACTGGCTTTGCACACCCTCGAGACAAAAGAGGAACGCGGGAATGAATAAGACAATCATCTCAATGGGCCTTGCCGCGACCGGGCTGCTGGCGTTTGCCGGCACCACACAGGCGGCCACCCTTCAGGACGTGCAGGATGCAGGGGAACTGCGCTGCGGCGTCAGCAACGGGCTGCCCGGGTTTTCACAACCCGACAGCAGCGGCAACTGGGCGGGCATCGATGTGGACACCTGCCGGGCCGTCGCGGCCGCGGTACTCGGTGACGCCGATGCCGTGGAATTCATCCCCCTGACCGCCGCGGAGCGTTTCACCGCCCTGCAGTCGGGCGAGATCGATGTGCTGTCGCGCAACACCACGTGGACGACCACCCGTGATGCGTCGCTGGGCCTGAACTTCACCGGCACCAACTACTACGACGGGCAGGGCTTTCTCATCAAGACCGCGCTCGGCGTCGACAGCGCCTATGACCTCGACGGGGCCGCGGTCTGCACCCAGGCCGGCACCACCACCGAGCTCAACCTGGCCGACTTTTTCCGGGCCAACGACATGGAGTATGAAGCGGTGGTGTTCGACACCTCCGAGGCGAGTGCCCAGGGCTTTGACAACAACCGTTGTGACGTCCTGACCTCGGACACCTCGCAGCTCGCGGCGCTGAAGACCCAGCTGACGGATCCGGATTCCGCCGAGATCCTGCCGGAGATCATCTCCAAGGAACCGCTGGGCCCCGTGGTCCGGCAGGGCGATGACGAATGGTTCAACGTCGTCAAATGGGTGCTGTTCGGGCAGATCAATGCCGAAGAGTACGGCATCACCTCGGAGAACGTCGAAGAGATGGAGTCCTCGGACAACCCGAGCGTGCAGCGTATCGTCGGCACCTCCGGCAACATGGGCGAGATCCTTGGCCTCGACGACGACTTCATGGTCGATGTGATCAGCCAGGTCGGGAACTACGGCGAGATGTTCGAGCGTAACGTGGGCCCGGACACGCCGCTTGGCCTCAACCGGGGCAATAATGCCCTGTGGACCGACGGTGGCATCCTCTACGCACCGCCGTTCCGGTAAGCGCACTACGGCGCAATGAAACCGCCCGGGCGTCGGATGCCGATGCCCGGGTGCTGACAACCCACTCACCCACGGCACAGGCCGGCAGTCATGAGCAGCGACCCGACACCGCTTAAGCCGGGCAACCCCAAACCCTGGAATGATCCGCGCGTCCGCTCGGTGGCCTTCCAGCTCATCGCAATCGCCGCCGTGGCCTGGATCGGATACAGCCTTTTTCAGAATACGATCAGCAACATGGAAAGCCGGGGCATCCGCACCGGGTTCGGGTTTCTGAATGAAACCGCCGGCTTCGGCATCATCATGAGCCTGATCGATTACAACGAAACCATGACCTATGCCCGGACCTTTCTGGTCGGGCTGACCAATACCCTGCTGGTCTCAGGGCTGGGCATTCTTTTTGCGACGATCGTCGGATTCATCGTCGGCATCGCGCGGCTTTCCACCAACTGGCTCGTGGCAAAGCTCGCGCTCGCGTACATCGAGATCTTTCGTAACGTCCCGCTGCTGCTGCAGATCTTCTTCTGGTACTTCGCGGTGCTCGGCACCCTGCCCGGCCCGCGGCAGGCCCTCGATGTCGGCGGTGTCGCCTTTCTGAGCAACCGCGGAATCATCATCCCCCGGCCCGTGTTCGAGGCCGGCGCGGGATGGATCGGCATTGCGTTGATCATCGCGCTGATCGCCTCGGCCGTGATGGTCACCTGGGCGCGCCGCCGTCAGGCCGCGACCGGCCGGATCTTTCCGGCGTTTCCCCTGGCGTCCGCGCTGATCCTCGGCCTCCCGGCGCTCGCCTACTTCGTCATGGGGCGGCCGGTGGGGTGGGATATTCCGGCCATGGGCGGATTCAACTTCTCAGGCGGCATCACCGCCATTCCCGAACTGGGTGCCCTGCTTCTGGCGCTGACGATCTATACCGCGACTTTCATCGCCGAAATCGTCCGCTCGGGCATCGTCTCGGTCAGCAGCGGCCAGACCGAAGCCGCCCTGGCACTGGGACTGCCGCCGCGACGCGTATTGCGACTGGTGGTCATCCCTCAGGCGTTGCGCGTGATCATCCCGCCACTGACCAGTCAGTATCTTAACCTGACCAAGAACTCATCCCTGGCAGTGGCCATCGGCTATCCCGACCTGGTCAACGTATTCATGGGCACGTCCCTCAACCAGACCGGTCAGGCCGTGGAGATCGTCGCCATGACCATGGCGGTCTACCTGGCGATCAGCCTGAGCATTTCGCTTCTCATGAACATCTACAATCGCGCCGTGGCGCTGAAGGAGCGGTAGCGACATGGCCCCGCATCAGCCCCTGCCCAATCAGCCCCCTCCGGTGACGCAGCGTGGCGTCATCCGCTGGCTGCGCGCCAACCTTTTCTCGAGCTGGATCAATGGTCTGGTCACTCTGGTGGTGGGCTACTACCTGCTGAGCACGCTCATTCCGCTGATCGACTGGGCGTTCATCGGCGCGGTCTTTACCGGCGATGGCGTCGACGCCTGTCGGCCCGGCAAGGCCTGCTGGATATTCGTCGAGGAGCGCTTCGGCTTTTTCATGTATGGCTTCTATCCCGAGGCCCTGCGCTGGCGGCCCACCCTGGCGTTCGTGCTGTTCGCCCTCGCCGTTGTCCCGCCGTTTCTGCCACTGCCAGCCAGGCTGCGGCGCGGCGTCGCCATTTTCGGTCTCACCGGGTTACCGGTGGGTGGGTATATCCTGATCGCCGGCGGTGTGTTCGGCCTCGAGTCGGTGGATACCTCCCAGTGGGGCGGGCTGATGCTCACCCTGATACTGGCCTATGTGGGCATCATCGCCGCCCTGCCCATCGGCGTCGCCCTGGCGCTGGGGCGACGCTCCGAAATGCCGGTCATCCGCGGCATCTGCGTGATATTCATCGAATTCTGGCGGGCGGTGCCGCTGATCACCATCCTTTTCATGGCCTCGGTCATGCTGCCGCTGTTCCTGCCGGATGGGGTGACCTTCGACAAACTGCTGCGGGCACTGATCGGCATCACACTGTTCCAGGCCGCGTATATGGCCGAGGTGGTGCGCGGTGGACTCCAGGCAATCCCGAAGGGACAGTATGAGGCGGCCGAGGCGCTGGGGCTGGGATACTGGCGCCGCATGCGGCTGATCATCCTGCCGCAGGCACTGAAGATCGTCGTCCCCGGGATCGCCAATACCGTGATCTCGCTGTTCAAGGACACCACGCTCGTATTGATCATCGGTCTGTTTGACCTGCTCGGTGCGGTCAAGTCAACGCTCAGCGACCCGGCCTGGAACAACGTCATGGCCGAAGGATATCTATTCGTCGCCTTCTGTTTCTGGGTATTCTGCTTTGGGATGTCGCGGTACAGCCACCGCGTTGAAAAGCAGCTCGATACCGACCATCGGCAGTAGTAAAGGACACCCGGCATGGAAAACAACGGCACGGGCTTCGAGGCCGAGACCCTGACCACCCCGGTTGAATCGGCCGCCAGTGATGAGAGCATCATTCAGGTCAACGACCTCAACAAGTGGTTCGGCGACTTCCATGTGCTCAACTCGATCAACCTCGATGTCCAGAAGGGCGAGCGCATCGTGATCTGCGGCCCGTCCGGGTCGGGCAAGTCCACGCTGATCCGCTGCCTCAACCACCTCGAGGCCCATCAACGCGGCCAGATCATCATCGACGGCGTCGAGCTGAATGAAGACGTCAAGAACATCGAGGCCATCCGGCGCGAGGTCGGCATGGTGTTCCAGCAGTTCAACCTGTTCCCGCACCTGAGCGTGCTCGAGAACTGCCTGCTGGCGCCCATCTGGGTCCGTAAGACGCCCCGGCGCGAGGCCATCGAGATGGCCATGCACTATCTCGAACGGGTGCGCATCCCGGAACAGGCGGACAAATACCCGGGCCAGCTCTCAGGCGGACAGCAGCAGCGGGTGGCCATCGCCCGGGCCCTGTGCATGCAGCCCAAGATCATGCTGTTCGATGAGCCGACCTCGGCGCTCGACCCGGAGATGATCAAGGAGGTCCTGGATGTCATGGTCGAGCTGGCGAGCAGCGGCATGACCATGCTGTGTGTCACCCATGAAATGGGCTTTGCCAAGACCGTGGCGGACCGGGTGATCTTCATGGATGACGGCCAGATCGTCGAGGCCGCGCCACCCCGGGACTTTTTCACCCGCCCCGAGCAACCGCGGACCCGCGAGTTTCTCGAACAGATCCTGCAGCACTGAGGAACGGATGATTGGATGAAGCGCGCTCTGGTCATCGACCCGGATGGCGACGAACAGCAGCGGGTCCAGAACATCCTCTGCAGGCTCTGGCCCGAAATTGACCTGATCGCTGTCTCCGACATCAAGTCGGCCCATGGGCAGCTTGGCCGCTCGATGCCGGGACTGCTCATCACCGACTTCTATCTGCCCGACGGCTCGGGGCTTGAGCTGATCGAGCAGATGCGCATGCTCTACCCCGATTCGCCGCGCGTGCTGCTGACCCGGCATGATGACGAGGCCCATCTGCGGGCGGCCCTGCGCCAGGGCATTGACGGCTATATCCTCAAGGACCAGGGCAACGACGGGATCCAGGCGCTATTCGCCGCCATCGGCAAGGGAGACCCCGGGCTCTCGCCCGAAATCACGCGCCTCGCGCTGCGGCAGTTTGAAGCGCCACTGACTGAGCCGGGGTCCGGCACGGGCTCTGAACCCGCCGATAGCGAAGCGGCCGGACTGACCCAGCGCGAGATCGAGGTCCTTGCCCTGCTCTCCCAGGGGCTCGATCGGCATCGGGTGGGCGAGGCACTGGTGATCCGGCCGTCCACCGTGGCCGGCCACATCAAGTCGATCTATCTCAAACTCAATGTATCGACCCGTGCCGAGGCGACCCTGGCGGCGGTCAAACTCGGCCTCGTCGACCTCGAACCGTAGTCACCCGTCCAGCGACACCAGCGCGGGATCCGCGGCAAGGTCGGCCAGCGTGATACCGGCCAGAAAATCCCGGATTTGATCGGACAGATCCGACCACAGGTCATGGGTGATGCAGTGATTGCCCGCGTCATCATGCCCACCCCCGTCATCCACCATGGCGGCAGCCGGCGGATCCACCGCCATGATGACCGCCGCCACGCTGATCGTGTCGGCCGCCCGGGCCAGGCGATAGCCGCCGCCCGGTCCGCGCATGCCATGGACCAGTCCGTCGCGGCGCAGATCGGCGAACAGCTGCTCAAGATAGGACAGGGAGAGCGACTGACGCTGGGAGATATCCGCCAGCGTGACCGGCCCACCGTCCTGATGCAGCGTCAGGTCCATGATGGTGGTCAGGGCGTAGCGGCCCTTCGTTGAAAGGCGCATGCAACCCCCTCCTAGACGGCCCAGCGTCTTGCGGAAGGCCTCAGCACGACCGCTTCGCCGCTGGCACTCGGAAAACCGTGTCCCTCGCCAAGACAGTAGCGCAGCCAGCGATAGAGGAACCGGTTGGCCCCCCAGCGCCAGGCCAGCGGCGCCTGCCCCGCGGTCTCGGTCTCAGTGGCCAGCACCTCGGCCACCCGGGCATCGTGATAGATACGCACCTGCAGATCCGGCAGCGACTCATCACCATCACGACGGGCAAACCGGTGGGTGAGCATCAGCGTGGTGGTGTAGGGGCAACGTTCAATGACTTCAAGATGCAGATCGGGGCCGCGGTCAACGCTCGAGACCTGCGCGTCACGCCGTCCGTCAAGCTGCGGCACCAGGCGGCGCAGGAAGATGTAGTTGCTCTCGTAGAGCTCCATGAGCGCGGCGAAACTGCCCTGCGGCGGGCGCTCTGCAACGAGTTGGCCAGGCTGCTTGATCATGCGCGGATGCTAGCACAGCCACGCGGCGTGGGACGCCCCCTGACTGGCATCAAAGCCGGGATTTTAATAGAGTCGCCGCGGAAGATGACGCGACTGGATGATCATCGCCGCGATCTCCTCAATGGACATGGTGGTGGTGTTCGAGAAAGGCAGTTTCTCCTGGTGAAAAAGCCCCTCGGCGCGAGCCGTTTCATACTGACACTGGCGCAGCGACGCATAACGGGTGTTCGCGCGCCGCTCGGCACGGATCTGGGCGAGCCGTTCGGGGCGGATCGTGAGCGCGTAGATCCGCTGGCGGAACGGCCGCAGCACTTCCGGCAGCCGGCCACTGAGCAGATCATCATCAGTCAGCGGATAGTTCGCCGCGTAGATCCCGTACTGAAGCGCCATGTAGATGCAGGTCGGTGTCTTGCCCGAGCGCGACACGCCGACAAGGACCACGTCGGCCTGCTCGTAGTGACGCACCGCGGCGCCATCGTCGGCGGATAGCGCGTAGTTCATGGCATCGATACGCAGCTTGTACGCCCCGGGATCGGCAATGCCATGGCTGCGGCCGATGGTGTGGCTCGACTCCATGCCGAGCTCGCTCTCGAGCGGGCCGATGAAGGTGTCAAAAAAATCAAGCACCACGGCGTTGACCCGCCGCAGGCGGTTGCGCAGGCCCGCATCGATGATGGTGCTGAAAACGATGGGGCGCACGCCGCTGGCGCGTCCCGCCGACTCGATCTGCTCGATGGCGGCATCCACCGCGTCCGGGCTGTCGGTAAAAGGCATGCTCACCGGCGAGGCCTCGAGCGCGAACTGGGTGAGCAGACTGTGGCCAAGCGTCTCGGCGGTAATCCCGGTGCGATCCGATATGAAAAAGACACTGCGCGATTCAGACATGGCGGGACTCGACTTGATCAACGATAATCACGCATCAGTATACCGGTGCGGCACATACTTTTAACGGGAGAGCGGTAGTGAGCGAATATGTAGTCTGGTTCGAGTCGCTGGGCATGGACGATGTCGAGCGGGTGGGCGGCAAGAATGCCTCGCTCGGTGAGATGATCAGCAACCTTTCCGGGGCGGGCGTACAGGTCCCCGGGGGCTTCGCCACCACCGCGCAGGCGTATTGGGACTTTCTGGATGAAAGCGGGCTGCGGCCGCGGATCGAGGCCGCCCTCGACGGTCTGGACATCGACGATGTCCAGGCGCTGGCACGGGTTGGCGCACAGATCCGCTCGATGATCATCGAAACCCCCTTCCCGGCGGAACTCGACGAAGCGATCGCGAAGGCCTGGTCGCAGCTGGTCGAGCGTTCGCAGAAAGCCGATCTGTCGGTGGCGGTGCGGTCCTCAGCGACCGCCGAAGACCTGCCCGACGCCTCCTTCGCCGGCCAGCAGGAGACCTTTCTCAACGTCCGCGGGCTTGACAACGTCCGCCGCACGATCCGGGACGTCTTCGCCTCGCTGTTCAACGACCGCGCGATCTCCTACCGCGTGCACCATGACTTTGCGCACGACAAGGTCGCGCTCTCAGCGGGCATTCAGGAAATGGCGCGCACCGATGTCGGTGCCTCGGGCGTGATGTTCACCATGGACACCGAATCCGGCTTCCGTGACGTGGTGTTCGTGACCGCCTCCCATGGTCTTGGCGAGACCGTGGTGCAGGGCTCGGTCAACCCCGACGAGTTTTATGTTCACAAGGCGACGCTGGCCGCCGGGCGGCCCGCCGTCCTGCGCCGGACGATGGGTGAGAAGGCCATCAAGATGGTCTATGAGGACGACCCGGACAGCGACGAGACGGTGCGGGTCGTCGAGACATCACAGGCGGAACGGGCCGGTTTCTGCCTCAGTGATGCGGATGTCGAGTCGCTGGGGCGTCAGGCGATGACCATTGAGGCCCACTATGGCCGCCCCATGGACATCGAGTGGGGTAAGGATGGCGAGACCGGGCGCCTGTACATCCTCCAGGCCCGGCCAGAGACGGTGAAAAGCCGCGACGGCGGCCAGAGTCTACAGCGCTACCAGCTCCACGAACGTGGTCAGGTGCTGGTTGAAGGCCGCGCCATCGGTCAGCGTATCGGCGCCGGCCGCGCCCGTGTGGTGGATGATCTCGAGGACATGCACACCGTCGAGGCCGGCGACGTCCTGGTCACCGACATGACCGATCCCGACTGGGAGCCGATCATGAAGCGTGCCTCGGCGATCGTCACCAACCGCGGTGGGCGAACCTGCCACGCCGCCATCATCGCCCGCGAACTGGGCATCCCCGCGGTGGTCGGCACCGGCAATGGCACCGACCGCCTGCATGATGGCCTCGAGGTGACGGTGTCCTGTGCCGAAGGAGATACCGGCTACATCTACCGGGGCATCCAGGATTTCGAGATCCGCAACATCGAGCTGGGCAACATGCCCGAGCTGCCATTCAAGATCATGATGAATGTGGGCAACCCGGACCGCGCCTTCGACTTTGCCCAGCTGCCCAATGCCGGCGTAGGGCTGGCCCGGCTCGAGTTCATCATCAACCGCATGATCGGCATCCATCCCCGGGCACTGCTGGAGTATGACCAGCAGCCGGATGACCTTAAATCGGTCATCGACAATCAGATCGCCGGTTATGATGATCCGGTCAGTTTCTACGTCGATAAACTCGCCGAGGGCATCAGTACACTGGCCGCGAGCTTTGCCGATCAGCCGGTGATCGTGCGCATGTCCGACTTCAAGTCCAACGAGTACGCCAACCTCATCGGCGGGGCGGCCTACGAGCCCGAGGAAGAGAACCCGATGATCGGCTTCCGTGGGGCGTCGCGCTACATCTCGGAGGACTTCCGGCCCTGCTTTGAGCTCGAATGCCGGGCCCTGCGCAAGGTGCGCGAGGAAATGGGGCTGACCAATGTCTGGATCATGATCCCGTTCGTGCGCACCCCCGATGAGGGCCGTCAGGTGGTGGATCTGCTTGCCCGCAACGGGCTCGAAAAGGGTCGTGACGGGCTCAAGGTCATCATGATGTGCGAGCTGCCGTCGAATGCCGTGCTGGCCGACGAGTTCCTCGAGATCTTCGATGGCTACTCCATCGGCTCCAACGATCTCACCCAGCTCACCCTGGGGCTGGACCGCGATTCAGGACTGGTCGCGCACCTGTTCGAAGAGCGGGACCCGGCCGTCAAGGCGCTGCTGCACATGGCGATCCAGGCCGCCAACAAGGCGGGCAAATATGTCGGGATATGCGGCCAGGGCCCCTCGGATCACCCCGACCTGGCGCGCTGGCTGATGGATGAGGGCATTGATAGTGTCTCACTCAACCCTGACAGCGTGGTCGAGACCTGGCTGTACCTGGGCGGCGAGACCCACTGATGGCGGCCATGCCACGAGTGATCGCGGCGCATCATCTGGCGCGGCGCCTGGGCGACCCCGGGATCCAGGTGGTGTTTGTGGGCGATGAGACCGTTCACGCTCAGGGCCACATCGAGGGGGCGACCTGCCTGCGCTATGCGGATCTGGTAGCCGCCCGGCCCCCGGCCAGCGGGCTGCTGCCGGATTCGGCCACACTCGCGAGGGTGCTGGCCGAAGCGGGCATCATCCCGACGCGGCATGTCGTTGCGTATGACGCGAGCGGCGGTGGCGCCGCCTCGCGACTGCTCTGGACCCTGGACTGCGTGGGTCACGACGACTGGTCGCTGCTCGACGGCGGACTGCCGGCGTGGCGGGCGGAAGGACTGCCACTGGTGGCCGACACCCACGCAGCCCGGGCCGGGGCGCCGCCCTACCCCGTCGATACGGCCGCCAGCCGCGCGCGGGCGGACGCCGACTACATCGAATCACACCTCGACGACCCGGATGTGGTCATCCTCGATGCCCGCTCGCCGGGCGAGTATCGCGGCGACGACGTTCGCGCGGCACGCGCCGGGCATATTCCCGGCGCCGTCAATCTGGACTGGACCGATAACGTCGACGCAGCCGGTGACGGCCGCCTGCGGCCAGCGGAGAGCCTGCGCGAGTCCTATGCCGCACTCGGCGTAACGCCCGAGCGCGAGGTGATCACGCACTGCCAGACGCATCACCGCTCATCGCTGAGCTATGTCGTGCTGCGCTGGCTCGGATTCGAGCGGGTCCGCGGATACGATGGGTCCTGGTCGGAATGGGGTAACGACCCGCGGCGCCCCGTCAGTGCCGGGAGCAACGCCTGAGCACGCCCGACATCAACCACCCCTTGCCGCCTCACACAGAAAACTGGCGCGGTAGTGGCGCAGCTCGGCGATGGAGTCGCGGATATCGTCAAGCGCCAGATGCGAGCTCGTCTTACCGGTGGTCTCGGCCACGGAAGGCAGCCAGCGCCGCGCCAGCTCCTTGAGCGTGCTCACGTCGATGTGCCGGTAGTGGAAGTACCCCAGGAGCTCGGGCATCACCCGATGGAGGAAGCGACGATCCTGACAGATGCTGTTGCCGCACATGGGCGACACCCCCGCCGGCACCCATTGCTCGAGGAATCGCAGGGTCTGACGCTCGGCCTCACGCTCATCCACCACGCTCTGACGCACCCGCTCGAGCAGGCCCGAGCCACCGTGCTGGGTCTGATTCCACTCGTCCATGCCGGCCAGTACCGACTCAGGCTGATGGATGGCCAGCACCGGCCCCTCGGCAAGCACATTCAGATCGGCGTCAGTGACGATCGTGGCAATCTCGATGACCTGGTCGCGATCGACGTCGAGCCCGGTCATTTCAAGATCGATCCAGATCAGATTCGTCGCCGAGTAAAGCATTGGTCTGCATTCCCCTTGCCTGCATTGAGCCGGCAGTCTACCAAAGCCACTCCCCGACCGAGACACCCACGCCATGGATGAGACCGGCAGCCGCGTGATCGTGAGCAGCGGCAATCACTGCCTTGTGGCCGACTCGTCCGGCGCGCTGCATCGCTGCCACCCCCGCAGTCGGCGCGCGCCCCGCCCGGTCTGTGGCGACCGGGTGGACTGGTCCGCCGACGCCACCGCGGGCTGGATCGATGCGATCCGGCCGCGCACCAATCTCATCGAACGCGGTGACTTTCGCGGTCGACCTCGGGGTCTGGCCGCCAATATCGACCGCATCGTCGTGGTGATCGCCCCACAGCCTGTCCCCGACGCCCTGCTGATCGACCGCTATATCGTCCTCGGCGAGGCACTACGCATTCCGCTGCTCATCTGGTGTCACAAGCAGGACCTGGCCCCGTCGACGCCGACGGGGGCGATGCGCGCCTTACGGACGCGCTGCGAGCACCAGGGGATCGTCCTGATGACGGGCAGCCTCCTATCCGACGACGGGCTCGCCCACCTGGAGACCGCGACCCGCCATGAAGCCCTGATCCTGGTGGGGCAGTCCGGGGTCGGCAAATCGTCCATCACCCAGGCCCTCATCCCCACGGCATCGCGGCGTATCGGGGAAATATCCGCGACCAGCGGCCAGGGCCGGCATACCACCAGTGCGACCACTTGGTTCGAGCGCCCCGATGGCGGCGCCGTGGTCGACTCGCCCGGGGTCCGCACATTGCGGCTCGACCATCTATCCGCGAGTGACGTGGATGCCGCATACCCGGAGATTGCGGCGGCCACCCGCCGCTGTCGTTTCAATGACTGCCGTCACGGCCATGAGCCCGCCTGCGCCATTCGGCAGGGGCTGGAGAGCGGTGAAATAGACGCCGGGCAATGGCAACGCTGGCAACGCCTTCGTGAGGAAACCGGCGGATGACGGTGTTTTTCGTGGTGCTGGCCACAGCCGCCGGTACCCTCCTCGCCCAGCGTCAGGGCGTGGAGGCCGTGATCGGTGCGCTACTGTCAGCCGGCGAGCTGATCGCCCTGGTCATTCCACTGGTGGTCATCGCCATTGTCATGGCGGCCTATGCCCAGGCCCTGCTACCCCGGGAGATCGTTGAACGATGGCTCGGCCGTGATGCCGGCTGGCGCGGGCTTTTCATCGCCATTGCCGCCGGCGCGGTCACCCCGGGCGGACCGTTCATGGCGTTTCCGCTGGTTGTCGGACTGCGTGCGGTGGGTGCCTCGCTGCCGATCTGCATCACCTACCTGACCGCCTGGTCGGTGCTCGGAATCCAGCGCATCCTGATCTGGGAATTACCCTTCTTTGGCGTCGACTTTGTTGTGCTGCGCCTTCTCGTGTCACTGCCCCTGCCGCTGATCGCGGGCGTCACCGCCCAATGGCTGGGCGAGCCGGTGCGCCGCTGAATGGTCTATGCCTATCTGAGCATCCTCGGCATGGCACTGACACTTGGCGTGATGGGCCATCGCCATAGCGCGGTCAGCCATGTCAGCGTCATCCGTGGGGCGTGGCGACAGCTCGCTCCGCTGCTGATCCGACTGCCCATCGCACTGATTGCCGCAAGCCTTGTCGGTGAACTGATCCCCCAGGCGCTGTTCGGCGAGTGGCTCGGTGCCCGCTCGGGGCTCACCGGCGTTGTCATCGCCTCGGCGCTCGGCGGCATCCTGCCGGGCGGGCCGACCGTCACATTCCCACTGATCCTGGTGCTCGAGCGCGCCGGCGTGGGCACCCCGCAGCTCATCGCGCTGCTGACCGGATGGTCGTGTTTTGCCCTCCATCGTGTGCTTGCCTATGAACTGCCGACCCTCGGCTGGGCGTTCGTCTGGCGCCGCTGGCTGGTCAGCATGGTGCTGGGCCCGCTGGCGGGCGCCCTGGCCCTTTCCTGGCTCGGATGAGTCCGGCCGTTTGCGCTGATCAGAAAAGTTGATCTATAGTTAACTCAACCTGGACACGGAGACCGGGCAATCCGATACCCGATCGACCGCGCAAAATTCAGACTGCATGCGCTGTGCAGCAGACTCTCCCCTTTCCATCGCACCGGTGCAGGCGCGACCCCGTTATCAGCGGGTACTCGGGCCGCTCCGGCTGATGGCCAATCCTTCAATTAATCCAAGATAATGGAGAAAACCATGAGTAAGCGTCCTCTATACGCCCTCGTCCTCGCCGGTGCGATGGCACCCATGGCGGCCAACGCCGAGTGCGGCGAAGTGTCCGTCGCCGAGATGAACTGGACCTCAGGCGGCATCATGACCGGTGTCACCGAGTTCCTGCTCGAGCAGGGCTATGGCTGCGATGTCACGGTTGTGCCGTCGGCGACCACCACCGCGATCACCTCGCTGGCCGAGAACAACGAGCCCGACATCGTGCCTGAGCTGTGGGTCAACTCCGCCCCGCTGTACTTCGAGCTTGCCGAAGAAGGCAAGGTCGTGAAGGCCTCCGACGCCTTCAGCGAGGGCGGTACCGAGCACTGGCTCGTGCCGAGCTACCTCGTCGAGGAAAACCCCGAGCTCGGCACCATTGAAGGGATCCTCAACAACCCTGAGCTCGTCGGCGCCCGTTTCCACAACTGCCCCGACGGCTGGGGCTGCCGGATCGTCAACGACTCGCTGAAAGAGGCGTTTGATCTGGAAGGCAATGGCATCGAGGTGTTCAACCACGGTTCCGGCGAGACCCTTCAGGCCGCCATGGCATCGGCCTATGAGGCCGGAGAGCCCTACTTCGGCTACTACTGGGGTCCCACCGCACCGCTCGGCAAGTACGACTTCGTGAGCGTTGATCTGGGTCCGTACAACGAGGAAGTCCACGACTGCAACCAGAACACCGAGTGCAACGAGGTCGGCGTCTCGTCGTTCCCGTCCGCCAGCGTGTTCAACGTCGTGACCGCGGATCTGGCCGAGCGCGAGCCGGAAGCCTTCGAGCTCATGCAGAACGTCACGTTCGACAACGACGTCATGAACGGTCTGCTGGCCTGGCATACCGATAACGAGGCAACCGTTGACGAGGCGGTCGTCTACTTCCTGCAGAACAATCAGGAAGAGTGGATGAGCTGGCTGAGCGAGGATGCCCGTTCCAACCTGCAGGGCATGTTCTAAGGGCACGCGCCCTGACATGACCACAGGCGTCGGGGCTTCCGCCCCGGCGCCTTTTCTCATCCCACGAAAGGAATCCGCCGATGGCGACCTACGATTTTATTTTCAACAGCCTGGGACTGCGCCAGTGGTGCGGCGAGAAGGGCGGTGGATCCATGAGTATGGATGACCTCCTGGCCAGCCAGAACACCGGTTCGCCCTCCCTATGGGAACTCCCGTTCCCGTCCCTCGACAACCTCAACGAGGCCTGCCCGGCCATTGCCCAGACGCGAGATCTGACCAGCGGTCTGGAGAGTGGCTTCCTTGCCATCAAGGACAGCCTCAAGTTCGTGCTTGACCCGATCACCCAGCCATTGAGCTGGTTTTTGAACGGCGCCCTCAACATGTTCCAGACCGTGCCCTGGTTCATCATGGTGCCGATCATGCTGGCCGTGGTGTTCGTCGCCTCCAAGTCGGTCCGGCTGGTGGGCATGGTGGCCGCCATGATCCTGTTCCTCGCCTTCATCGACCACTACGACTACGCCATGCAGACGCTGGCGATCATCTTCGTCTGCTCGCTGATCTGCGTATTGCTGGGGGTGCCCATCGGCATCGCCATGTCCCGCAGCGACAACCTGCAACGCGGTATCACGCCGGTGCTGGACATGCTCCAGACCCTGCCGCCGTTTGTGTATCTGATCCCGCTGATCTTCCTGTTCTCGATTACCGAGCCCAAGCTCTACGGCATCGCGATCATCCTCTACGCCATCGTGCCGGTGATCCGACTGACCAACCTGGGGATCCGGCTGGTCGACAAGGACGTGATCGAGGCCGCGGATGCCTACGGCATGACCGATCGGCAGAAGCTCTATGGCGTGCAGATCCCGCTCGCGCTTCCCAACATCATGGCGGGTGTCAACCAGACCATCATGATGAGCCTGGCCATGGTCGTGATCGCCTCGCTGGTGTCCGCGCCGGGTCTGGGCGTGCTGGTGCTGCGCGGCATCCGCAACCTCGAGCTGGGTGTGGGACTGGTTTCCGGGCTCGGCATCGTCCTCCTCGCCGTCATCCTCGATCGTGTGACCAAGGCCGCGCTGGCCCGCGTCAACACGTCGCAGCAGTAATCACAGGAGGTCGATTCAATGAGCGATCAGATAAAGATCTCGATCCAGCATCTGTACAAGATCTTCGGTGACGACCCGGCCGCAGCGCTGGAACACGTCAAGGCCGGTGTCAACAAAACCGATCTGCTCGAGCAGTACGGACATGTCCTGGGGCTCCAGGACATCAACGTGGACATGGCGGATGGTCAGATCACCGTCATCATGGGGCTGTCCGGCTCGGGCAAATCGACGCTGATCCGGCACCTCAACCGCTTGATCGAGCCCACCTCCGGTGACGTCACGGTCAATGGCGAGAATGTCATCGCCTATGACGAGACCGCGCTGCGCCAACTGCGGCGTGAGCACATGTCCATGGTGTTCCAGAAGTTCGGCCTGCTGCCCCATCGCACCATCGCCGAGAATGCGGCAATGCCGCTGATCGTGCGCGGTGAAGACAAGCAGGCCGCCCTGGAGGAAGCCAGCAAATGGCTCAAGCGGGTCGGGCTTCAGGGTAATGACAACCAGCACCCGCATCAGCTCTCCGGTGGCATGCAGCAGCGGGTCGGTATCGCACGGGCGCTGACGTCCAACTCCGACATCATGCTGATGGACGAGGCCTTCTCGGCACTCGATCCGTTGATCCGCACCGACATGCAGGACCTGCTGCTCGAGCTGCAGCAGGAACTGCACAAGACCATCGTGTTCATCACCCATGACCTGGACGAGGCGCTGAAGCTCGCCGACCATCTGGTGATTCTCAAGGACGGCTATACGGTGCAGCAGGGCGAGCCGCAGGACATCCTCCTGCGACCCAATGACCCCTACATCATCGACTTCATCAGCGACATCAACCGCGCCCGCGTGCTGCGGGTCCGCTCGGTGATGCAGCACACCCGCGAGCCCATTGAAGGCCCCGTGGCGGGAGAGATCGACGAGGAGTCCAACCTCGAGTCGGTGATTGCCGCCTCGGATGGTGACACCGGGTTGGTCTACCGGGTGACCAAGGACGGAGAGCAGGTGGGCATGATCGACATGCAGACCCTGGTCAAGGCCCTTGTGCCCACCAGCGCGGCGGTGGATGGCGTGCGCGGCAATTACTGAGCCGACTGCCCGCGGGTAGAAAAAGGGGCCACGCCATCGGCGTCGGCCCTTTTTTTGTGCTCAGACGAGAGGGTCAGCGGTCTTCGGCAAAGGCGTCGAATGCCTCCAGCGCCTGAGCGCCATAGACGAATGCCGGGCCGCCGCCCATGTAGAGGCAGACCCCGATGGTCTCCAGCACCTCGGCGCGGGTCGCGCCGTACTCGGCCGCCGCCTTGGCATGAAAGGCGATGCAGCCCTCGCAGCGAATCGCCACACCAATGGACAGCGCCATCAGCTCCTTGTCCTTGGCACTGAGCGCGCCGTCCTTTTCCGCCGCCTTCGAGAGCTGGGTAAAGCCCTTGGCGACTTCGGGATGCCCCTTGCCGAAGGACTGCATGAGCTTGGTCAGCTCGTCGGTTGTGTTCGCCCAATCCTTGTACATCGATGACTCCTTGACGTCTTACTGAAAGTTACCCGTCTCGAAGGCAAGCACTGCCACCGAGACATGCGCGTCGGCCCGCGCCTGCGAGGCGAGCTGTTCGGCATCGAGAAGCCCGTTCTGTGCGGCCAGCACATCGGGCAGATTGCCGACCCCCTCGCGATAGGCCGAGAGCGTCGCCTCGGCCGTCCGGCGCGAGGCCGCCACCAGGGATTCGGCACTGCGCACCGCCTCGACCGCGGTCCGCATGCCCTCATAAGCCGTGATGATGGCCGCCTCGGCCTCATTACGCACGGCAGCGAGGGCCGCTTCGGCGCCCGCCACTTCGGCTGCCGCGGCGCTGCGTCGACTCTCCCGAAGCCCACCATTGAAGATGGGCACCTCGAGCGTCAACAGCGCAAGGCTGTCCGTCGCGGGTAAATCAAATCGATTACCGTTGATCGCCAGCCCACCCTCGTTACGAGCCAGCGACGCCACCACACCGACTTTGGGCCGGAATTCGGCCTCGGCACCAGCCTGTGCAGCGCGCTGCGCCTGGAGATTGAGCACGGCCTGGAGAATGTCGGGCCGGTGCACCAGGGCGTCGCGGACAAGACCATCCAGCCGCTGGGTCATCTCCACCGGCAAAGGCATGGGCCCCGTGGCGATCGCCAGATCATCATCCGGCGCGACACCCACGCTTGCCAGCAGGGCGGCGCGCGCGCTCCGGGCCTCGCCCCGGGCGCGTAGATCATCAAGCTGGGCCTGCGCCAGCGCCTGCTCGGCCTGGGCGACCTCGACAACATCGCCCAGGCCCTGGTCCCGCCGGGCCCGAGCGGCCGCCAGAATCCGCCGGCTATTGGCGAGCGCCTCTGCCGCCGCCTCCGCCTGGGTGCGCGCCGATCGCAGCTCGTGGTACTCGCGGGTCACATCAAGCACCGTTTCCTGGTGGGCCAGGTTGAACCCGATGTTCTCCGAGAGCGCGAGTCGGCGCGCGAGTCTGACAGCGGCATCGCGACCGCCGGAATCGTAAAGGAGCCACTCCGCATAGACCGTGGGCACGGTGGCCGTGGCGGTATTGTCGACCGTGGTACTGCCAAGTCCGGGCAGGTCATAGGTAATGTCGGAGCGCCCGCGCCCCATGACCAGTCCCGCGCCGATCTGCGGGAAATACTCGGCGCTGGCCGCATCCACGGCATGGGCGGCAACCCGTGCCTGCTCCCAAGCGACCCGCGTCTCGGGGTTGAGGCGCTGAGCGAGATCAATAAGCGCCGGCAGATCGTGCGGCGCATCCCGATGCACGGCTGGCATCGGGCGATCCGTCGCCCCCAGTGCCTGCTGGGCCTGATCGGTCAGCGTCACGGGCACATCCCACTCAGTCACTGAGCTTGCCGGCGCCAGCGAATCCATGCGCGGGGAACATCCGCAGAGGACTATGACGAGAGCGCTGGCTGCGGCGACTCGGCCGCGCAGGGAGCGGTACGGCATCCTGCGATCTCCTGGAGGTAATTGACGAGGGCCTGGTCCTTCGCGTCCGCGCCGGTGGCACCCAGCGACGGGTCGGCGGTGCGTGTCCATGGCGGCGCCAGGCGGCCCATGGCGAAGGTCTCGGCATCCTGCTCGAATGCCTCGGCAAACGCTTGCGTGTTGATCAACGGGGCACCGGAGGCCCGCGCCCGGCGACGCTCGAGCGTCGATGCCACGGCGAGGGTGGTGAACGCCTCATCGATGGCGGCGCCCCAGGCGGGGGTGATGGAATCGATTTCGACGGCCCGCTCGAAGGCGGTGTAATCCTGCAGGTCCCGCGCGCGCCCCAGGCCCGCGAGCACACCCGCGCGCTCGGGCAGCGGACTCCCCCGGAGTCCGGCCGCCACGGACCGGTAGGCCCGCTGAATCCCATCGGCGACATCCACCCGCATGGGCAGCGGCCAGAGCGCGACAAAGGCGAACGCGCAGGCCAGCGAGCCGAGCAGGATACCGATGATGCGCCCGGTGGCCGGCTCGAAATCGTAGCTCGGGCCGAAATTCACCCCAAAAGTCCCGAAGGCCTCGAGCACCACGAGAAAGAACGCGAGGACAATCTGAAAGCCCGCGTAGGCAATGCGCTCGGAGCCGACCCCGATCCAACCGCCAATGGATGCGACAACGAACACCAGTAGCGCGAGCTGGCCGACATCATTCATCAGTGGGACGAGATAGATCAGACTCAACGCCGCGATCGCCGCCCCGATCAGACACCCGATCATCCGCAGCGTCATCTTGTGAACCGACTCGCCCAGAGTGGCCTCTGAGACGTAGTAACAGGTAATCAGGCAAGTGTGGACGCTCACCCACTCAAGTCCGGTAAAAAGCACGATGCAAGCCATCGCCGCCAGCGTGACCTTGGTGGCGAACTGCCAGTGGCGGGGTTCGGCCAACAACGCCCGAAACCCGACTGACTCGTTGGCGCGGGCGGGCGCCGCCGGCAGCGGGTCGCCTTTAAGAATACCGCCCACCCGACGCAGCTGCGCCGCCACGTCCTCGGCGGTGGCCGCGACCAGTGGCCTGTCGGCGGCGGACTCGGGGGCGCTCGCATGGACCATCGCCGCAGTGTCGGTCAGAGCCGCCGCCAGGCCGGACCGCGTGCGCTGATCGGCGCCGCTGGCGTCGAGGGCCGCCACCGCCAGCATCAGCTCGAGCAGCTCACGATCAAGCGCCTGCAGCCGCTGCCAGTCCGCCCGGGAAGTCGAGAGGCCCGCAAACTTATTCAGATCCTCGACCCGTGCCGGCGCCGCCGTGGCCCGTTCGGCAAAGGCCCCGGCATCGATCCGCCCGGCGAGCCGCTCCTCCACCGCCGCAAGCCGTTCCGCCAGACGATCTTCGACCACGCCCACCGCATTACGCCCGAACAGATACGCCAGCACCCCGATGGTGATCATCGCCACGATGACAATCGGCCCCACCCAGGCGATACCGCGAGTGAGCAGTTCGATCTCGTTGGGGATGGGCAGATTGACCACATCCGGCAGGATCACCAGAAACGTCAACAGCATCGCCAGCGTACTGGCGATGGGTCCGAGTGGCGTAGCGCTCGCCAGCCACATTCCGACAAACGTGATCACCGCGACCAACGCCATGCGCGCCGGTGGGTTATCCACCACCGCGGCGAGCATCGGGATGGACAGACCCACCACCAGGATCGAGAGCGCGGCGAAAACCACCGCCACGGCGATGGTGCCATTGGCATCGGGCCGATAGGCGAAGAAAACCAGATAGGCGGCCAGACCCGCTTCGGGAATACGAAGCGTCATGGACACCACGACGATGGCGGTACAGAGCCCTCCGATGGAGACGGCGTCACGAAAACGCCCCGGTCGCGGGGCGAGATCCGCGAGAATGCTCACCGCCCTCCTCCGGACTCAGGGGCCGCGCTCGCATCGGGCGTGAACACGACCCGGGCTGACGCCCCCAGCCGCCGCAGGTGATCCGGTGGGTTGTCGAGTTTGACGCGCACCGGGAAGCGCTGCGCCACCTGTACCCAGTCAAGCGTTGCCTGAACGTAGGGCAGTCGGCCGGCCAGATCGACGTCATCCGACAGCTGGATGCCCCGCCCAATGCTCTCGACCCGGCCCTTGACGGCCGTGCTGGTGTCAATCGCGACACTCACTTCCGCGTCGCTCCCGGGGCGTATCCCGGCGAGGTCGGTTTCCCGCACGAGTGCCACCGCGTGCCAGGACTGGTCATCAATGAGGGTGAGGATCGATTCGCCCGGGACCAGGTACTGCCCCCTGGCCGCGGAAAGACCCACGACAACCCCATCGAACGGCGCCCTGACAGTGGTCTGCTCAAGCTCCCAGCGGGCGAGCTGTGCCGCCGCCCGGGCCGCATCGCGCTCAGCCTCCAGCGCCTCAGCGGTCTCGATGAGATCGACGCTTGCAACGGCCGCCTGTTGTGCCTGACGCAGCGCCGTCTGCGCATTGGCACGGGCGGTGACGGCTTCATCATAGGTCTGCTGCGAGACGATGCCCGCCTCTGCCAATGGGGTCAGGCGCTCCACAGTGCGCTCCGCCAGCGCCAGGTCGTCTTCCGCGCGCTGAATCTCGTCACGCGCGCCATCGGCGTTGGCAGCCTCGGCCTCAATCCGCCGGCGGGCGTCCGCCAGTTCGGCCGTGGCGGCGTCGAGCGTCGCTTCAGCCTGACTGAGCGCCATGGCGTAGGGGGCCGGGTCGATCGTGAACAGGACCGCTCCGGCTTTCACCGGCTGATTTTCGCGAACGGCGATCTCGACAACACGGCCCGGCAACGGGGCGCCCAACAGCGTCGTATCCGCCGCGATCTGCGCATCACTGGTCCGCGGGCGCGTATCGAGCGTGCTCACCACCCGCTCGCCCATGATGCCGGCACCCAACAGCACGCCAATCAGCAGGCCGACCCCGATTATCCGGCGCCAGCGCCCCGGCGATCCCGAGCCGGCACCATGGCGGTCGGTGATGCGCTGGCGCATCGCCTCCCGCGCGCTCATCGCTGTCCCTGCCTTCTGACGGCGTGGCGATCAGTGACTGGCATAGAGGACCTCCCAGAGAATGAACGTCACCAGCAGGAAAAGCGCCAGATTGAACACTGGCCTGGCGGGAATCGCAGCCCCCAGACCCACCCAGCGCAGGATCAGCGTCAGCCCGACGGTGATCAGCGCCGCCGCCGCCACCACCAGAATCCAACCTGGGAAAAGGGTGCCAAACAGCGGGATCATTGCGAGCGATACTCCCGCACCCGGACCCAGGCGCGCAGATAGTTGAAAAACCCGCCGGCCAGGAACAGGACACTGCCGACCAGATACTGCGCCCCCAGAAAATCCGACAGCTCGATCGCAAGCCGCGAATCCCCGATGTTCCACAGATAGGGGATGGAGGCGGTGGTGAAGAGCACCGCGCCGGCCACAAAGCTGATGCCGGTCAGGGTGTACAGGCGCAGGGCGCGCGCACTGAGATGGTGGACCTGGAGCACATTGACGAATGGCGAGGCGGTGAACAGCAGGCTGCCGATGATGAAGCACCAGGCGCCCGCGACGGTCAGGTCCACGAAGGTGAAGAACAGGACGCTGCCGACAAGGAACAGGATCGTGCCGATCAGATAGCCGCTGGCCGCAACCAGTTCGAGTGAACGCCCCCGGTGCGGCTCGCGCCGGTAGCGCAGCACCTCCAGCACATCATGCGCCGTGACCAGCAGATAGAGGATGGAGCCAATGAAAAAGCCCCAGACACCCCAGTTGAGTTCGGCCTCCAGCGCAGGAAAAAAGAACAGGCTGCCAAAGATGAACGCAACGCCGCCAAAGACGTAGAGAATGGCGTTGACGCTCTCCCAGACAAACGTGCGTCCCGCCTTCTCGGAGGACTCCAGCAGGTCATAGGCCCGGCTGCGGTTGACGAAAAGATGTGGCATGGGGTCCTGAAACCTGTCATCAATGGATCAGCGCTAGATATTGCCACGAAAAGGCCGCCGCGCCGAGTCTCCGGGGGATCCGACACAAAAAGCCCCGCCGGGGCGCAGTGGCCGCGGCGGGGCTTCGCTTCACGGGGTGAAGGGCTCAGGCGACGCGATCGAACCGATCGTTGTCCATCACCTTGGTCCAGGCGCTGATGAAGTCGTTGACGAACTTCTCCTGGTTGTCGTCCTGCGCATAGACCTCGGCATAGGACCGTAGGATCGAGTTGGAGCCGAACACCAGGTCGGCCCGGGTGGCCGTCCATTTGACCTCGTCGGTCTGCCGGTCACGCACCTCGTAGCGGTTGGTGTCCACCGGCTTCCAGGTGTTGCCCATGTCGCACAGGTTGACGAAGAAGTCGTTGGTCAACTCGCCGGTCCGGTCGGTGAACACACCCTCCTGCGTGCCGCCGTGATTGGTGCCGAGCACCCGCATGCCGCCGACAAGCACGGTCATTTCCGGCCCGGTCAGACCCAGCAGCTGGGCGCGGTCGAGCATGAGCTCTTCGGCGCTGACGACGTAATCCTTCTTCATCCAGTTGCGGAAGCCATCGGCCTCGGGCTCCAGGACATCGAAGGACGCGGCATCAGTCTGCTCTTCGCTCGCATCACCCCGTCCGGTCAGGAACGGCACCGTGACATCGTAACCGGCCGCCTTGGCCGCCTGCTCGATGCCGACGTTGCCGGCCAGAACGATGGTGTCGGCCAGGCTCGCCCCGGCATCACGGGCCAGCGGCTCGAGCACACCGAGTACCTTCTGCAGCCGCTCAGGCTCGTTACCGGCCCAGTCCTTCTGGGGCGCCAGGCGGATGCGGGCGCCGTTGGCACCGCCGCGCAGGTCCGAGTTGCGGAACGTGCGGGCGCTGTCCCAGGCGGTCGCGACCATTTCATCGATCGACAGGCCACTCCCGGCGATCGCCGCCTTGAGTGCATCCACATCGTAATCGCGGTTGCCCGCGGGCACCGGATCCTGCCAGATCAAGTCCTCATCCGGGACATGCGGGCCGATGTAGCGGTCCTTGGGACCCATGTCACGGTGCGTGAGCTTGAACCAGGCGCGGGCGAACACGTCGTCGAAATAGGCCGGGTCGTTGTAGAACCGCTCCGAGATCTCCCGATAGGCCGGGTCCATCTTCATGGCCATGTCGGCATCGGTCATGATCGGATTGAGTCGGATGGAGGGATCCTCGACATCAACCGGCTTGTCCTCTTCCTTGATGTCCACCGGCTCCCACTGCCAGGCGCCGGCCGGGCTCTTCTTGAGCTCCCACTCGTAATTGAGCAGCAGATAGAAGTAGCCGTTGTCCCACTCGATCGGCTTCGTGGTCCAGGCGCCCTCAATACCACTGGTGACCGTGTCACGCCCGACGCCGCGCGTCGTGTGGTTGTTCCAGCCAAGGCCCTGCTCTTCGACGTCGGCCGCTTCCGGATCGGGCCCGAGCAGCTCGGCATCGCCATTGCCGTGGCACTTGCCCACGGTGTGACCGCCAGCGGTCAGCGCGACGGTTTCCTCGTCGTTCATCGCCATGCGATCAAAGGTCACCCGCACCTGTTCGGCCGTAGCCAGCGGATCCGGGTTGCCGTTGACACCCTCGGGGTTCACGTAGATCAGCCCCATCTGGACGGCGGCCAGCGGGTTTTCCATCGTCTCGGGGTTTTCAACATCCTCGTAGCGCTCGTCACTGGGCGCAAGAAATTCCTTCTCCGAGCCCCAGTAAATGTCCTTCTCGGGATGCCAGATGTCTTCACGGCCATAACCAAAGCCGAACACCTTGAGGCCCATGGACTCATACGCCACCGTGCCGGCAAGGATGATCAGGTCCGCCCAGCTCACCTGATTGCCGTACTTCTGCTTGAGCGGCCACAGGAGGCGGCGTGCCTTGTCCAGGTTGGTGTTATCCGGCCAGGAGTTCAGCGGCGCGAAGCGCTGGTTGCCGGTGCCCCCACCGCCCCGGCCGTCGGATGTGCGATAGGAGCCAGCAGCATGCCAGGCCATACGGATCATGAGGCCGCCATAATGGCCCCAGTCGGCCGGCCACCAGGACTGGCTGTCCTTCATGAACGCCCGCATGTCATTCCACAGCGCTTCGTAGTCGAGCTTCTTGACTTCCTCGCGGTAGTCAAAATGCTCGCCCATCGGGTTGGTCTTGGTGTCGTGCTGGTGGAGGATTTCCAGATTCAGCGCGTTGGGCCACCACTCCATATTGTCGCTGCTCTGGTTGGTCGCCCCGCCATGCATGACCGGGCATTTGCCCGCTTTATCGATATCGGCTGCTGCCATAGCTCGTATACTCCGCTCGTGCCAATGGTTGCTCTTCAGGCTGCAGTTATAACAAACACAGCTGAGGATGGAAGTTGTTGCTGCCAATGGGGGTAATAGCTGGGAGCAATCGAGCGAGGCTTTCTGTTAGCTGCAATCAATAGGTGGGTCTGGCGGAGAGGGAGGGATCGATTCGGCCCTGCGGGCCTCACCCTCCGGGCGCCTCGCGGCGCTCGGCGTCCCAATCGCTTGCGCGATTGGTCGAACCCACTATCTGCTTGTACCGAGGGTCCGAACCCCCCGGCACTGCCAGACATAAAAAAGGGGCCCGCGGCCCCTGTTTTATGTCTGGCGGAGAGGGAGGGATTCGAACCCTCGGTACGGGGTTACCGTACACGCGCTTTCCAGGCGCGCTCCTTCGACCGCTCGGACACCTCTCCAGAACAGCGTGCAGGTTAATTCACACCCGGCTCACGATCAATCGGTGCGGTGCCCCGGGGTGTAGACCGAGCTGGGAAACGGTGTGACGTTGCCGTCCGCCTCAGAGATCTTGGCGGTGCCTTCCTTTTCGACCTCGTCGACTCGTACGATGGAGTGCATGGGCACATAGGTGCGCTTGACGCCTTCGAACTCGCTCTTGAGTTTCTCTTCGGCGGGATCCACGACCACCTGGGTGCGCTCGCCAAAGGTGAGCTCCTCAATCTCCACAAACCCAAGCAGCCCGCCATCGGAAATATTACGGGCATAGATTTCATATATCTTGCCCTGGTTGTGGAAGATCACGCGATAGATATGCTCTGCAGACGCCATGCGGGTCCCGCCGGTGATTGCTGACATTAGCCGGTGAGCGTAACACGCGAGGCCATCGGGCACATTCGAGGCGGGAGGGGCGGACCGGGCCAGCCCCTGCTGCCCCGGCCTTTAACCGATTCAGTCCGCCGGCTGCTTGGCCACCCGCAGATACGGCTTGAGCGTTTCCCAGCCCTCGGGGAATTTATCCCGGGCCTGCTCGTCACTGACCGCCGGCGGGATGATGATGTCGTCACCGTCCTGCCAGTTCACGGGCGTCGCGACCGTGTGTCGGGCGTTCAGCTGAAGGGAATCGAGCAACCGCAGGATCTCGTTGAAATCACGCCCGGTGGTCATCGGGTAAACCAGCATCGCCTTGATGCGCTTGTCCGGCCCCACGACGTAGACAGCACGCACGGTGGCGTTGTCCATGGCCGTGCGCCCCTCGCAGCTGTCACCCTCGTCCTCGGGCAGCATGTCGTAGAGCTTGGCGACGGTCAGGTCCGTATCGCCGATCATCGGATAATTGGGCGCCGTCCCCTGAGTCTCCTCGATATCCTGCGCCCAGGTGGCATGGTTTTCGACCGGATCCACCGACAGGCCGATCACCTTGGTGCCACGCCTGTCGAACTCAGGCTTGAGCTGGGCCATGTAGCCGAGCTCAGTGGTGCAGACCGGCGTGAAGTCCTTCGGATGCGAGAAAAGAATCGCCCAGTTGTCACCGATCCAGTCATGAAAGCGGATCTCGCCTTCGGTTGTTTTGGCGGTAAAATCCGGCGCGAGGCTTCCGATACGCAGTCCCATCAAAACGCTCCATTGATTTGTGTTGGATAGCAATACCGGCACTGTATGACGGGACAGGCCCCAAACCAAAAGAATCATTTCTTATCTTTATATAACCGGATCGTATAAATGCACGCATGGGAAGGACAGAACTTCAGCGACGTCAGCCTGCTCACCCAACGCCGTGACCCCCGTCGGTTCCAGGTCGGCTGTGCCACCAGCAACGGCGAGGCCGTAGTGCTGCAGTGGTTTCGCAACATGCCCGAGATCTCGCAGTGGTTGCGACGCATGGAGCCGCAGCGCTGGGCGCTGCGGGGGCCTGCGCTGATTGCGATCAAATCGGCACTCGAGCCGATACTCACCCGGGTCGATGTGTATGGCCTCGAGGAGGACAGCCGCCTCGCCCACAACCGCATCACGGCCGATCATTACCAGATTCTGTGGTGGGGCGATTTCATGACCTTCGCGGCCGCCGGTGACCACTGGTCGGACACGTTCCTGACCCGCGAAGGACTCACGCCAGTGGATGCCGCCGACAACACCCAGGCGAAGACCCTTGCCGAGGCACTCCGGGCGCGGGTGGACGCCAAAGCCGACTGACATGGGGCAGTGCTTGCGTCGTGCGGGATGTCGGCCTTAATCTCGCCCCATGAGTAAACCGTGCATTTTCTGCGAGATCGTCGCCGGGCGGATGGATGCCGATGTAATCCATCGGGATGACCAGGTGGTGGCCTTTCACGACATTCACCCTCAGGCGCCCACGCATGTGCTGATCATCCCACGCAGGCACATCGAGAGCATGGTCGATATCCAGCCCGATGACGCGTCCCTGATCGGCCACATGCACCTGACCGCCAAAAAGCTCGCCCACGAGCTGGGAATCGCGGACACGGGGTATCGCAGCATATTCAACTGCGGCCGTGATGCCGGGCAGACCGTCTGGCATATCCATCTCCACCTAATGGGTGGGCGCAGCATGGGCTGGCCGCCCTGGCCGGGGAACTGAGCGATGCAGTTTTTTGTGGATGCCGCACAGGCCGACGACATCCGCGAGCTCAATGGCTATGGCCTGCTTGACGGGGTTACCACCAATCCGTCGCTGATCGCCAAGTCGGGGCGCGATTTCCGGACCGTTGTCGGCGAAATCTGCGAGATCGTGGATGGTCCGGTCTCCGCCGAAGTCGCCGCACTCGAGTACGAGGGCATGCTCCGCGAGGCGAGGACGCTGGCGGAAATTGCTGACAATGTTGTCGTCAAACTGCCCCTGACCCTGAATGGCCTCAAGGCCTGTCGACGACTCAGCGGCGATGGCATCGCCACCAATGTGACGCTCTGCTTTTCCGCCAACCAGGCACTGCTTGCGGCCAAGGCCGGCGCCACTTACGTATCGCCTTTCATTGGCCGACTCGATGACATCAACATCGATGGAATGGCCCTGATCAGCGATATCCGTGCCATCTATGACAACTACGACTTCCCCACGAAGATCCTTGCCGCATCGATCCGGCACGCCAACCACGTCAAAACCGCAGCGCTGGCGGGCGCCGATGTGGCGACGATCCCGCCCGGTGTCATTCGCGGGCTCGCCAACCACGTCCTAACGGACAAGGGGCTCGAGCAGTTCCTGAGCGACTGGGAGTCCACAGGACAGACTCTCTAGGTCCGTCGCATCCTGACTTGATGCCGGGCAACCTGGCGTGAGTGGGCGCATGGGATGATGCTCCCATGCAGCCGACATCCCTCAGCAATGAACAGCGCCTCTGGTGGGTGATCGTATTCGGGTACACGGGCATCATTCCGGTGCTCGCCTGGCTTACCCGGATGACGCCGCTGTGTCTGCCGGGATTCATTGACCTGAACGCCGATCTGGCCGCCCTGGTTCACGGCGCATTACCCGGCCTTATCGGCGTCTACTGGCTTCGCATCGCGCCCCAGGCGGTCACAAAGATTCTCTGGGTCTGGGTGATTGCTGAACTGCTGCGTCTTCCCGATGGCCCGGGTGTCCTGCCGATTGGCCTGCGCCTTGTGTTTATGGGTTGGTTGCTCGTCGTGATCATGCGGACGCCGAGCCGGGCATCGCCAGCCGGCACGCGCTTCGTTCGCCCGCTTCTGGCAGTGTCCCTGCTCGGGCTCGCCGCTGCCGGCATCATCGACGCCGTGGGCTCGGCGCTGCATGATCCTGGCGGACGCAACCAGGGCCTGGTGATTGGCTTGATCGCCAGCCTTCCCGCCGCCCTCAGCCTGTTGTTGACCGATCATCGAGTGCTGACGCGGTGGCTGGGCACGCCGGCCGGCTTACTAGTCGCCGGTGCTGCCGGGCTGCGGCTGGGCGCCCCCTACGACATGCAATGGCTCGCCGCCGCAGCGCTGGCCTGGTTGTTCGGTTTCTTGCTGACCGCCGCTGCCCCATGGGGTCAGCGCACGGACTCCCGATGACTCATGACGGTCAGCGCGGTCACCGAGGAGAGAATGATGATCATGCCCAGGACCTCGGCAAGGGATAGCGCCTCGCCCAGACCGATCACTCCGTAGAGCGTTGCGGTGACCGGTTCGATCATCGCCACCACGGCCGCCATCGTGGGCAGCACGCCGCGCAGGCCGATGAAATAGCAGAGAAACGACAGCCCCGCGCCGATCAACCCGAACAGCAAAAACAACGGTGCGTCGGGCGATAGCGGCACACTGACCGCCTGAGCCGGGTCAACGAGAAAGGCCAGAGCGAGCACGGCAGCCATGAAGGCGACCGTCAGCGAAACCGGGGTTCTGCCATGAGAGCCGGCCGATTTGAATGCAAAGATGAACACCGAGTACGAAATCCCCGAGAGCAGCCCCGCGAGAACGCCCCACAGACTGAATGCACCGGGGGTTGTCCGATATAGCCCGGTCAGCAGTACCACCCCCACCACGATCGCTGCAATCGCACCCAGCTTGAGCGTGGTGGGGCGCTCCGTACCGCGCGCAAACGACACGAAGTAGACCATGACCGGTGCGCTGTACATGAGGGTCACCGCCACGGCGACACTGGCCTCGCTGATGCTGATGAAATAGAAGGTCAGATTGCCGGTGACCCCCAGGCCGGCCAGCGCCGACCAGGCGACCAACGGGCGGGTGAGATTGAGGGAATAGCCCTGCAACCGGATCACCGCTACCCACGCCAGCATGCACAGAAGCCCGACAAGCAGCCGCCAGAACGTCAGCAGCTCCGGCGACCAGCCCGAGGTCATGAGCTGCCCCGCCAGCCCGCCTGCCAGTCCCCACTGAAAGGCAGCCGCCATGACAAGCGCAATCGGAAGCAACATCGGCATGGTCCCCGGTCACCGACTGAAAGGGTATGATTTGTGGTGACGATCAATCGACCAATATGGCGATTGAGGGTTCCAGCATCAATAAGCCCTGCCACGACGATTACTGAGCGTGGCGTTCAACTTTTCTGACAGGCCTCGGGCGGAGTGGAATTGGATACAGCGAAGCCGGCGAACGAGAAGACCAACGTCGCCATTCTTGCCGTCAGCCAGGCATTATTCCTGATTGCGGCCATTACTGTGATGACGTTAAGCGGCGTGGTGGGTCAGCAGCTGACGACCAGCCCCGCGCTGGCGACACTGCCGGTCGCTCTCATGCAGGTCGGTGCCCTGCTGGCCACCTTCCCGGCGTCCCTACTTATGAAACGGATGGGGCGTCGCCCCGGGTTCATCCTCGGCGCCACTGGGGGCGGTGCAGCCGGCGGCGCCCTGGCGGCTGCCGGCATTGCCCAGGACTCGTTCGTCCTGTTCAACGTGGGCAATCTGCTTTTGGGCGTCTATCAGGGCTTCGCCATGTATTACCGGTTTGCGGCCGCCGATTGCGCCAGCGAGGGCTTCCGAAGCCGGGCCATCTCTCTGGTAATGGCCGGTGGGGTCGCCGCCGCCTTTCTGGGGCCGTGGAACGCCAATTATGGCCAGAGCCTGTGGACAGCCCACGCCGAGGCGGGTCCCTATCTGATCGTGACCGCCCTGGCGCTGGTGGTCAGTCTACTCATGGTATTCCTCGATGTGCCGGCGTCGGGCCGGCCGGACAATACGGCCGCACAGCGACGTCTGCCGCAGATCATCAGCCAGCCGCGATTCATGGTGGCCCTGATGGCGGCTGCCATCGGCTATGCCGTGATGACTCTGGTGATGACCGCGACGCCCCTCGCCATGCGCGACAGCGGCTTTGCGATGGGCGATGCGGCTTTCGTGATGCAATGGCACGTGCTCGGCATGTTCGCCCCGTCGTTTGTCACCGGATCGCTCATCGCCCGCTTCGGTGTGCTCAATATCCTGTTCGCGGGTGGGGTCATCATGCTGATGAGTGTTGCCATTGCCCTCAGCGGCCAGGCCCTCCCCCAGTATTGGGCGGCATTGGTGGCGTTGGGCATTGGCTGGAATTTTCTGTTTATCGGGGGCAGCACCCTGGTCACCGAAACCCACACGGTTGAGGAACGCGGCAAGGTGCAGGGCATCAACGACCTGGTGATCTTCGGGCTGGTCGCCGCCGGTTCATTGATGGCGGGTGCGCTGCTGCATCACCTGGGCTGGGTAGGCCTCAACCTGACGGTCCTCCCCTTCATCGCGGTGACGCTGCTGGCGACCGCGACCCTGCAGTTAAGCCCGCGCAGCGTACGCGCCGCGGCCGCGAAGGAACCCTGACCGGAAGGCGCGCACAAAAAAACCGGCCGCAGCCGGTTTCCTTGATATCTGGCGCGCCCGGGAGGATTAACTCGGCCCCGCGGGCCTCGTTCCCTCGCGCGCTGCGCTCGGGTCGAACCCATGTTCCTTGGCTGGGGGTTCGAACCCTCCCGGGCGCGCACAAAAAAACCGGCCGCAGCCGGTTTCCTTGATGTCTGGCGCGCCCGGGAGGATTCGAACCCCCAGCCTCCTGATCCGTAGTCAGGTGCTCTATCCAGTTGAGCTACAGGCGCTGTGACGAGCGCGGAGTATGGCCAATTCACCCGGGGGCGTCAAGCGATGAGCAGCGGGCGGCCCAGACTTGCAACCGGGCTTTGCCGGTCTGTAGCGTATTGATTGAACGCTCAATCAATAGGATTTGTATGGACCATCCAATGCTCACTACCCGCCCCCTTCGCACGCTCGCCGGCGCCCTCGCCGTGGCAACCCTTTTCACCTCATCCGGCACGAGCGCCAACAGCATCGAACAGCAGCTCGAAGCCCTGCAGGATTTTCAGGTGATCGCACATCGTGGCGCTAGCGGTCACGCACCGGAGCATACGCTGCCCGCCTGGCAGCTAGCCCATGACATGGGCGCAGATTATCTCGAGCTGGATATCCAGATGACGGCGGATGGCCGGCTGGTGGTTTTTCACGATGAAACCATCGACCGCACAACCAATGGCGAAGGCCCTCTGCGCGACTACACGCTCGCAGAGCTGCAATCACTCGACGCCGGGAGCTGGTTCAACCAGGCCAACCCCAACCATGCGCGGTCAGACTTTAAGGGCACCCGGGTAGTCACGCTCGATGAGGTCATCGACCGATTCGGCACCCAGACTCGATATTACATTGAGACCAAATCCGCGGAACGCGACCCCACGCTTGAGGCCGAGCTGATGGACACTCTCAGCGAACGTGGCTTGATTGAGGCCGGCGCCGTCGTGATTCAGTCGTTTTCGCAGGAGAGTCTGCGGGAGGTCGAGTCCATCAATCCGGACGTACCGCTTGTGCAGCTCGTGTGGTACTACCCCGAAACAGAGGACAGCGACACATTGATCGAGTGGACGGGCGTCACGCCAGGCCCAGGCACGATCACCGACGCCGATTTCGAAACGATCCGTGAATATGCCGTGGGTATCGGCAGCAACCTGAATTATCAGGGGGATGCGGTGATTGATGAGGCATTCGTCAAACAGGCGCAGGCCAATGACCTGCGAGTGCATGTCTATACGATCAACGATATCCCGGCGATGGAGCAGTTGACTGACTGGGGCGTGGATGGGATCTTCACGGACTTCCCCGACCGGTTGGTTCGGCTGACCCGCTGAGCGCATAAAAAAGGGGGCAGATTCCCCTGCCCCCTTTTCGTTCCTCACAATGCCGTGGGTCTAGCGCGACACGCTGACGCCCTCGACTTCCATGCCGTCCTCGATCTGACTGCCGGTCAGGGAAAGCTCACCGGTTCCAGCATCTTCCTGAACAATCTCGAGTCCGGTGTCGTCGCTATCGTCATTGTTGACGGTGTGGACGTCGCTGATCTGTACAACCAGATTGCCGTCGGACTCTTCCTCGAACACGACACCAACCCCGCCATTGTCGCGGGAGACCGACCCCATGACGGCTCCATCGACGCCGCCGGCGTCCTCTTCGGACATCTTGAAGCCGTCATCGCTGTTGCCGTACGCGACGGTGCTGATGTAGCGCAGGTTGCCATTACCCGGGCCAGCTTCATCCATGTCGACGCCCTCGTCGTAGTTGCCGCTGACGGTGCTCCCGATCATGGTCAGGTTGAGATTGCCGGAATCGGCCTCGTCATAATCAATACCGTCATCAAGATCCAGTCCGATCTCGTACTCTTCCACCGAGCCCGAGTCGTACAGCGACACCTCACGCTCGAAGCAGTTGTCATCGGGCGTGCCGGTCACCGCGGAGGGGATGTCAGAGGGCTGCATCATACCGTCCTGGAAGCTGCCCTCCGGCTCAGCCGGCATATACTCGGCGAGAACATCCGGATTGCAGTATGGGCCATTGTCGATGAACGCGGTCCGGATGATCGTCGAGTGGATGCTCCCGGCCTGACCTTCATCAAGCTCCAGACCGTCGGCGCCGACCCGGGCGAACTCCGAGCCATTGGCGGACAGGTGGATATCGCCCGCGCCCCGCTCATCGGCCCGGAGGCCATCGGCGTCGAACTTGCCAGTGCCGGCGCCATCAACGGTAACGTTCTCGAGCTGGATGTGCAGCGAGGCCGGCGATCCGCCTCCGGCGCCGCCAGCGCCGCTCCCGCAGTCATCGGCCAGCGTGCAGTCGGAGACGTGAATGCCATGGTTGGCGACGCCCTTCACGGATACGTTGGTCAACGCCAGCTGGACCATGCCGGTCTGATCCTCGCGGACATCAAGAAAGATCCCCTTGCCGGCGGTCTGCCCGTCCACATCACCGCGGTTGAGCACACTGAAGCCGCCGGGGCCCTCAAAGGCCAGATCGCTGATGGCCAGATCGCCACCATTCGCGCTCACAAGAAGGTCGGTGTTGGCATCACTGCGCACGCGCTGACCATTGCCGATGATCTCGAGCGGTGCCTCACCGGTGTAGACGAGGCTCTCATCAATCACGATATCGCCGCTCACGGTCATCACGATCTGCGAGGCACCACCGCTCTGCGAGGCAGCCTCCAGCGCCGCACGCAGTGAGCCTTCTCCAGCGTTTGCGGTGTCAGTGACAACCAGCGGGGCCTGAGCCTGCGCGGCGGCCGCCCCCATGATCGCAGCAGCGATGGTCAGGGCATTGAGCTTTCTCATGGTGAAGTCCTCTGTCGTAGGAATAACTCAGCAAGACGATAGGAGTTACCTGTGACAGTCCGATGACGCCGCGATGACCAAACGATGTCGTGGCCAATGAGCCCTCACCGGGTATACTCGCATTTTGCGTATTGCGGGGGCTCTTAGCATGTTGGATCGATACTTCGAACTGGCGGAAAGCGGCACGACGATCCGTCGCGAGCTGCTGGCCGGTCTGACCACCTTTCTGACGATGGCCTATATCGTCGTGGTCAACCCGAGCATTCTTTCCGAGACCGGGATGAACTGGGGGGCGGTGTTTGTCGCGACCTGCCTGGCCGCGGCACTCGGCAGCCTGATCATGGGGCTCTATGCCAACTACCCATTCGGGCTCGCACCGGGCATGGGCCTGAACGCCTACTTCACCTACGGCGTGGTGCTGGGCATGGGGATCGCCTGGCAGACGGCACTGGGCGCGGTCTTCCTATCGGGCATTCTGTTTTTGATCATCTCCGTACTGCCCATCCGTGAGTGGCTGATCAACGCGATTCCGTTATCGCTGAAAATGGCGATCTCGGCTGGCATCGGTTTCTTTCTGGCGATCATCGCGCTGCAGAACGCCGGCGTTGTGGTCAACAGCGATGCGACGCTGGTCACGCTCGGCGATCTGACCGCCGTCCCAACGCTGCTCGCCATGCTCGGATTCGCAATTATGGTGGCGCTGAGCTATCGCGAAGTCCCGGGCGCCGTGCTCATTGGCATTCTGGCGGTCAGCTTGATTGGTGTCCCCTTCGGCGTTGCCGAGTTTGACGGGGTGGTATCGATGCCCCCGGATCCGAGCCCGACCTTCCTGCAGATGGACGTTGCCGGTGCGCTCGAGCTGGGACTTGTGTCCGTGGTGCTGGTGTTCCTGTTTGTTGATCTGTTCGACAGTACGGGCACTCTAGTGGGCCTTTCGCATCGGGCCGGCTTCCTCGACCGCGACGGTCGTCTGGGCCGGTTGCGCAGCGCACTGGTCGCGGATTCGGGCGCGAGCATCGGCGGCGCACTGTTCGGCACCTCGACCACCACGACCTATATCGAAAGCGCATCGGGTATCAATGCCGGTGGCCGGACCGGACTGACCGCCGTTGTGATTGCGGTGCTGTTCCTGCTCTCACTGTTCTTCCTGCCGGTGGTCAGCGCCATTCCGGGCTATGCCACCGCACCGGCGCTGCTGTTTGTGGCCTGCATGATGGTCCGCGGCCTGGCCGAGCTTGACTGGGACGACATTACCGATACGGGACCGGCCGTCGTGACCGCCATCGCGATGCCACTCACCTACTCCATTGCTGATGGCATGGGGCTGGGTTTCATTACCTATGTGCTCGGTAAGACGCTGGCGGGCAAGCCGACGGCCGTCCATCCAGCGGTGTGGCTGATCGCGGCCCTGTTCGCGCTGCGATTTGCGTTCATTTAGTAACGCGGACGACCTGAGCCGGCGTTGACGGCTCAGGTCCCCTTACCATTGCAAATCAGGAGCAACTCATGATCCGAACCGCACTGATCATCTCGCTGATCACCCTTTTAACCGGCTGCAGCGGCGTCCCCTTAGTGCCCGGCATCTAGTCTCAGATCATGCGGGTTGTGATGCTCGGTATGCGATCGCGGCATGCAAGACGATCACGACAAGCATCGCGACCAGATGAATCAGTATCGGTGCGGGGGTGGCCGCGAAAATCCAGGCCGCCAGCGGCAAGAATAGAACGGCAGCGCTCCAAAGGCCGGGGTTATAGCGGCGTAGCCGTACCGCCCAGACCACGTGCAATAACGCATTAACTGCGACGAGATAACCTGCCAATACGCCCCACGCCGGATCGAGCCGGGTGAGATAGAAAACCGCGAGCAGGGCAAACCATACGAACACGACATTGACGACCCAGATATCTGCCGCTGTCAGCCCTCTGCGCCTCGGCCCAAGCAGCTCGTTCAAAAAGGCCGCGAAGCGATCCGCATCATGCTCCTCGAACTGGTGGGCCATATAGATGGGCAATGCAAGATAGACCGGCAGTGCGATTCCGGCACCGATGAACGGATAAAGTCCGATCAGCAGTAGCGCCGCTGGGAGCGTTGCATACACCCAGTACTAAAAAATCCGGTTCAGCAAGGTCGAACGCTCCACTGTGCAGGGCGGCGCAAAAACTCAACAGCCCAATCGCCACGGATACCAAAGCGTAGTATTGGCTGAATTTTAATCAGACACAAGGAGAGTTCTGCCGGCAGGAATCCTGCGCAGAATCTTAGCCACTACACTGCCCTACCCACAAAAACGCGATCAGTAGCGAGCTCAAATGCCTGATTTTATTGGCGGAGAGGGAGGGATTGATTCGGCCCTCCGGGCCTCACCCTTCGGGCGCATCGCTGCGCGACGCGTCCCAATCGCCTACCGGCGATTGGTCGAACCCCGTCCGCTTGGCTCCGGGGGCTCGAACCCCAGCACTGCATCAGACACAAAAAAGGGGCCGATGGCCCCTGTTTTATGTCTGGCGGAGAGGGAGGGATTGATTCGGCCCTCCGGGCCTCACCCTTCGGGCGCATCGCTGCGCGACGCGTCCCAATCGCCTACCGGCGATTGGTCGAACCCCGTCCGCTTGGCTCCGGGGGCTCGAACCCCAGCACTGCATCAGACACAAAAAAGGGGCCGATGGCCCCTGTTTTATGCTTGGCGGAGAGGGAGGGATTCGAACCCCCGGAGCCCTCTCGGACTCACCGCATTTCGAGTGCGGCGCTTTCGACCACTCAGCCACCTCTCCAGCGATGTAGATTGTACAACATTCCCCGTCGCGAGCGAAAACCACGGTTGCCCCAAGCCGCTGGCTTTCGGACGCGCTATACTGTGGCGCTGAAATCGCGCTCAACAGGACGCCCATGGATCACGCATCGCCCTCTACCCTGTGCTCGGCCCCGCTTGGTTTTACCGCCTACGAGGCCATCCGTCATCGGCTGCCGGCCCCTGCCCGGCCAGGGGCGGCCCGACGTGCCGCCAACCTTGGCGAGATCATGGATCACTTCGACACCGTGCTGCTGGATGCCTTTGGCGTGCTCAATCGCGGGCAGGACCCCATCCCGGGTGTCCCTGAGCGGATCGCCGCCCTGCAGGCCGCCGGAAAGCGGGTCATGGTGGTCTCCAACGCCGCCGGGTTCTCGCATGCGACGTTGATGGCGCGCTATCAGCGTCTGGGCTACCACTTTGACGCCGCCGATGTGGTCACCAGCCGTAAAACCCTGGTGCGCCAGCTCGAGCAGGAGGCGCCGCGGCACTGGGGCATCATCGCCGGCCAGCAGTTCGGTCCTGATGAGTTCCCACCCCTGGACTATCGGATGCTGGCGGATGACATCGCGGACTATCACGCCGTTGAGGGCTTTCTGTTTGTCGGCGCCTCGGAGTGGACGCCGGCACGACAGGATCTGTTGACCAGCAGCCTCCAAGCCAATCCGCGGCGTCTGCTGGTGGCCAACCCGGATCTTCTCGCGCCACAGGCAGGCGGGGATTCCACCGAGCCGGGGACTTTCGCCCACCAGATCCAGGATGCCACCGGCGTCGAGCCGGCGTTCTACGGCAAACCGTTTGCCAACATCTTTGAGCTCGCCCTCGAGCGCCTGGGCCCCGGTATCGACCGCGAGCGGACACTGATGGTGGGCGATACACTGCATACCGACGTCCTTGGCGGCCAGGCGGCGGGGGTTCGCACGGCGCTTGTCACGCAGACCGGGGTGCTTGCCGATATGGATATCGATGCGGCCATCGACTCATCCGGTATCGCCCCGGACTGGATCATCGATCAGGCCTGAGCGCGGATCCAGCAGCCACTCCAGACCGCGCTCGGCGATCACGGGGCTGGTGGCCGGAAGGCTGAGGCGGCACCGGCCGACCACTTGCGGCATGCCGCTGACCTGGGTCCGGATGCTCGGATAATCCCCCACCCGGCTCTGTTCAATGACTCGGCCCTCGAAGGTCGTCCCCGCGGGGCTGGTGTTGCGCAGCGTGGTTCCCACGCCGGCCTGCCCGCGGTGCATCCGCCGGGCGAGGCGCGCGACGGTGCCGGTGCCTGTGGGGCAACCCCAAAGCACGCCGGGGTGACCATAAGTCCCGCCGGTTGCCTGCAGGGACTCCGGCGAAGTCTCGGTCTCGGGCCACATCCAGTGCAGAAACCGCGGCGCCCCGACATCACCCAGCCGCGGGTGCAGATCCTGAAAATCCGCCTGTACCGCCTCGATAATCCGTGCCGCCAGGGCAAGCGCATCCGCTCCGCCCGCGTCCGCCGGGCGCAGACCCAGCGAATCGGCGTTGACCATCACGTAATGACCACCACTCCAGACCAGGTCATACGCCACGGTCCCCAGGCCAGGCAGCTCGACCCGGGCATCGGCCCGATGCACGAAGGCCTCGTCCCCCTCGACGGTCACCCTGACCACCTGCCCATCGCGCCGCTGCACATGCGCATCAACCCGCCCGCCCGGGGCCTCGAGGCGCAGGCACTGCGTGCCATCGGGATGGGTTCCGGGGATGCGGCCACTCTCGATCAGGGCGCAGGCGGTGGCCATGGTGTTCGACCCCGAGAAGAACGGATAGCCCATCACCTCCATGATGATGAACGCCGCCTGGGCCTCGGGGTCATCAGGCAGCGTCAGCAGATCAACGCAGAAGGTCGGCGTGCCATAGGGGGGCTCGATCAGCAGCTGCCGCAGTCCGTCGCCCGGCCCGCTCAGCCACTCCATGCGCTCGCGCACGCTGCGGGTCGCGTCGGTGGGGACACCGGCGAACACCACCCGATGGATGTCGCTGCCCACGGCGACGTCCATCCACTCGAGCGTCCCCGGGTCAGTCGCGGACATGGGGCGCACCCACCCGGTCCCAGTGCCGGTCGGGAACCACCACGAGCTTGCCGACGTAGTCCTTGCCCATGAAATCGCGCTGGGCGTGATGAAAATCCGAAAGCCGATAGGTGGCATGCAGCAGCGGCCGGATACGCCCTGCGAGGACGTGGCCCAGCAGCCGCCGAAAGTCACTGCGGCGCCCCTGGGAGGAGCCGTTGATCTGGAGCTGCTTGAGATAGAGGGTCCGCAGATCCAGCTCGACCACGGGTCCGGCGATGGCGCCGGCGGTGGTATAGCGCCCCTCAGGCCGCAGAATGCGGAGCAGGTCGTTGAAGTGCGGCCCGGCGACCAGATCGGCCACCACATCAATCGGCGCACCGCCGGTGGCCGCCTCCACGGCCTCCACCCAGTCGGCTGCGCCGCGATCGATCACCGCCTCGGCACCGATCGCCATCAAGGCTTCCGCCTTGTCAGCCCGGGTCACCGCATAGGGGATCGCCCCGCGCGCCCGGCACAGCTGAACAATCCCCGAACCCACACCGCCCGAGGCACCGGTGACCAGTACCCGCTCGCCGGCCTGCACGTTGGCGCGCTCGAGCATATGCTCGCCGGTGAGATAGGCACAGCAGAAGGTCGCCAGTTCCGCATCAGTCAGCGTGGTATCGACGGCATGGGCATTCGCGGCGGGCACACACTGATATTCGGCATAACCCCCGTCACGGCCATGGCCGATGTAGTCGATATCCGCGAGGCTGTCGTCGTCGCGATTGTAGAGGCTGAAGTCCACGATCACCCGCTCGCCGATCCGGGCGGCGGGCACGCCCTCCCCCACCGCCACGATGACTCCGACACTGTCGGTGCCCTGAATCCGCGGGAACGTCAGCGTCGAGCGGCCCCGGCGCCAGGTGGACACGGCATTGGGATCGGTGTCGCTGCCATAGGCGCCCTCGCGCACCCAGACATCGGTGTTGTTCATGCCACAGGCATGCACTTCGATGAGGACCTCATCGCCAGACGGCCGGGGCACCGGCACGTCATTGCGGTAGGTCAGGGCATCCAGACCGCCATGGCGGTCAAGCTGGACGGCGGCCATGGTCCGGGGCAGTTCAGTCGATGTCATGATGTGCCTCAGCGTTCGCGTCGTACCCGAAAAAAGTCCCTCAAAAGCGCCGCGCATGGCTCTGCCATCAACCCACCCTGCGCCGACAGGCGATGATTGTGGAGCGGATCGTCATGCAGTCGCATGGCGCCCCCGCAGGCCCCGGTCTTGGGATCAGTGGCACCATAGATGACCGTGTCGACCCGGGCATGGATGAGGGCACCGACACACATGGGGCAGGGCTCGAGCGTCACGTAGAGCTGGGTGCCCGGCAGGCGGTAGGCGCCCAGCCGCGTGCCGGCGGCCCGCAGGGCGACGATCTCGGCATGCGCGGTGGGGTCGTGGCGGCCAATGGGTTGGTTGCAGCCCTCGCCGATCAACTCGCCATCGCGTAGCAGCACCGCCCCCACCGGCACCTCGCCGGCGCCCGCCGCCCGTTCGGCCAGCGCCAGCGCACGTTGCATGGCCGCCTCCGGTGTCACTCCCACTCGATGGTCGCGGGTGGTTTGCCGGAGATGTCATACACCACCCGCGAGATCCCGTCGATTTCATTGATGATCCGCCGCGAGACATCATCGAGGAAGTCGTAGGGCAGATGCGCCCAGCGGGCGGTCATGAAATCGATGGTCTCCACCGCCCGCAGCGCCACCACCCACTCATACCGTCGGCCATCCCCGGTGACCCCGACCGAGCGCACCGGCAGGAACACGGCAAACGCCTGGCTGGTCCGCTCATACCAGCCGCCGGCGCGAAGTGCCTCAATGAAAATGGCATCGGCGCGGCGCAGCAGATCCGCGTATTCTTTGTGGATTTCGCCAAGAATACGGACGCCCAGGCCGGGGCCGGGAAACGGGTGGCGATGGATCATTTCCGCTGGCAGACCCAGTTCCAGCCCGATCCGGCGCACCTCGTCCTTGAACAGCTCACGTAGGGGTTCGAGCAGCTTCAGATTCATGCGCTCGGGCAGGCCGCCGACGTTGTGATGCGACTTGATGACATGGGCCTTGCCGGTGCTGGCGCCGGCGGACTCGATGACATCCGGGTAAATCGTGCCCTGCGCCAGCCACTGGATGTTGTCGAGCTTGCCCGCCTCCTCGTCGAACACCTCAATGAAAGTGCGGCCGATGATCTTGCGCTTGACCTCGGGGTCGGCCTCGCCGGCGAGGGCGTCCATGAACCGCGCCTCGGCATCCACGCGGATCACGCGAATGCCCATGTGGCGGGCGAACGTCTGCATGACCTCATCGCCCTCGCCCAGGCGCAGCAGGCCGTTGTCGACGAACACGCAGGTCAGCTGATCACCGATGGCCTTGTGCAGCAGCGCGGCGACCACCGATGAGTCGACGCCGCCGGACAGCCCCAGGAGCACATTCTGATCGCCGACCGTCGTGCGCACCCGGGCGATCAGATCCTCGATGATGTTGTCCGCCGTCCAGTTCCCCGAGCAGCCACAGACGCCGTGGACGAACCGCTCGAGAATGCGCTGCCCCTGGGCCGTGTGAGTGACTTCGGGATGAAACTGCAGGCCATAGAAACCGCGGTCGTCGTCGCCGATGCCGGCGATGGGGGCCGAAGGCGTGCTGGCAATGACCTTGAAGCCGGCGGGCAATCCGGACACCCGGTCGCCATGGCTCATCCACACGTCCAGAAGCCCATGCCCCTCGGCGTTGGTGCGGTCCTCGATATCCTGCAACAGCACCGAGTGGCCGCGGGCACGCACCTCGGCGTAGCCGAACTCTTTGGTCTGCGAGGCCTCGACCGCTCCACCCAGCTCGTGGGCAAGGGTCTGCATGCCGTAGCAGATGCCCAGAACCGGGACTTCCAGATCGAGGACGGTCGTCGGCAGCCGCGGTGTCTGCTCGCTGTCTTCGTGCACCGACTCAGGCCCACCCGAGAGGATCACCCCCCGTGGCGCGAATTCGCGGATGCGCTCGGCTTCCACATCCCAGGGGCGGATCTCGCAATACACCCCGGCTTCACGGATGCGACGGGCGATGAGCTGGGTGTACTGCGAACCGAAATCGAGGATGAGGATCCGCTCGGCATGGATATCGCCGGTCATGGCGTCAATCGCTCCGGTAGTTGGGCGCTTCCTTGGTGATGCTCACATCGTGGACATGCCCCTCGCGCACCCCGGAGTTGGTGATGCGTGCAAAGGTGGCCCGCTCGCGGAACGAGTCGATGTCCGCACAGCCGCAGTAGCCCATGCTGGCGCGCAGACCGCCCAGAAGCTGGTGAATGATGACGTTCATCGGGCCCTTGTAAGGGACCCGGCCCTCGATGCCCTCGGGCACCAGCTTGTCGGCGTCGCGGGCGTTTTCCTGGAAGTAGCGATCCGATGAGCCCTGTTTGCCGGACATCGCACCGATCGAGCCCATGCCCCGGTACGACTTGTAGCTGCGGCCCTGATAGAGCTCAACCTCGCCGGGTGCCTCGTCGGTGCCCGCGAACATGCTGCCCATCATCACGCAGTGGGCTCCGGCGGCCATGGCCTTGGCCATATCCCCGGAAAAGCGGATGCCACCGTCGGCGATCACCGGCACATCGGTGCTGGCCAGTGCCGTGGCGACGTTGTCGACCGCCGTGACCTGGGGTACTCCGACGCCGGCGATGACTCGGGTGGTGCAGATGGATCCCGGGCCAATGCCCACCTTGACCGCGTCGGCGCCGGCATCCGCCAGAGCCCGCGCGGCATCGCCGGTGGCGATGTTGCCACCAATGACCTGTACGCCGGGGAAGTGACGCTTGATCCAGCCCACCCGATCGATCACGCCCTTACTGTGGCCGTGGGCGGTGTCCACCACCAGCAGATCGGCGCCCGCCTCGGCCAGCGCCTCGACGCGCTCCTCGGTGCCTTCGCCCGTAGAAACCGCCGCGCCCACACGCAGGCGGCCATATTCGTCCTTGCAGGCGTTGGGGAAGTCCTCGGCCTTCTGGATGTCCTTGACGGTGATCATGCCGCGCAGCTCAAAGCGGGGGTTGACCACCAGCAGCTTCTCGATGCGGTGGCGATGCAGCAGCGTGAGGATCTCGTCGCGCTCGGCCCCTTCCTGGACCGTCACCAGCCGGTCCTTGGGCGTCATCGCATCGGTCACCTTCATGTCGAGCCGGGTCTCGAAACGCAGATCACGACTGGTGACGATGCCGGTGAGCTGACGGCCCTCGACCACGGGGACGCCGGAGATGCCGTACTGCCCCATGAGCGTGATCACCTCGCGGATGCTCGCCTCGGGGTTGACGCTGATCGGCTCTTTGATGACACCGCTTTCGAATTTCTTGACGATGCGCACTTCCCGCGCCTGATCTTCGACGCTCATGCTCTTGTGCACGATGCCGATGCCGCCCTGCTCAGCCAGCCGGATGGCGAGGCGCGATTCGGTGACCGTGTCCATGGCGGCGGAGAGCAGCGGGATATTGAGCCGGATGTCGCGGGTCACCCGCGTCGACAGGTCGACGGCCTTGGGCAGCACATCGGAGTAATCCGGCAGCAGGAGGACGTCGTCAAAGGTCAGGGCTTCCTGGGCGATCTGCATGGTGACGTCCTCTTCTGGCGCGATGGTAACCGTCTATTATAGGCCGCCTCCTGCCTGAACGCCAATGTCAGAAACGCTGCATCTGGCATTCAGGGCATGAGCTGCTAGGCTCGATGTATGGACAGCCCTGACGCCCGTCACGTGTACACCGTCTCCGATCTCAACCAGACCGTTCGGGGCCTGCTCGAACAGGCGCTCCCGCTGGTATGGGTCGAAGGCGAAATCTCCAATCTCGCCCGGCCCCGTTCGGGGCATCTGTACTTCACCCTCAAGGATCCGGATGCCCAGGTGCGCTGTGCACTGTTCCGCAATCGCGCCATGCGCCTGCGCACGACCCCGGCCAATGGTGACCAGGTACGACTGCGGGCACGCATCGGCCTTTACGCGCCGCGCGGTGAATACCAGCTGATCGCCGAGCACCTGGAACCCGCCGGGGATGGGGCGCTGCAGCGGGCGTTCGCTGAACTCAAGGCCCGCCTCGAGCGCGAGGGCCTTTTCGATCCGGCCTGCAAACAGGCGCTGCCGACCCTGCCGCGGCGCATCGGCGTCATCACCTCGCCCACCGGCGCCGCCATCCGCGACATCGTCAGCGTCCTGCGCCGGCGGTTTCCGGCGTTGCCGATCCTCATCTACCCGGTGGCGGTCCAGGGGGCCCAGGCCACACCGGCCATTGTCGAGGCCATTCATCGCGCCGATCAGCGCCAGGAGGTGGATGCCCTGATCGTCGGCCGGGGTGGCGGCTCGCTGGAAGACCTGCAGGCCTTCAACGACGAAGCGGTCGCCCGCGCGATTCATGCCTGCAGCCTGCCGACCGTCAGTGCCGTCGGCCACGAGGTGGATGTCACCATCGCTGATCTGGTGGCCGATGAGCGTGCCGCCACGCCGTCGGCGGCGGCGGAGCGGCTGTCTCCCGACGGCGAGGCACTCGGGCGCCGTGTGCAGCAACAGCAGGCCCGCCTCAGCAAAGGCCTGTCGCGGGTCCTGGGCGAGCGCCGCGAGCGCATCCATCGCCTGATCCGGCGGCTGAATGCCCAGCATCCCGGCCGGCGGCTGCGGGATCGCGCCCAGCGGCTGGATGAGCTTGACCAGCGCCTGGGACGCGCCGTCCGCGCCCGGATGGCGGAGCGCGCGCGGCATGTCGAGCGGGTCCATCAGCGCCTGCAGGCCCAGGACCCGACCCCGCGGATCCAGCGGCTCAGTGACACCACGGATCAACTCGCGCGGCGCCTGGACCGTGGCGTGCGGGAGCTCATCACCCGCAAGCGGACGCGGGTCGAGACCCAGGCCCGCACGCTCGACAGTCTCAGTCCACTGGGCACGCTGGCCAGAGGCTATGCCATTGTCCAGCCCCGGGACGGCCAGGCGGTGATCCATCGCGCGACGGATGTCGCCGTCGGTGATCCGATCCGCGCGCGCCTTCGCGAGGGCACGCTGATCGCGCGGGTCGAGGGTCACGACGAGGGGAGTTAAACCCCATTTCAGCTGGCTTGTTGCGCGACAACGCCGGGCGCATCATGCCGGGATCATCCACCCCTGCGTTGGAACCTTATGGATCTTGATCTGAGCCTGGGCCGTTTCGGCCTCGATTTTACCGCCCTTCAGACACCCGAGGGCCTTGCCCGCGTCGACGCGGCCTTCCTCGATGAGCTGGACAGCGCGGCACCCGCCCTCGCCGCCCGGCTGCGGGACTACCGTGGCCGCGACAGCGACCTGCCCGGCACCCAGAACAGCGAACTGCTCATCGAGCTCGGCCCCTACGTCGAGGCGTTCATCGGCCGACTGTTCGGCATCGAATCCGAGCTGCACGAGCTGCGCGAGTCGATTCTGGCCGACGACGTGGTCATGCAGTTCAAGCAGGCGTTCGTGCAGCGCCGCGTCAAACGCCACCGCCGCCCCGTGGAGCACACGTTCGAGGCCCTTGATGCCGCGGTGCGTGCCAGCCTGGGCGAGGTCGCCGGCGATGACGAGGAGCGCGCCATCGCCCGGTTCGGCATGGCACTGCTCGAGGACGAAGCCGCCAATGCCGAGGCCATCGAAACGCTGACCGCCTGGTGCAAGCTGGCCCGTCAGACCCAGGCCGGTCAGGCGCGGGTGCGTGGCTGGGCAAGTTTCAAGCTGCCCGAGCGGGTCGATCACTTCGATCGCGTGCCCGCCGAGCGGGTTGAGGTGGATGGCGTCGAGCGCCTGCAGGCCGAGCCCTCCCGGCGCCGGGCGCGGGATGGGTTCTCGCTGACCGACTACCGCATGGACTCGCGTCACGTGCAGAGCGAGATCCACTACTGCATCTACTGCCATGACCACGAGGGAGACTTCTGCTCGAAGGGCTTCCCCGAGAAAAAGACCCAGCCCGAGCTGGGCTTCAAGGAGGATCCGCTCGGCGTCACCCTGACCGGCTGTCCGCTCGAGGAAAAGATCTCCGAGATGCATGTGCTGCGCCGGGATGGCTACAACCTGGCGGCGCTGGCCATGGTGATGGTGGACAATCCCATGGTGCCCGCCACCGGCCATCGCATCTGTAACGACTGCATGAAGGGCTGCATCTACCAGAAGCAGGACCCGGTCGACATCCCTCAGATCGAGACGCGCGTCCTCAGCGACAGCCTTGATCTGACCTGGGGGGTGGAGCTCTATCACCTGCTCACGCGCTGGAACCCACTGCGCCGCGAGCAGTTCATCCAGCAGCCCGACAATGACCGCCGGGTGCTGGTCGCCGGCATGGGCCCGGCGGGCTTTACCATGGCGCACCACCTGACCATGAACGGCACGGCCGTGGTGGGTGTTGACGGGCTCAAGATCGAGCCCCTGCCGGCCTCGCTGCTCGATGCCCCGGTGCCGCGCTGGGCGGATCTCCAGGAGGACCTCGATGAGCGCATTCTGATGGGCTTTGGCGGCGTCGCGGAGTATGGCATCACCGTGCGCTGGGATAAGAATTTCCTCAAGCTCATCTACCTGACGCTGGCCCGGCGGCACAATTTCAGGGTCTATGGCGGGGCGCGGCTGGGCGGCACCGTGACCCTCGAAGACGCCTGGGCGCTTGGGTTCGACCACGTCGTCAACGCCACCGGCGCGGGCCTGCCGCGGGTCGTGCACATGGGCAACAGCCTCGCCCGCGGCATGCGTCAGGCCAGCGACTTTCTGATGGCCCTGCAGCTGACCGGGGCCGCCAAGGCATCGAGTCTGGCAAGCCTGCAGGTGCGGCTGCCCGCGGTGGTCGTGGGCGGTGGACTCACCGGCGTGGATACCGCCACCGAGGTGCAGGCCTACTACGTCAAACAGGTCGAGAAAATCCTCGAGCGCTACGAGCGTCTCTCCGAGCGCCTTGGCGAATCGGCCGTCACAGCCGGGATGAACGACGAGGACCAGGCCACGCTCGAGGAATTCCTCACGCATGGCCGCGCCATTCGCACCGAGCGCGAAAACGCCGCGCGGGAGGGCCGCGAGCCCGACTTCAACCCGCTGATCCGCGCCTGGGGCGGGGTCACCGTCGCCTATCGCAAGGGCATGACCGACTCGCCGGCGTACGTGCGCAACCACGAGGAGGTGATCAAGGCCACCGAGGAAGGGCTCTACTACGCCCAGGGTCTGGAGCCGCTCCACGCCGAGGTGGATGAGTACCAGCATGTCAGCTCGCTGGTCTGCCGCGAGCTCGACCGGCGCGATGGTAAGTGGGCGCCCACCGGTGCCGAACGGCGCCTGCCCGCCCGGGCGATCTTCATCGCCGCCGGCACGGTGCCCAACACCATCTACGAGCGCGAACACGCAGACACCTTCCGGCTCGAAGGCAACCACTTCCTTGCCCACACCCCCACCGATCAGGGGCTGGAGCCGGTGGCCGACGCCGAGCATTCCAAGTCCCGGGTGTTTGGCCCCTTCACCTCCTATCAGGAGGGCGGCCGCCGGGTGACCTTCATCGGCGACACGCATCCGGCGTTCCATGGCAGTGTGGTCAAGGCGATTGCCTCGGGGATGCGTACTTATCCTTACGTCATGGCCGCCATGGCCCATGAGGTCCCCGGCACTGACGAGTCTCACAGCGATTTCCTGACCCGGATGGACGACCTGCTGACCGCCCGGGTGGTGGAGGTCAGAAACGACAACCCGGCAATGGTCGAAGTATGGGTCAAGGCGCCCATGGCGGCCCGGAACTTCCGCGCCGGCCAGTTCTATCGCCTCCAGACCTTCGAGTCACTGTCACCCGTCGTCGATAACACGCGCCTGCAGATTCCGCTGATCACCGTGTCGGGCACGGGGGTGAAGGATGATTGCATCCGATTGATGGTGCTGCAGTGGGGCGCGGGGCCACGCCTGGTGGGCCGGCTGCGCCCCGGCGACCCGCTGGTGCTCATGGGCCCCACCGGCGCCCCGACCGACATGCCCACCGGCCGTACCATCATGGTCGTGGCGGGCCGCTGGGGCGCGGCGGTCATGCTCGACATCGGCGCCGCCCTGCGGGCTGCCGGTAATCGGGTGCTGTACGTGGCCGCGTTCGGCGGTGCCGGCGATGTCGATCATCAGGACGAGCTCGAGGCCGGTGCGGACCAGATCATCTGGTGCACGGCCCGTGAGGAGACCATTGAGCCCCGCCGGCCCCAGGACGTCAGTCTGCAGGCGACCGACATGATCGATGTGGTGAAGCGCTACGATGACGGCGACATCGGCCCCGCCGAGGGCGGCATCCCGCTGTCGGATGTCGACCGCATCATGGTCATGGGCGGCACCGGGCTGCTGAAGGGCTTTCAGCAGGCGGTCCGTGGTGAACTGGCGACACGCGTCGCCGAGGGCTGTGACGCCTTCGGGACCGTGGGCAGCCCGATGCAGTGCATGATGCAGGGCGTGTGCGCCCAGTGCCTGCAGTGGCAGATCGACCCCGAGACCGGCGAGCGCACCCGACCGGTGTTCTCCTGTGCCGGCCAGGACCAGCCGCTGACCTGGATCGACCTCGACAACCTCTCGGCACGCCAGCAGCAGAATCGCCTGAGCGATCGGCTCAACTCGCAGTGGCTCGAGCAGGTCCTGCCCGAGGCCGAGCCCCGTTAGCCCTCGAGGATGACGAAGGCGAGCGCGTAACCGCGCTCGTCGCTGATGCTCAGGTGCGCGGATCGCACGCCCAGACGCTCGGCCTGGCGGCCCGCCGCCCCGGTCAGGGTCAGGCCGGGCGCGCCGGCTCCGGTGTGGGTGACCACCAGTTCCGACAAGCGCGCCTGCGCCCCGATGCCGCAGCCCAGGGCCTTGGCGGCGGCTTCCTTGGCGGCGAATCGGCGGGCCAGAAAGGCCGCGGCCTGGCGGTCGCCGGCGGCATGGGCCTGATAATCCGATCGCTCGGCCGGGGCGAGCAGCCGCGCGGCCAGTCGGGTGGAATAGCGTTGCTGGAGCGCTTCAAGCCGATCGATTTCAACCAGATCGGTGCCGATCCCGACAATGCTCAATGACGCGCCTCGCGGATCAGGCGTTTCATCTCACGCACCGCGCCGTCCAGCCCGGCGAAGATGGCGTGGGCAATGATCGCATGGCCGATATTGAGTTCGGTGATCTCGGGCAGCGCGGCAATCGGGGCCACATTGTGGTAATGCAGTCCGTGCCCGGCATTGACCTGCAGCCCCAGCGACGCCCCCAGGCTTGCCGCCTCGCGTACCCGCTGGAACTGGGCATGGATTTCGCCATCGCTGCGGGCATCGGCAAACGCGCCGGTATGCAGTTCGACCACCGGCGCGCCTACTTCGACCGCGGCATGCAGCTGCGCCGGTTCGGGGTCGATGAATAACGACACGCGGGATCCCGCCTCGGTGAGGGCCTGACAGGCGTCCGCACAGCGCGATGGATCAGAGGCCACATCCAGCCCGCCCTCGGTGGTCAGTTCCTCACGCCGCTCGGGCACCAGACAGCAATCCGTCGCCCGGATGCGCTGCCCGATCGCGAGCATCTCATCGGTGACCGCCATTTCCAGGTTCATCCGGGTCTGCAGCGTCTGTGCGAGGATCTCGACATCACGGTCGGTGACATGGCGCCGGTCCTCGCGCAGATGCACCGTAATGGCGTCGGCGCCGGCCTGCTCCGCCACCTGCGCGGCGTGGACCGGATCGGGGTAGCGGGTGCCGCGCTTGCGCCGCAGCGTCGCGACATGATCGACATTGACGCCGAGCAGTGGCTCAAGACTGCCCTGATGATGGGCCATGATCAGGATCTCCCCTGGCTGTGGTGCGACCGTAGAGTTCGCGGGTTTTCAGTGGACGGTTGCCAATATGCGGCTCCAGCGCGGCCCGCATCAGGTCGCGGCTGGCCCGTGCGGTGGCCTCGGTGAGCGTCGGCCGGGCAAGGCCGAGCAGTGTTTCCCCGCTGACCACCTGACCCGGTGCGTCCGGCCCCGCCACGGGAATGGCCCCGCGCCCCGGATCGTAACGATACCACTGCGACGCGACCAGCGGCGCATCCTCGGTATCACGCGCCAGCGGCAGGCCATAGCCGAGCAGCCCCAGGAGATCGCGCTCGAAGCCGCGCAGCGCCACGGCCTCGGGCACCGCTTCCGCCAGCGCCTCGAGACAGTTGAGGTAGTGCTCGAACACCCCGGGGTGCGGGTCTTCGCGCCCCAGCAGACGCATCAGCAGCTCATTGATGTAAAGCCCACTGACCAGACGCCGGCCCTTGAGCATGAACGGTCGACCGGCCGACTCGACCTGGCGCAGGCTACCCATTTCGCCGCGGCTGCGCCACGACAGCGCAAGCGGCTGAAATGCCTGAAGCAGGCCCGCCGTCCGCGACCTGCGACTACGCGCGCCGCGCGCGACCAGGCCCACCCGGCCGTGGCCGCGACTCAGCACCTCCAGCAGCAGGCTGGTGTCACGATACGCCCGGGTATGCAGGATGAACCCCGGCTCGAGGGCTGCCTCCCGCGGCGTCGCGGTCATCGATCGGCGCTGTAACCCAGCGACTTGAGCAGTCGGGCGTCATCGGACCAGCCCTCGCGGACCTTGACCCAGAGTTTGAGGTAGACCCGGCCGCCCAGCAGGTGCTCCATCTGCAGGCGGGCCGCCGCCCCGATGCGCTTGGCCTGCTCGCCCCCTTCGCCGATGACGATCCGGCGCTGGCCGACGCGCTCGACCCAGATGATCGCGGCGATACGGCGCAGCTGCCCCTCCTGCTCGAAGGCCTCGATCTCCACCGTGCTCGCGTAGGGCAGCTCATCGCCCAGCATCAGGGTCAGCTGCTCGCGGATCAGCTCGGTGGCCATGAAGCGCTCATCGCGATCGGTGATCTGGTCGCGGGGGAACAGCGCCGGCCCGCGCGGCAGGGCCTCGATCAGTGCGCTTTCAAGGGCATCGAGCTTGTCGCTTTTAAGCGCCGACACCGGGACCACGGCGGCGAAATCGTAGCGCCCGGCGAGCGCTTCGATCTCGGGCAGGAGCCGATTCTTGTCGCGCAGCCGATCCGCTTTGTTGATCACCGCCACCACCGGTGCCCTGACGGTCTGCAGCCGTTGGAGAACACGCTCGTCGGCGTCGGTCCAGCGCCCTGCCTCGATCATGAAGACCACCACATCGACATCGCCCAGCGCACTGCCGGCGGCCTCGTTCATGTAACGGTTCATGGCGGTCCGCCCGCCCTCGTGCAGGCCGGGTGTGTCGACATAGACGATCTGAGCGTCATCGCGCTGGTGGATGCCGAGAATGCGGTGGCGCGTGGTCTGCGGTTTGCGCGTAGCGATGCTCACCTTCTGGCCGAGCACGGCGTTGAGCAGGGTCGACTTGCCCACATTGGGGCGGCCGACCAGTGCGACAAACCCTGAGGCAAAGTCAGTGTCCGTCGCGGATTCGGTTTCAGTCATTATTCTTTCCTGTGTCGGCGGCGGCGATCTTGGCCAGCAGGTCGTCTGCGGCCGCCTGTTCCGCCTGGCGTCGGTTACCGGCCGTGCCTTCCCCGGTAAGCTGGAGCGACTCGCAGTGACAGCCGACGCGGAAGGTCTGTTGGTGCGCCCGCCCGCTGACCGCATCCACCTGATAGGTGGGCAGTTCAAGGTGCCGGGCCTGGAGATATTCCTGGAGTCGGGTCTTGGGGTCTTTGAGTGCCTCCATGTCGGGCAGGCGGCTGAGGTGCGCCTCGAACAGCTGCAGTATCACCTGCCGCCCCGCCTCATAGCCCCCATCCAGATAGACCGCACCGATCACCGCCTCAAGCCCATCGGCGAGGATGGAGTCGCGGCGACTGCCCCCGGTCTTGAGTTCGCCACTGCCCAGCACGATATGCGCACCCAGATCGATCCCCCGCGCAATGGCAGCCAGCGCATTCTTGTTGACCAGCGCCGCCCGCAGCCGGCTGAGCTCACCCTCGTGCAGTTCGGGACGGCGCTCAAAGACCTCAGCGGCAATCACGAAGTTGAGAATCGAATCACCCAGAAACTCGAGTCGCTCGTTGTTGGGGCCCTCGGCGCTGCGATGGGTGACCGCCTGATCGAGCAGCGCCGGGTCCTCGAACGCCCGACCCAGGTGGCCGACAAGATCTGCGCGGTGCGTCATACCCGGCCGCTCCCTGCCATCATTGGATCACATCGCCCATGCGTGACCAGTTGGGCCCCCCATTCCAGCTGAGCCAGACGAAAAACGCCTGCCCGACCAGATGATCCCGGGGCACGGTGCCCCAGAAGCGGCTGTCACTGCTGCGGTCCCGGTTATCCCCCATCACGAAGTACTCGCCTTCGGGCACCGTCAGGCTCAACTGCCGGTCATCGGGCGAGCGATGCACCAGCATCTCATGCCAGTCGCCGCCCAGCTGCTCGCGCAGCAGGTTGAATGCGTCATCGCCGCGCCAGGCGCCGAGGCGCTCCACCTCGAGGGGTTCGCCGTTGATGATCAGGCGCTTGTCGACATAGGACACGGTATCCCCCGGCAGACCGACAATGCGTTTGATGTAGTCCTGGGAGGGATCCTCGGGATAGCGGAATACCGCGACATCGCCGCGCGAGGGATCGCCCACCGGCACGATCAGCTCATGCGCCACCGGCAGTCGCAGGCCATACCCAAACTTGTTGACGAGGATGAAATCGCCCACCTCGAGCGTCGGGAGCATGGACCCCGAAGGGATGCGAAAGGGCTCGATGACGAACGAGCGGATGATCAGCACGATCAGGATCACGGGAAACAGCGAGCGGCCCAGATCAAACCACCACGAGACCCGCGCATCAGCGGCGCGCCGACGGCGGCGGAACCGGTCGATCACCCAGATGACGCCGCTCACCAGGGTGAGGATGACCAGGAGCTGTTCAAAATCAGGCATTGTCATGGGCTAGTACGCCGGTTCATTTATCGTTATCAACCTGAAGCACGGCCAGGAACGCGTCCTGCGGGATTTCAACGCGCCCCACCTGCTTCATCCGACGCTTACCCTGCTTCTGTTTCTCAAGCAGCTTACGCTTTCGGGTGATGTCGCCCCCATAGCACTTGGCGGTCACGTTCTTACGCAGTGCCTTGACCGTCGAGCGGGCGATGATCTTCGACCCCACCGCCGCCTGAATGGCCACCTCGAACATCTGCCGGGGGATGATTTCCTTCAGCTTTTCGGTCAGATCGCGGCCTCGGTATTCGGCCTGGTCGCGATGGACGATCACCGACAGCGCATCCACCTTGTCGCCGTTGACTCGGATATCGAGCTTGACCAGCCGCTCGGGCTGGAAGCGGCGGAACTCGTAGTCAAACGAGGCATACCCCCGGGACGCCGATTTCAGGCGGTCGAAGAAGTCGAGCACCACTTCGCCCATGGGCATCTCGTATTCAAGCGACATCTGATTGCCGACATATTGCATGCCCTTCTGCACGCCGCGCTTTTCCTCGCAGAGTTTGATCACCGCACCGATGTAGGTCTGCGGGACGAGGATGCTGGCGTGGATGATGGGCTCGCGGATCTCCTCGACGTCGTTGACCGCCGGCATCTCCGAGGGGTTGTGGATCAGGAATGCCTCGCCGTCCTTGTTGACGACTTCATGCACGACCGTCGGCGCGGTGGTGATCAGATCCAGGCCATACTCGCGCTCGAGCCGCTCCTGGATGATCTCCATGTGCAGCATGCCAAGGAATCCGCAGCGAAACCCGAACCCGAGGGCCTCGGAGTTCTCGGGTTCATAATGCAGCGCGGCGTCATTGAGCCGCAGCTTGCCGAGGGCATCGCGGAATGCCTCATAGTCCTCGGAACTGGTGGGGAACACCCCGGCAAACACCCGCGGCTGGACCCGCTTGAAGCCAGGCACCGGCGATTCCGTGGGTCGACGGGCGCTGGTCAGGGTGTCGCCTACCGGGGCACCGTCGATGTCCTTGATCCCGGCGACCACGAATCCGACCCGGCCGGTCTCGAGGGTGTCCCAGGGCATCCGCTTGGGCGTGAAAATGCCCAGGTTATCCGCCTGGAACTCGCGCCCGGTGGACATGACCTTGATGCGATCGCCCTTGCGCAGCACGCCATCAAAGATCCGGACCAGACACACGACGCCCAGATAATTATCGAACCAGGAGTCGATGATCAGCGCCTTGAGCGGTCCCTCCGGGTCACCCTGCGGGGCCGGCACATTGGCCACCAGCGACTCGAGCAGGTCGTCGATCCCATCGCCGGTCTTGGCGCTGATCGGGACCACTTCCGAGCCATCCAGACCGATGATCTCCTCTATCTGCTGGATGACCTGTTCGGGCTCGGCCGAGGGCAGGTCGATCTTGTTCAGCACCGGAATGACTTCGAGATTCTGCTCCACCGCGGTATAGCAGTTGGCGACGCTCTGTGCCTCGACGCCCTGCGAGGCATCCACCAGCAGCAGCGCCCCTTCGCAGGCATACAGCGAGCGACTGACCTCGTAGGAAAAGTCGACATGCCCGGGGGTGTCGATGAAGTTGAGCTGATAGGTGCGGCCATCCGCGGCGGTGTAGTCCAGCGACACACTCTGCGCCTTGATGGTGATGCCGCGCTCGCGCTCAAGGTCCATGGAGTCGAGCATCTGCTCGTTGGACTGCCGGGACTGGAAATGTGCCGAGCGCTCGATCAGGCGGTCCGCAAGGGTCGACTTGCCATGATCGATGTGGGCGATGATGGAGAAATTTCTGATCTGGTCCATGAAGTCCTGGCCGGGGTCGGGCCGGTTGCGGAAACAAATCAGCCGCGGCGGCTTGATGCCACCGCGGCCTCATCGGCGCAGGGCCGACACGCTATCGCGGTACGATACCGATCAGGGGATACGCAGGGCAAGAAACCGCTGACTCCCGTCTCGCAGTACCAGCAACGGGACACGGCGTCCCGACTCCATGCCGGCGATGATCTCACGGAACGCCTCGACCCCCTCGACCGGGGAACGGTTGACCCGGGCGATGACATCCCCGGGCTCGATCCCCGCCTCGGCGGCCGGACCGCCATCAACGCCGGCCACGACAAGCCCGTCAACATCCGGCTCCAGGCCCAACGCATCACGGCGCTCGGCCGTCAGGGGCTGCAGCATCAGTCCCAGCTCCTCGAACGCGCCGGGTTCGGTCTGCGGCGACCCGCCACCACGCTGGCCGGCATCGTCCGGCAATTCAGCCAGGGTGACCTCCAGCGTCTGACGCTCGCCATCGCGCATCACCACCACTGGTACGGTCGAGCCGACGGTCGCCTGGCCCACGATCGGTGGCAGGGCACCCGACGTCGCGACATCATTGCCGTCGAACTCAAGCACCACATCCCCCGGCTCAATACCGGCGGCCGCGGCGGGGCTGTCCGGCAGGACCTGGGCGATGAGGGCCCCCTCGGGCCGATCCATGCCGAAGGATTCCGCCAGATCGCGGGTGACGTCCTGGATCACGACGCCCAGCCAGGCCCGGCTGACTTCGCCCCCGTCACGCAGCTGATCGGCCACATCCATTGCCAGCTCGATGGGAATGGCGAAAGAGATGCCCTGAAAGCCCCCGGAGCGGCTGTAGATATGCGAATTGACCCCGATCACCTCGCCGTCGAGATTGAACAGCGGGCCGCCGGAATTGCCCGGGTTGATCGCCACGTCGGTCTGCAGGAAGGGAATGTAGTTTTCCATGGGCAGACTGCGCTGCTTGGCGCTGATGATGCCGGCGGTGACCGAATATTCGAATCCGAACGGCGCACCGATGGCCAGCACCCACTCACCGACCTCGACTTCGGAGGACTGGCCGGTTTCCACCGTTGGCATATCCTCGCCATCCACCTTGAGCAGGGCGAGATCCGCCCGGTCGTCGGCGCCGACCAGTTCAGCGGTCATCTGGCGGCGATCGTTCAGCCGGACGATGATCTCGCTGGCGTCCTCGACCACGTGATTGTTGGTGAGGATGTAGCCGTCCTCGGAGATGATGAATCCGGAGCCCAGCGACCGGGCGTCGCGGCGCGGCGGCGCCTGCTCCGGCCCTTCGTCATCCATGAACCGGTCCATGAAGTCACGGAATGGATGCCCCTCGGGAAGATCCTCGGGGTCGGGCATGCCCGGCACATCGGGCATGCCGGCACGGCCTTCCGGCTGGGCTTGGGTCGTGCTGATGTTGACGACCGCCGGGCTGTTTTCGCGCACCATGTCGGTGAAATCCGGCAGATTCTGGGCGCCGACACCCGGCGCCACCAGCATCGTGGCCGCCATCAGCGCCATGGCCCCCCGGCGGGTGCCACGGGAAATCGATCGTAAGAGGGTCATTCGGTTTACTGCCCTGTCGCGTTGGGTTGACTGGAGCGGACCATGGCGTTGGCCATCCGTTCCACGGTGATTGCCGGCACCTGTCCGACAACCAGAATCTGGACACCGTCATGCGTGCGCGCATGGATGTTCACACCGCCCATGCTCATCGCGCCCTGGAGCGCCTCGGCCGCCTCGGATTGCTTGATGTAGACCGAAACACTGGCGATGCCATCGGAGAACACCAGGTGCCGAACCGGCCGTTCGTAGCCCGGCAGCGCCTGGGTGCGATCCGCCTGTCGGGTGAAGCCGGGGGGTGGATCGGTCAACGACCAGTCGCCATGGACCGGGCCATCCTGGTCGGCCGCCGCATTCCCGCGGGTCGCCCGCTCGAAAGTCGCGCCCTCGTCAGCGAGCACCGGATCAAGCAGGCTCGGATCCATTGCCTCACGACGGTTCAGCTCGACCACCATGAAGCGCTCCACCGGCCAGCCGCCGGGCTCGAGGATATCGGCCCGCAACACAATGCCGGTCTGCTGGTCGAGCCACAGCGCATACCCATACCGCAGATCGTCCTGCGGGATCACGCGAAGCCGCTGCGCCGCGCGTTGCGCGACCCGCCCCTGTCCCTCGAGATTGAGCGTGTAGGACTGATCGAGCCGATCAATGGCATCCGGATCGGGCAGCCGCAGCGAGCGGTTCGCGTAGCGCTGACGGGGATGGGGAGCGGCGGTGGGAGAAATGTAGGTGGTGGTGGTCGGCGTTCTGAGAATCTCGCGCGGGGGGCCTGAAAGCGACATGAGCCGTTCACGGCTGCCGTCCGCCACGGAGGCATCGCGCCAAAGCCGCAGCGCTTCGACATGCGCCCCCTGTTCATAGATCACATCGGCAACAAAGCTGTGACGCCCCATCGCGTCGCTTGCATGTTCCAGCCACCCGCTGGCGCTGCGCGGGGTTTCCGCCGCTGCCGGGTTGGCAAGCAACAGGGCAAGCGCCAGTAGGCCGGTCGCACCGCGTCGGCGGCCGCGCCGCCACGATGGATCAGCGTTCGCGGTCATGACCGATGATTCTCGCCGACTCCAGAGTCCCGCCAATGGGCCGGGCCGTGGTCTGGTCATTGTGATCGATGAAATAGGGCTGGAGCTGACGTCGCACCTGTGCGTCGACGTCGTCGTCCTGCCGGACCGCTGAAGGACCGCCCACCCGCGAAAGACTGCCGTTGGTGGGCTCCGCCGCGATCTGCACCGGGGTGGCCGTGGGTGCCGGCGTCGAGGGCGCGGTGAACATCGGCCAGGCGACCACCAGCCCCAGCGCGACACTCGCGGCGATGGCCAACCCCGCCACCGGCTGGACCATGAACGAAGCTCGTCGCCAATTGGCTTGGGCCAGGGCGTCGTCCGCTTCGTGTTCGGGCTCTGCCTCAAGCTGCCCTCGCACCCGATCCGCCAGCCCCTCGACACCGGCGACATGCTCGCCACGCACGGCGGCGCGCATTGAATGGTAGCGCTCGAGCGCCTGCCTCAGCCCCGGATCGGCGGCCAGGCGGCGCTCCAGAAAACGACTTTCGTCCCGACCCAGCTCGCCATCCACATAGGCCGAGAGTTGTTGATCCGTATCATCCTGCATCGCTATCACCCGTCTGTACCGGACACCAGCGGCCGCAGCCGCTTATCAATTGACTCACGGGCACGGAATATCCGTGACCGAACCGTTCCTATCGGGCAGTCCATTGCCTCGGCGATTTCCTCGTACGTGAGACCGTCGAACTCACGCAGGGTGATCGCCGTGCGCAGGTCATCGGGCAGATCCTCGATGGCGCTGACCACTGTCTCCTGCACCTGGTCCCGCTGCGCAAGCGCTTCCGGCGACTCCTGATCCTTCAGACGCGATTCGATGTCATATCGTTCAGCATCCTGGGCATCAATGTCGTTATCCGGTGGCCGCCGGCCCTGTGAGACCAGATAGTTCTTCGCCGTATTGATCCCGATTCGATAGAGCCAGGTGTAGAAGCTGCTGTCGCCACGGAACCTCGGCAACGCCCGATAAGCCTTGATGAATGCCTCCTGGGAGACATCCATCGCCTCAGCGTGATCATGCACGTACCGGGAGATGAGCTTGACAAGCTTGTGTTGATACTTGAGCACCAGCAGGTCGAAGGCCTGCTTGTCACCCGCTTGAACACGCTCTACCAGCTCCTTGTCCGCATTGGCGGTACTCATTCACCCTCCGCAATGACCCGTGAGTCTGGTAGAAGTTCATTCATCCTGAGGAGGCTAGCGGATCGCCCCGACACCGGCAAACGCCTCAGCATGCGCTCACGGCCCGGCGCAGCTGTCGATGGGCCTCGCCCCCGAGGGCGTCCCGCGGTATGAACAGCGCCCGGCGATCCCTGCCGTCGGCCAGCGCCAGCACCACCAGCGCCGGCCAGATCCGACTGTCCCGGAGACGATACCGGGCCTGTGCCCCATCATACCGCCATATCGACACGTAATGACCGGATTCAAGCTGAAAGGCCTGAACCGCCCGGGGTCGGGTCGGCCAGTGCCGGGGCACCGTCCACGCCGCCACCGCGAGGGTCAGGATCAGCGCCGCAATCCGCAGGGTCGGGGCCAGCCCGGGTGCGACCAGCGCCACCAGCACCGCCAGCAGGAACAGTGCGATCAGCGCCCCACGCAACCAGGCGCTAGGCGTGAGTCGGTAGACCGGAGGCGTGGCGGATGCGGTTGACGATGTCGACAAGGCTTTCCTCCGAGGGCCGCTGACCATTGACCAGCCAGTCGATGAGGTGGTCATCCTCGATGGTCAGGAGGCGGTCAAACGCCTCGCGTCCCTCGGCATCAAGCGCGTCATAGCCCTGGGCCGGCGCGTCCAGGAACCGGGTCAGCAGTCGATCCAGTTCCGTGGTTCCACGCCGGCATCGCCAGCGCAATCTCGATCGCTCGCTCACGGATCGTGCCGCCGCTTACTGGCGGGCCACCATCATGCGCTTGATCTCAGCGATTGCCTTGGCGGGGTTCAGACCCTTGGGACAGGCGGATGCGCAGTTCATGATCGTGTGGCAACGATAGAGCTTGAACGCATCATCGAGGTCGTCAAGGCGACCGGCGGTGTCTTCATCGCGCGAATCGGCAATCCAGCGGTAGGCCTGCAACAGCACGGCCGGTCCCAGATAACGGTCGGGGTTCCACCAGTAGCTGGGGCATGAGGTCTGGCAGCAGGCACACAGGATGCACTCGTAGAGACCGTCCAGCTCTTCGCGGTCCGCAGGGCTCTGCAGCCGCTCACGATCGGGGGGCGTCGGCGTCTCGGTGCGCAGCCACGGGCGGATCGACGCGTACTGGGCATAGAAATGCGTCATGTCCGGCACTAGATCCTTGACCACCCGCATGGAGGGCAGCGGATAGATCCGCACATCACCGTCGATTTCGTCGATGGCCTGAATGCACGCCAGGGTGTTGCGGCCATCAATGTTCATCGCACACGACCCACAGATGCCCTCGCGGCAGGAACGCCGGAAAGTCAGTGTCGGGTCGATCTCGTTTTTGATCTTGACCAGGGCGTCGAGCACCATCGGGCCACAGGTATCGAGATCCACCTCGTAGGTGTCGAGACGCGGGTTTTCCCCCTTGTCCGGCTCCCAGCGGTAGACCTTGAAGGTCCGGGTGTTACTGACCCCGTCAGGCGCCTCGTGGTGTTCGCCCTGCTTGATCCGGGAATTGGGGGGTAGTACGAACTGAGCCATCGCTAATCTCTCCTGGAATCAGTACACGCGCTTTTTGGGCGGAATCACTTCCATCTCATCGGAAAGCGTCGTCATGTGTACCGGCCGGTAGTCAAGCTGGACCTCGCCACTGTCCTGCATCCAGGACACGGTATGCTTCATCCAGTGCTCGTCATCACGCTCGGTGTAGTCCTCGCGGGCGTGGGCACCGCGACTCTCCTGCCGGTTCAGCGCCGAATCCATGCTGACGACCGCATTGCCCAGCAGGTTCTCGAGCTCGAGGCTCTCCACCAGATCCGTGTTCCAGATCAACGACCGGTCGGAAAGCTGCACATCCTCAAGCATGGCGTGGATCTCGTGGATGCGCTCCCGGCCGGTGGCGAGCGTCTCTTCGGTGCGGAACACGGCGGCGTATTCCTGCATGGTCTTCTGCATCTGCTCACGGATGCTGGCGGTGGGATGACTGCCGTTGGCATGGCGCAGTCGATCCAGCCGCGTGAGCGCGTAGTCGGCGCTGTCCGCCGGCAGTGGCTTATGCTCGCCGGTTTCGGCCACGATCTCGGCCGCCCGGATCGCCGCCGCGCGGCCGAACACCACCAGGTCAAGCAGCGAGTTGGAGCCCAAACGATTGGCGCCGTGCACCGAAATGCACCCGGCTTCGCCAATCGCCATCAGCCCGGGCACCACCGCATCCGGGTCGCCATCGCGGGGTGCCACCACCTCGGCCCGATAGTTGGTGGGGATGCCGCCCATATTGTAGTGCACGGTCGGCAGCACCGGGATGGGCGACTGCGTGACGTCGACACCCGCAAAGATCTTGGCGGTCTCGGCGATCCCCGGCAGCCGCTGGTTGATGACATCGGGGCCGAGGTGCTCGAGATGCAGATGGATGTGATCGGCGTTGGGCCCGACGCCGCGTCCTTCGCGGATCTCAACGGTCATTGAGCGTGACACCACATCGCGCGAGGCTAGGTCCTTGGCGTTGGGGGCGTAACGCTCCATGAAGCGCTCGCCATCGGAGTTGGTCAGGTAGCCGCCCTCGCCGCGGACGCCTTCAGTGATGAGGCATCCGGCGCCGTAGACCCCGGTCGGATGGAACTGCGTGAACTCCATGTCCTGCAGCGGCAGGCCGGCGCGCAGCACCATACCGCCGCCATCGCCGGTGCAGGTATGGGCCGATGTGCAGGAGAACCAGGCGCGGCCGTAACCGCCGGTGGCCATCACCACGATATGGGCCCGGAAGCGATGGATTTTGCCGGTGGCCAGCTCCAGGGCAATCACTCCGCGGCAGGCGCCGTTTTCCATGATCAGGTCAAGGGCGAAAAACTCGATGTGAAAGTCGGCCGAGTGCGCCATCGACTGCTGGTAGAGCGTGTGCAGGATCGCATGCCCGGTCCGGTCGGCGGCGGCACAGGTGCGCTGCGCGGTCCCCTCGCCGAACCGGGTGGTCATGCCGCCGAACGGCCGCTGGTAGATCTTGCCTTCCTCAGTCCGCGAAAAGGGCACGCCGTAGTGCTCGAGTTCGATGATCGCGGGGATCGCCTCGCGGCACATGTACTCGATGGCATCCTGATCGCCCAGCCAGTCGGAGCCCTTGATCGTGTCATAGGCATGCCAGCGCCAGTCGTCCTCGCCCATGTTGCCCAGCGCCGCGCTGACGCCGCCCTGGGCGGCCACGGTATGGCTCCGCGTGGGGAAGACCTTGGTGACGCAGGCCGTTTTCAGGCCCTTGGCGGCCATGCCGAAGGTCGCGCGCAGGCCGGCGCCGCCGGCACCCACCACCACAACGTCATAGGTGTGATCGATAATCTCGTAATCGGTGCTCATCCGGTCAGCCTCCGAACGCAATCTTGAGTAGGGCGAATATCGCCGAGACGGCCAGCAGTGCGGCCAGGAACCGCACGGCGGTCACCAGTGCCAGTCTTGTGCCCGTGTGGCTGACGTAGTCCTCGAGGACCACCTGGAGCCCGAGCGAAGCATGATAGAACAGCACGCCGAAGGCGATTACCAGCACCACGGTGTTGATCGGGTTGCCCAGCCAGGCCACGGCACCTTCGTAACCACCACCGGTGTGCGTGGCGAGGCCAACCACCAGCCAGAGCATCAGCGGCACCATCGCCACGGCACTGAGCCGCTGCATCCACCAATGGCCCACGCCGTGGTGGGAGGCGCCCAGGCCCTGTGCGCGTTTCAGGGGAGTCCGATAATCCATTGCTGTTCTCCTCAGACCAGGGCGATGAGCCAGGCGATCAGGGTGAGCGCGGCGGCCGCGCCAATGGCGATCTGCCCGGAGCGCTGCGCCGTTTTCAGGTCAAAACCATAACCCACGTCCCAGACCAGATGACGGATGCCGTTACACAGGTGATAGAACAGGACGAAAGTCCAGAGGAAGATCAGCGCCTGGACCGGCAGGCTCGAGAGGATGCTGCTGGCGGTGGCATAGGCCTGCGGGCCGGCGGCCGCGGCCACCACCCAGTACACCAGTACCAGCGCGCCCCCGGAGAGCAATACACCACTGATGCGATGGCTGATGGACGTCAGCGCGGTGAACGGCAGGCGGTAGACCTGAAGATGGGGCGAGAGGGGCCGGTTATCGGTACTCATCTGAACACTCTCCGAGGGTCATCATCTTTGGAATTATTCCGATAAACTACGCTTCCATGCCGCATCGCGCAATATCGCGGCAGTGCAACAAATCGCCCTCGGTGCCGGTCAGAAATCGGTGCAGCGGCCGTTGCTTTCCCAGTCGCCGTAGCGGGTCGGTTCCGGGCCGCGCTTACCGCCCACCTCTTTGGGCCAGGTCTCGGGCCGCTCCCAATCCACCGTCTCCGGTGACGGGGTCCCGGCAGCGCCTTCCTGAGTCTCGGCGTCGGACGGATGGGTCTTGCGATCGTCGGTCATGTGGGATCCTCCAGCTACACGGGGCGGTCTGCAAATGGCATCATTTATGACAGCGGAGGCCGACATTCTATCCGCTACCGTCTGGAGCCGACCATGCATGAACCCGCGAATACGCCCGATGAAATGGAAATGGCCCTCAACGACAGCGGACTGATCTGTGCCCTGCCCTCGTTGGGCCTGCTCCACGTCGCCGGCGACGACGCCGTTGCGTTCCTGCAGAACCAGTTGACCGCCGACGTTGCGGGACTGGAGCCATCCGCCAGCGCACTCGCCGCCTGGTGCAACGCCAAGGGCCGGGCGCGCGCGGTGTTCCGCGTCGTCCCCAGTGACACGGGCATGCTGCTGCTGGCCGATGCCCAACTGATCGAGGCGATCCGCCCGACCCTTCAGATGTTCATCCTGCGCTCGCAGGTCGCGCTCACTGATCTGCGACCCGATGAGGGGGCACTGGGGATGGCCGGCCCGGCCGCCGCCAGTCTGCTGAGCGAGGCGGCCGGCACCCTGCCCGCCCAGGCGGGCGAGGTCGTGCGGGCCGGCGACCTGCATGTCATCGCCCTGCCCGGCGCGGCTGACCTGCGCTATCTGGTCATCGCACCCGCCGATCAGCTGGCCGCCCTGCGCACCCGCTTCGGCTACGCACTCGTCGAGGGCAGCGAGGATTTCTGGCGTCTGCAGTCGATCCGCGCCGGCCTCCCCGAACTGACCCGCGAGGTCAGCGAATCCGTCGTGCCGACCATGCTCAACCTCGAACCCCTGGGCGGGATCAGTTATGACAAGGGCTGCTACCCCGGTCAGGAAGTGATCGCGCGCATGCATTACCGCGGCCAGCTCAAACGCCGACTCTACCGGGCGGCCATCGCCGACGATCCACCGGCACCCGGCACGGCGGTGCTCGACGCCGATGATCAGGAGGCCGGGGTCGTCATCAGCGCCGCGGCGGCCGGTGGTGGCAGTGAACTGCTGGCGGTGCTGCGCATCGAAAAGGCCGGACAGACACTGTCCGTCGCGACACGCACCCTCGAGATCCTGGATCTCCCCTACACCCCGCCGCACTGACGGCGGTATTCGAACGCAGGCGATTGACTTATGGCCTCCGAACCGCGCGCCCGCCACTGGATTCGGCTGGGCTTTGTCCGACTGATCCTGCCCCTGCTGATCATCGCCCTGGCGGCGGGCGGCTACATCTGGCTCACCCAGACCGGGCCGACGCCGCCGCGGGCGGACGTGGCCGAGCGGGCCTGGCGAGTGGACACGGCCGTGGTCGAGCCGGGCACGCACCAGCCCCAGCTGACACTCACCGGCGAGGTGGAGAATCCGGATCGACTCGTGATCAATGCGCCGCTGACGGCGCGGGTGGCCCGCCTGCCGGTCGCCGATGGCGACGCGGTTGAACGAGGCGATCTGCTGGTCGCGCTGGATCCCGCCGACTACGAGCCGCCACTGCGACGCGCCGAGGCCAATCTTGCTGACCTGCAGGCCCAGATCCAGGAGGCCCGCCGCGCTTACCAGAGTGATCAGCAGGCGCTCGAGATCGAGCAGGCACTGGTGGACACCGCGCAGCGTTCCCTCGAGCGGACCCTCACGCTGCAGAGCGATGAACTCGCCTCGCCGTCCGAGGTGGAGTCCAACCGCGATGCGCTCAACCAGGCGCGGCTCGCGCTGAACACCCGCGAGGAGCGGGTCGCGACATTCGACGCCCGGCTTGCCTCGCTGCAGGCCCGCCGCAAGGCCGCCGAGGCGGATGTGCGCAGCGCCCGTCGTGACGCCCGACGCTCGCGGGTTGAAGCCCCCGGCGCCGGGATTATTACCGGGCGCGAGGTCGCCACCGGCGAGCGGGTCAGCACCAGTCAGGCGCTGCTGACGTTTCTCCCCCGCGACGGTTTCGAGGTGCGCGCCCTGATCCCCAATCAACGGGCGGAAACGCTGCTGCGGGCGCTGGCCCGCGACGAGCATCCGACCGCCGAGGCCCAGCTGCTGGGCGGCACGGTGGCGCTGCGGCTCATGCGGCTTGGCGGTTCAGCGAGTGCCCGGGGCGTCACCGGGCTGTTTCAGTTCGAGGCACCGGATCGCTCGCTGCGCCCCGGTGAGGTCATTCGCATGGAACTGCGGATGCCGGCCATGCCTGACACCATCGCGGTCCCGCAGAGCGCGCTGTACGGCAACGACCGGGTCTACCGGGTCCGCGATGACCGCCTTGAGCGGGTGGCCGTCGAGCACCTCGGCACCACCCGCGTTGATGGCACCGAGCGCGCGCTGATCCGCAGCGGAGCGCTGACCGCCGGCGACCGGATCGCCACCACTCAGCTCCCCAACGCGGTGGAGGGTCTGCGCGTGCAGCCCGCCGATGACGACGGGGCATCGCCGTGAGCGAATCGCCGGGTCTGCTCGAGCGCTTCGCCCGTCACCGCGTCGCCCCGCATCTGGTCATGATCCTCATGATTCTGGGCGGGCTTTTCGCCATTTCACGGATGAATGTGCAGTTCTTCCCCAACTTTTCCATCGATATCATCACAGTTTCAGTGGTCTGGAGCGGGGCCTCGGCTGAAGACGTCGAGCGCGGCATTACCGAGCCGCTCGAGGAGCGTCTGCGGGCGGTCCCTGATGTCAGCAAGATGACCTCGACCTCGGCCCAGGGCATCGCCACCATCACGCTGGAATTCATCGAGGGCACCGACACCGTGCTGGCCCTGGCGGACGTACGCGAGCAGGTCGACAGCTTCCGCAATTTTCCCGCCAACGCGGAATCCCCCCAGATCAGCCGCGCGCCGGAATTCGACCCGGTGGGACGGGTGCTGGTGCACGGCGACGTCGACCGCTCGGCGCTGCGCACATGGGCGGATCAATTTGAGCGCGAACTCGTCCAGCGTGGCATCGATCGCATCAGCGTCAACGGCATGCCCGATCAGCAGATCTCGGTGGCGGTGCCGGCACAGCGCATCCCGTCGCTGGATCTGAGCCTGCCCCAGCTCTCCGATCGCATCGCCAGTCGCTCCACGGACATCCCGGCCGGCGAGTTCGGGAGCCTCGATGGGGGCCGGGAGCTGCGCGCCGTCGAGCAGCGCCGCGACGTGCTGGGTTTTGATGAACTGCCGGTTGTCAGTGACCCGCGCAGTTCGCTGACGCTGGGCTCGATTGCCTCGATCCGCGAGGAGCCGAGGCCGGATTCGGTGCTGATGCGCCATGATGGCGCCCCCGCCATCGAACTCGTCCTGCAGCGGGCCCAGCACGGCGACAGCCTGGAATCGGCTCAGGCCCTCGAGCAGTGGGTGGCCGATACCCGGCCGCGTCTGCCCGCCAACCTCGAGCTGACCCTCTACGACCAGTCGTGGCAGTTGATCCGCGACCGCATCAACCTCCTGGTCAGCAACGGGCTGGGCGGCCTTGTGCTTGTCCTGATCCTGCTCTACCTGTTCCTGCCCGCCCGTGTTGCATTCTGGGTGGCAGTGGGCATCCCCTCGGCATTCCTCGCGGCGCTCGCCATCCTCTGGCTGATCGGCGGGAGCATCAACATGATCTCGCTGTTTGCGCTGATCATGGCGCTGGGCGTGATCGTCGATGACGCCATTGTCGTGGGTGAGGATGCCGATGCCCATTTCCGCGGCGGCGAACCCGCACTCCTGGCCTCGCAGGGCGCCGCCCGGCGCATGTTCTGGCCCGTGATGGCCTCCTCGCTGACCACGGTCGCGGCGTTCATGCCGCTGCTGGTGGTCGGCGGGACCATCGGCCAGATCCTGCGGGACATCCCCATCGTGATGATCTGCGTCATCGCCGCGTCGCTGGTGGAGAGCTTTCTGGTCCTGCCGGGTCATCTGCGGGGTGCGTTCACCGGGCGCAGTCGCCCTCAGACACCGACCGCCCCCACGCCATCGCCGCAGCGCGGTCCCGGCCGCTGGCGGGCGCGGTTCGAGCGTGGCTTCGAGGGATTCCGTGAAAACGGGTTCCGGCGGGCCGTCCGTCTGGCCGTCAGCCACCGGGCGGTGACCCTGTCAATCGCCGCCGCCAGCGTCGTTCTGGCCGCTGGCCTGCTCGCCAGCGGACGGCTGGGCTTTACGTTTTTCCCGACGCCCGAGTCCCAGATCGTCTACGCCAACGCGACCTTTGTCGCCGGCACGGACCGCCAGGAGATGGAGGCATTCCTCGACGAGCTCGAGCGCAGTCTGGCCCAGACACAGGCGGAGTCGGGTGAGAATCTGGTGCAGACGGCCATCACCCGGGCCGGCGGTACCGTCGGCGGGACCGGCGCCACGCAGGGCGATGCCCTGGGCTCAATGCTGGTGGAGCTCACGCCCCCCGACGCGCGCACGACGCGTAACAGCACCTTTATCGGCGACTGGAAAGCCAACACGCAGGTGCCGCCGGGCATGGAAAACTTTTCCATCACCTCGCGCCAGGGCGGTCCACCGGGTGCCGATCTGACCGTCCGCCTGACCGGGGCGGGTACCGATGCGCTGAAAAACTCGGCCGTGTCGCTGTCCGAGACCCTCAGGGGCATCCCCGGTGTGGTGGACGTCAGTGATGACCTGCCCTACGGACGTCAGCAGATCACCTTCTCGGTCAATGAACAGGGCCGTGCGCTGGGCCTTTCTACGCAGGCCGTGGGCTCGCAGCTGCGAGCCGCGTTCGATGGCGCGCTGAGCCAGATCTATCAGTCCGGCCCCGACGAAGTGGAGGTGCGGGTATTGCTACCCCGCGATGAGCAGCGACGCATCGGGGCCCTCGACGAACTGACCATCCGCACGCCGGCCGGCGAGTTCGTGCCGGTCAATCAGGTGATCAACCGCGGCTCGCAGCGCGGCTTCGAGGCGATCCGCCATGCCGATGGCGAGCGCGCGGTGCAGATCCAGGCATCCCTGGACAATCAGGTGGCCAATGCCGATCGCATCATCGGCTCACTGCAGGACGGCGCGCTGTCCCGGCTGGCCGAGCGCTACGGCATCGATTACAGCTTCGAGGGGCGCCAGGCGGATCAGCGCAACACCCTGGATGACATGCAGTTCGGCCTGTATCTGGGCCTCGCCCTGATGTCCGTTGTCCTGGTCTGGGTGTTCTCGGCCTGGACCCTGCCCCTGATCGTCATGGGCGTCATCCCGCTGGGACTGGTCGGGGCCATCGTCGGCCACTGGCTGATGAACATCGAACTCACCGTGCTCTCGCTGTTCGGTCTGTTCGGCCTCTCGGGCATCGTGGTCAATAACGCGATCATCCTGGTGGCGTTCTACCGCGATCAGCTGGCCGCCGGACTGAGCGTGGACGCCGCCCTTGAGGAGGCGGCGGTGCGGCGCCTGCGGGCCGTGATGCTGACCTCGCTGACCACGATCGGCGGCCTGACGCCGCTGCTGTTCGAGACATCGCTGCAGGCGCAGTTCCTGATCCCGATGGCCACCTCCATCGCCTTCGGGCTGGGCTATTCCACCCTGCTGGTGCTGTTCGTCATCCCGGTGTTGCTGTCGTTGCATGCCTCGATCGGCGAGCGCCTGCCCGGCCGGCGCGCGGCAGGCGACTAGTCGCGGGGGCGCATGGCCGGGAACAGCAGCACATCCCGGATCGAGGCGCTGTCAGTAAGCAGCATCACCAGCCGGTCGATGCCGATCCCCTCGCCCACGGCCGGCGGCATGCCGTACTCGAGCGCGCGGATGTAGTCGGCATCATAGTGCATCGCCTCGTCGTCACCGGCGGCCTTCTCCTCGGCCTGGCGGCGGAAGCGGCGTGCCTGATCCTCGGCATCGTTGAGCTCCGAGAAGCCGTTGGCGATCTCCCGACCCGCCACGATGAGCTCGAAGCGCTCGGTCACCGCCGGGTTGTCATCCCGTGGCCGGGCCAGCGGCGAGACCTCCACCGGATAGTCGGTGACAAAGGTGGGCTGGATGAGCGCGGCCTCCGCGGTCTTCTCGAAGACCTCCAGCAGGACCTTGCCGTTGCCCCAGTGCGGGCCGACCTCGATGCCCAGTGACTCGGCATAACCGGCGAGGGCCTGCGGATCGTCCACCCCGGCACCGAGCTGGGGGTTGTGCTCGACGACCGCGTCGCGGACGCTCAGCCGGCGGAACGCGGGGGCCAGATCAATCGACTCGCCCTGCCAGACGAGCTGCTCGGTGCCCACGGCATCCCGGGCCAGCCGGCGCAGCAGCGACTCGGTAAAGTCCATGGCGTCCCGGTAATCGGCGTACGCCTCGTAGAATTCGAGCATCGTGAATTCGGGGTTATGCCGCGTCGAGACCCCTTCATTGCGGAAGTTGCGGTTGATCTCGAACACCCGCTCGATGCCGCCCACCACCAGCCGCTTGAGGTAGAGCTCGGGGGCGACGCGCAAAAACAGATCGACATCGAGGGCATTGTGATGCGTGACGAACGGCCGGGCGGCCGCGCCCCCCGGAATCGGCTGCATCATCGGTGTCTCGACTTCGAGAAAACCGCGCTCGTGGAAGGCCTCGCGAATACTGCGGATGATGCGACTGCGCACGGTGAAGATCCGCTGCGAATCGGGGTTGGTCATCAGGTCGAGATAGCGTTGCCGGTAGCGCGCCTCGGTATCCCCCAGACCATGGTATTTATCGGGCAGCGGGCGCAGCGATTTGGTCAGCAGCGCCAACCGGTCGCAATGCACCGAGAGCTCGCCGGTCCGGGTGCGCATCAGCGTGCCCGATACGCCGATGATGTCGCCGGCATCCCAGCCTTTGAATGCCGCATACAGGCCCTCGGCCAGATCATCGCGGCGTACGAACAGCTGAATGTCGCCGGACATGTCGCGGAGCGTTGCAAAGCTCGCCTTGCCCATGACGCGTTTGCGGATCAGTCGCCCGCCGATGCGTACCCGTACCGGGGTAGCCGCCAGCTGCTCGGCGTCGTGATCGGCATAGCGCGACTGCAGATCGGCGGCCAGCGCGTCACGCCGGAAATCATTGGGGAAGGCGGCCCCTTCGGCGCGCCACTCATCGAGCTTGCGCCGCCGCTCGGCGATCAGGCGGTGTTCATCCTGCTCTTCAGCCATGCTGTTCCTGTTCCAAAAGTCGTCCGGCGTGTCGCCCGCCTACAGGCCGGCCTTGAGACTCGCCTCTATGAATGAATCCAGACCGCCGTCGAGCACGGCCTGGGTGTTGCCCACCTCGACGCCGGTGCGCAGGTCCTTGATGCGGCTCTGATCCAGCACGTAGGAGCGGATCTGGCTACCCCAGCCGATATCCGACTTCGAATCCTCCACCGCCGCCGCCTGTTCGCGCTTGGCCTCCATCTCGCGCTCGTAGAGCTTGGCCCGCAGCTGATTCATGGCGGTCGCCCGGTTCTTGTGCTGCGAGCGGTCATTCTGGCACTGCACCACGATGCCGGTGGGCTGGTGGGTGATGCGCACCGCCGACTCGGTCCGGTTGACGTGCTGCCCGCCCGCACCGCTGGCGCGATAGACATCGATGCGCAGATCCGACGGGTCGATCTCGACGTCCACGTCCTCGTCCAGCTCGGGGCTGACGAAGACCGAGGCGAATGATGTGTGGCGACGGTTGCCGGAGTCGAAGGGTGATTTGCGCACCAGTCGATGAACACCGGTCTCGGTGCGCAGCCAGCCAAACGCGTACTCCCCCTCGACCCGGATGGTGGCACTCTTGATGCCGGCCTGGTCGCCTTCGGAAACCTCGATCAGATCGGCCTTGAAACCCTTGTGCTCGATCCAGCGTAGGTACATGCGCAGAAGCATGTCGGCCCAGTCCTGGGCCTCGGTACCGCCGGAGCCGGCCTGGATGTCGACAAAGGCGTTGGTGGGGTCCATCTCGCCGGCGAACATGCGCCGGAACTCCAGCGACTGGACAACGCGCTCGTGGGCGGCGAGGTCCGCCGCCACCGACTCCAGGGTGTCGGCGTCATCCTCCTCCCGGGCCATCTCGAGCAGTTCGCCCGCCTCATCCAGCCCGGTCAGCAGGCCGCGCATCTGAGCGACGACCGTGTCCAGCGCCGCGCGCTCGCGATTCAGGTTCTGGGCGCGCTCGGGGTCATTCCAGACATCGGGCTGCTCGAGCTCGCGGGTGACTTCTTCGAAGCGTTCCTCCTTTTCAGCGAGGTCAAAGATACCCCCTCAGGGACTCGGAGCGTCCCTTGAGATCGTCAAGCTGGGTGGCAAGCTGATTACTGTCGAGCACGGTGTTCCTCTTGTTGACTGTCGATTGGCCTGGCGGCTCAGCGCACGGCTTCCCAGGCGCGGGCCAGGCGTTTTTCCGATACCCGCTCGCGCGTGCCCAGATCCTGGGCAAACAGCGAGATGCGGTACTCCTCCACCAGCCACCGGACCTGCGCCAGGGCCGGGTCACGGATGGCCCGTCGGGCATGACGCGCCAGCGCCTCGTCGAGCCGGCGCTGATGCGGCTGGATCGCCGCCAGGCCGGCCGCGTCACGGTTCGGATCCTGCTGCAGGCGCTCGAGCCGACGGGCCATTCCCGCCAGATAGCGCGGCAGATCGGCGAGCCGCTCCGGGTCGGTGTCCAGCAGAAACCCGGGGTACACCAGCCCGTCCAGCTGCTGGCGGAGATCCTGGTAGCTGTCCATCATGCCCAGCGGGATATTGCCCTTGAGTGCCCGGCGCACCCGCTTTTGTCGCGACAGGATATCAGAGACCCGATCCCGGAGCTGCTCACCGTGGGGGATGATTGCGGTGCGGCCCTGCTCGCAGATTTCGAGCCAGCTGGCCCGGTCCCGCGGAACGGTCCCGGCGAGAAAAACCTGATCGAATACCGCGGCCACAAAGCCGCGTTTGAACTCATCGGCGTCCCCCACATCGCGGTAGTCGATGGCCATGCGATCGAGCCCCTCGAGCCCCCGGCGCAGGTGGCGCGCCTGCTGGGCGAAGCGCTTCATCAGGAGACTGCGAACGCCCTCGCGATGGGCAATGGCGGCGCGCTCGGGGCCGTCAAGCAGGCGCAGGGCCACCGCGCCCTGTTCGGCACACAGGGCCGGATAGCCCTGCAGCTCGATCCCGCCCTGCACGAAAGGCACCCGCTCCGGCAACGTGCCGATGTCCCAGTCGGTGATCCCGGTGCGCTCGAAGCTGCTGTCGGCCGGCGCCCGGAAGTCGCGCGCCGCATGATCGGCGCAGGACCGCTGCAGCGCGGGCAGATCACGACCGCTGTCGAGCAGCGCACCGGCCTCATCGAGCACCTCGAAGCGCATCTGCAGATGTCCGGGCAGGACCAGTTCATCCCACAGGCCACCAGGGATATCAATCCCGGTCATGCGCCGCAGCTCGGCGCGCACCGCCGCCTCCAATGATCCCTCTCGGGAGGGCAGTGACTCGAGAACCGCACGGGCAAAATCCGGCACGGGCACAAAATGCCGTCGCAGCGCCTTGGGCAGTGCCCGGATCAGGGTGACCACCTTTTCCTCGAGCAGGCCGGGCACCAGCCACTCGAAGGGCTCCGGCGAGAGCGCGTTGAGGGCCGCCACCGGAATGCAGACCGTGACGCCATCGACCTCGCTACCGGGCGTAAAGGCGTATCGCAGTGGCAGGCGCACGCCATTGACATCGAATGTGTCGGGGTAGTCGGCCGCCCCCTCGGTCACGCCCCGGGCCATCAACTGATCGCGATCCAGCCGCAGCGCACGGTCGTCGCCGCCGTCGCGCAGCCAGCGATCAAGACTCGGGCCATCCACCACCGCGGCCGGCAGGGCCGCGTCATAGAAGGCCGCAAGTGCCTCGTGATCCACCAGCACATCACGGCGCCGGGTCTTTGCTTCGAGGGTCTCGACCTCGGCGATCAGGTCCTGGTTGGCCCGCAGAAAGGCCGGCGGATCCGGTGGTGGCTCGCCCAGCAGACCCTCACGGATGAACACCTGCCGGGCCTCCGCCGGGGCCACGCGCGCATAGTCGATCTTGCGCCCGGTGACGATGGGCAGACCGTAGAGGGTGGCATCCTCACGCCCGAACACCTTGCCCCTGCCGGCCTCCCACCACGGATCGCGATGGCGGCGCTTGAGCAGATGCCCGGCCAGCGGTTCGATCCACTCCGGCCGCACATCGGCCGCCACCCGGGCGAACACCCGGCTGGTTTCGACAAGCTCCGCGGCCATGATCCAGCGCGGCCGCTGGCGCGCCACCGCCGAGCTCGGATGAATGGCGAGCTTGAGCCCACGCGGCCCGACATACTCACCGCCGTCCTCGCGCCGGGCGATGTTGGAGAGAAAGCCGCTGAGCAGGGCCCGATGGATCGCCACCGGTCGTGCCGGCGCGGTATTTTCGGTGAGCCCCATATCCCGCACGAGGCGGCGCAGCTGGGCGTGGGTATCCGCCCACTCACGCATCCGCACATGAGACAGGAAATGCTCATGGCACCAGGCCTGGAGTTTGCGCCGACTCAGATGGTGGGCCTGCTCCCGATAGGCGGCCCAGAGGCGCAGCTGTCCGCCAAAATCCGAGCGCTTGTCCTGCCAGGCGGACTGCGCGGCATCGGCCGCCTCGCGTCGATCCATGGGCCGCTCACGGGGATCCTGTACCGACAGCGCGGCGGCGATCACCAGCAGCTCATCCAGCGCACCCTCGCGGTCGCCCGCCAGCAGGATGCGCGCGATGCGCGGATCCACCGGCAGGCGGGCCAGCTGACGACCCAGCCGCGAGAGATTCTGGCGGCGGTTGAGCGCGCCCAGTTCATCGAGCAGCTTGAGCCCGTCCTTGACGTAGCGCGGATCCGGCGGCTCGATGAAGGGAAACCGCTCGATGGCGCCCAGCCGCAGATGCTTCATCTGCAGGATGACCGAGGCCAGGTTGGTGCGCAGGATTTCGGGATCGGTAAACCGCGGCCGCGCCTCAAAGTCGGCCGCGTCGTAGAGGCGTATGCACACGCCCGGCCCCTCACGTCCACAGCGCCCGGCGCGCTGGTCGGCGCTGGACTGTGCGACCGGCTCGACCGGCAGGCGCTGGACCTTGGTGCGATAGCTGTAGCGGCTGATCCGCGCAAGCCCGCTGTCCACCACATAGCGGATTCCCGGGACGGTCAGCGAGGTTTCGGCGACGTTGGTGGACAGGACGATCCGCCGGCCACGGTGCGGTGCGAACACGCGCTGCTGTTCGGCGGTGGAGAGGCGCCCGAACAGGGGCAGCACCTCGGTATGGGGCGGGTGATGCTTGCGCAGCGCCTCAGCGCACTGACGGATCTCGCGCTCGCCGGGCAGGAACACCAGAACGTCGCCGCGGCCGAGGCCCGCGAGCTCATCCACGGCCTCGACAACGCCTTGGCGCAGGCTGCGTTCGCGCTCATCCTCCGACTGTTCGACCAGCGGTCGGTAGCGGACCTCCACCGGGTAGGTGCGTCCCGAGACCTCGATCACGGGGGCATCGTCGAAGTGTTGCGAGAACCGGGCCGGATCGATGGTCGCCGAGGTGATGATCACGCGCAGATCGGGCCGTCGGGGCAGGAGGCGCTTGAGGTAACCGAGCAGGAAGTCGATGTTCAGGCTGCGCTCATGGGCCTCGTCGATGATGACCGTGTCGTAACCGTCAAGCCGATCGTCGGCCTGAGTTTCGGCGAGCAGCATGCCGTCGGTGAGCAGCTTGATGCGCGTCTCCGGCCCGGTCTGGTCACTGAAACGCACCCGGTAGCCGACCCCGCTGCCCACTCTCGTCCCACACTCTTCAGCCACACGGCTGGCGAGGCTGCGGGCGGCAATGCGCCGTGGCTGGGTATGCGCGATCATCCCGTCGATACCGCGACCGAGATCGAGCATGAGCTTGGGCAGCTGCGTGCTCTTGCCCGATCCGGTCTCGCCGCAGACCACGACCACGGGATGATCACGCACCGCCGCCTTGATGACCTCGGCATGCTCGAGGACGGGCAGATCCAGGGCATAATCCGGGCGCAGCGTGATCGCCTCCCGGGCGGCCCGGGCCTTCGCAGCGCTACGCGTCGGGTGGGCGTTGGAGTGTTCAGCCATTCCGGCCGTCGTTGGACTCCGATCCGTCGCGGCCCGAGCGGCGTCGGGTCCGGGGCGCCGTGCGCGGCTCAAACTGCAGGGCCTCAAGATCCCAGTGCGCATCGTCACACTGCAGGACCAGGCAGCCCGGTCCGCCATAGGTCCGCGTCCGGCCCGCGGCGCCGGGGTTCAGCACCCAGGGCGCGGCACTCTGATCGACGCACTGGCGGTGACTGTGGCCGTAGACCACCGCACGGCAGTCGGCAAATTGCTGCCGGTAGCGGCGATGGCGCTGGTCAATCGTGCCGCCGTCATCGCCATGGACGAGCTTGATTCGCCCGCCGGGCAGATCCACCGTGGCGTTTTCCGGCAGCCTGGCCAGCATGTCCTGCTCGGACGCGGGCCAGTGCGCCGCATCGTCATTATTACCGCGGATCGCCACGGCTTCCTGTTCGGGCTGCATGGCGAAAAGCACATCCGCGCCACCGACGTCACCGGCATGCAGGGCAATGTCGCAGCGACGGACCTCATCGGCAATGCGCTGATCGAGGAACCCGTGGGTATCCGCGAGAATGGCGACCCGGACCGAGCGATCAGTCATTGCGCGGCAAAACCCGCATCGATGGCGGCGGTCAGGGCCGGATAGCTGTCCGTCACGGGGAACTGCGGGAACGCCGCGGTGACGTTCGCGGGGGCCGAGAAGAAAATACCCTGCCCGGCAGCCGCGAGCATGCTGGTGTCGTTGAACGAATCACCCGCTGCGACCACCGCAAAGTTCAGCCCGCGCAGGGCCTCGACGGCCGCACGCTTGTGGTCGCGCATCCTCAGCCGATAGCCGGTGATGTCTCCATTGGCGCCGGTCTCGAGCTGATGACAGAACAGCGTCGGCCAGTTCAGCTGGCGCATGAGCGGCCGGGCGAACTCATAGAAGGTGTCCGAGAGGATGATCACCTGGTAGCGCGACCGCAGGTCGTCGAGAAACGCCCGGGCGCCAGGGAGCGGCTCCATCCGGTCGATGACCGCCTGGATGTCGGGCAGGCCCAGCTCGTGGGCGGCCAAGGTGTCCAGGCGCATGCGCATGAGCTCATCGTAATCGGCGATGTCGCGCGTGGTCGCCTTGAGGGCGTCGATGCCGGTCAGCGCCGCAAAGTCGATCCATATCTCCGGGACCAGCACACCCTCGAGGTCGAGACAGACTATATTCACCAGGGTTGATCCCTCCTAGATTCAGGCTCGCGGACGTTACGGTTTTTAGCCATGGGCTGCAAGGCGGCGGGTGGCCGCTCATCCGCCTCCACGAGCGCATTGAACTTGCGTGACATTGCCACCATCCAATGACATATTGAAGGCAGTTGCATCATTGATCCAACGGAGGTAAGCAACGATGGCTCAGGATTTTCGCACCTCGATCGCCGGCGGCCGCTCCACCGGCCAGTCGGTGCTCGCCACCAACAAGGTGCTGCGCAATACTTATGCGCTGCTCGCGCTGACACTACTGTTCAGCGCCGCCATGGCGGGAACCGCGATGGCGACCAACGCACCGCCCATGCACTGGCTGATGGTGCTGGGTGGCTATTTCGGTCTCCTGTTCCTGACCACCTGGCTGCGTAACAGCGTCTGGGGGCTGGCGAGCGTTTTCGCGCTGACCGGCTTCATGGGGTTCACGCTGGGCCCGATCGTCAGCATGTACATTGGCGCGTTCAGCAACGGCGCCGAGCTGGTGATGATGGCGCTGGGCGGCACCGGCATGATCTTTCTGGGGCTCTCGGCCTACGCACTCACCACGCAGCGCGATTTCAGCTTCATGCGCGGATTCATCTTCGCGGGTGTGCTGGTGGCCTTCGCCGGCTCCATCGTCGCGGTGCTGTTCTCGATCCCGGCCCTGTCGCTGGCGGTCAGTGCGGCGTTCGTGGTGCTGATGAGCGCCCTGATCCTCTACCAGACCAGTGAGATCATCAACGGCGGCGAGACCAACTACATCATGGCGACGATCACGCTGTACGTGACGATCTACAACCTGTTCCTGAGTCTGCTGCAGCTGCTCGCGGCGTTTGCCGGCGAGCGCTGATCGGGGCCTGCGGGCCTGACCCGACCCCGTCCGATGTCTGATCGGGCGGGGTTTTTTATTGCCATTTGGTCTATCATGGGCATCCGTCATACCTTTGGTGACTATCGCCCATGAAACTCACCCAGCTCCGCTATATCGTCGAAGTCGTGCGCCGCGGCCTGAATGTCTCCGCCGCAGCGGATGCGCTCTACACCTCGCAGCCCGGGGTCAGCAAACAGATCCGCATGCTCGAGGAGGAACTCGGCGTTCCGATCTTCGAGCGTAGCGGTAAGCACTTCACCGGCCTCACCCGCCCCGGCCATCAGATTCTGGCCGCCGCGGAGCGCACACTGGCGGAGACCCGTGGCATTCAGTCCATTGCTGCGGAGTTTGCCGACGACCAGAGTGGCAGCCTCAGCATCGCGACCACCCATACCCAGGCCCGTCACGCGCTGCCCCCGGCAGTGCAGGCCTTCCGCGCCCACTACCCCGCCGTCAGCCTGCACTTCCATCAGGGCACACCCACGCAGATCGCCGAGATGGCCACCGCCGGCGAGGTCGACTTCGCCATCGCCACGGAGGCGCTCGAACTCTACGAGGATCTGGTGATGCTGCCCTGCTATCGCTGGAACCGCAGCATCGTCGTGCCGCAGGGCCATCCGCTCTGCGCCTGCGAGCCCCTGACCCTCGAGGCCATCGCCGAGCATCCCATCGTCACCTACGTCTTCGGGTTTACCGGTCGATCAAGACTGGATGCAGCCTTCTCCGCCCGCGGCCTCACGCCGGAGGTGGTCTTCACCGCCACCGACTCGGAAGTGATCAAGACCTATGTCCAACTCGGCCTCGGGGTTGGCATCATGGCCAGCATGGCATTCGACCCGCAGCGCGATGAAGGCCTGGTCGCGCTGGACGCGAGTCACCTGTTCGAGGCAAGCACCACGCGGATCGGCTTTCGGCGCAGTGCCTACATGCGCGCCTACATGTTCGCGTTCATCGAGACATTCGCCCCGCACCTCACCCCGGCGGTGGTGCAACAGGCCATCGAGGCACGCACGCCCGAACAGCGCGAGGCCATCGAGCGGCTGCTCGAGCCGGTTCTCGAGTCGACCGGAGACTGATCGGGAGGCATTGGCATGGATCCGGAACTGCTCGACATTCGCCGTCACCTGGGCGAACACCCGCCATTTGACGGCCTGACCGATGATCAGCTCGACGACATCGCCAGTCATGTCGAGATCAGTTACTACCGGGCGGGCTCGCAGATCCTGGCCTCGGGCCAACCCATCGCCGCGCTTTTTTATGTCCGCAGCGGCGCGGTTGAAGTCTACCGGCGCAGCGGCGACCTGTTCGATCGCCTCGGCGAAGGCAGTCTGTTCGGCCACTACGGCCTGCTGCGGGGCCGACGCGCCCAGTACCCCGCAATCGCCATCGAAGACACGCTGATCTATGCCATCGATGCCGATCGTTTTGATGCGCTCTACGAAACCGACGGCGATTTTGCCGACTTCATCGAACTGGGCCGGCCGCGGACCGGGACCAGCGTTGATAGCCAGACCCGGAACAATGACCGGATGGCCACGCGGATCCGCAAGCTGGTCACACGCCAGCCGCTGATCGCCGAGAGCGACGCAAGCGCCCGCGACGTGGCCCGCCAGCTGGCCGATGAGCCATCGGCGGCGCTGCTGGTGGTCGAACCCCAGGGCGATGACCCGCGCTATACCTACGCGGATGCCGACGGGGCGCTCTGGCAGGTCAAGGGCATTCTCACCGATGCCGATTTCCGCGCCCGCCTCGTCGCCGAAGGCCGCCCGGTGGACACTCCGGTCGGTGAAATCGTCAATGAGCAGCTCGTGGCGGTGCAGTCGGACGAAACCATGCAGGAGGCCATGCTCGCCATGCTTCGGCATAACGTCCATCACCTGGCGGTGATGCATCGGCGCCGCCCGATTGGTGTGATCCGGCTCGAGGACGTCGTGCGTTATGAAACGCAGAGCAGCCTCTATCTGATTGAGAGCATCTTCAGTCAGCGCCATCCCGAGGGACTTGCCCGATTATTGCCCGAGGTCCGCAATGCAGCGGTTCGCCTGATTCGCGTGGGCGCCGACTCACGCACCGTGGGCACGGCCCTGTCATCCATCGGCCGGAGTTTCGTCCGCCGCCTCCTGGAGCTGGCCGAAGCCGAGCTCGGACCGCCACCGGTCCCGTACGCCTTCATGGGTATGGGCTCAATGGCCCGCAATGAGCAGACCCTGGTGACCGATCAGGACAATGCGCTGGTATTGGATGACCGCTTTGATCCCCAGCAGCACGATGACTACTTTGCCGCCCTCGCCCAGCGGGTGAGCGACGGATTGGATGCCTGTGGCTATGCCTACTGCAAGGGCGGCATCATGGCCACCAACCCGCGCTGGCGCCAGCCGCTATGGGTCTGGCAGCGCTATTTCCGCAGCTGGATACAGGCCCCCAATGCCGAGCGGCTGCTACACAGCAATATCTTTTTTGACCTCGATAACCTCTACGGCGAGGAACGCCTGATCGAGACCCTGCAGACACTGATCGCCACCGAGGCCGGTGACAGCCCCGCCTTTCTGGCGGCCATGTCACGCAACGCCCTCAACCGCACGCCGCCGATCGGTTTTTTCCGCGAATTCGTGACCGAAAAGGACGGCCAACAGAACGACTCGATCAACGTCAAGCGACGCGGAACCGCGCCGCTCACCGATCTCATCCGCATTCACGCCCTTGCCTGCGGGTCGCAGGCACAGAACTCGTTCGAGCGGCTTGCCGATATCAAGACCACCTCGCTGCTGGGTCCCGGCGTGGCCGATCGCCTGAGCTACTCCCTCGAGGTGCTGAGCCTCGCGCGCCTGCGCGATCAGGTACTCGACATCGAGCAGGAGCGTGAGCCGGATAACAACATCGAACCCCGCAACGTGCCCGCCAAGCAGCGCGCCGAGATCAAGGAAGCCTTCCGTGCCCTGAGTGACGCGCAGAAGTTTCTGCGTTTCCGCTACCCGATGCCGTCCGGCGGCCTGCAGAAGCGTGGCCGCTAGGCGTGCGGCTGAAAGCCGACCCGCACGCGCGCTGGCATGACTGGCTGCAGGAGATGGCTCGGCGCGCCGATACCCCGGCGTTGCGCGACTTCTATGCGGCGTTCCCGGACAACCCGGAGGCCGCCATCGGTGATACGCCCCTGGTCGCCATTGATCTCGAGACCAGCGGCCTTGATCCGCGCCAGCACGGCATCCTCAGCGTCGGCGTCGTGCCGTTTACCCTGAACGCCATCGCCGTCGCCCGCCGCCGCCACTGGATTCTGCGACCGCCCCGGGGCTTTTCTGGCGAATCCGTCGCCCATCACCACATCACCCACTCGGAGGTGGAGCAGGCACCGGACCTGGCGGATGTGCTGCCAGAGATCCTCGCCGAGCTGCAGGGTCGCCTGCCGGTGGTGCACTACCATCCGGTGGAGCGGCGCTTTCTGGATCGGGCCGTGCGCGAGCGCACCGGCAGCGTCTTCCGGTTTCCGCTCATCGACACCATGGAGATCGAGGCCAAACGCCATCGACGTCGCTGGCGGCTTCGCCTGCGCCGGCTCCTGCGCCGGTCGCCGGCATCAATCCGCCTCAATGACAGTCGCATCCGTTACGGCCTGCCCCCCTACGAGGGGCACCAGGCCGTGCTGGATGCGATCGGGACGGCCGAGCTGCTGCAGGCGCAGATCCAGCACCACTACAGCCGCTCGACCCCGGTGGGCCAGCTCTGGGTCTAGGCGGCGCGGGGCTCCGACATCAGTCCCCTGATGATGGAGTAGCAGGCCACCAGCAGCACTAGTGTCAGCGGAAAGCCCGCCGACAGGGCCATGGCCTGCAGTGCTGAAAGCCCGCCACCCAGTAGCAGGGCGATGGCGATCGCGCCCTCGATGATCGCCCAGAACATGCGCTGTGGCTTGGGCGAGTCGACCTTGCCGCCGGCGGTGATCGCGTCAATGACCAGCGAGCCCGAGTCGGACGAGGTCACGAAGAAGACGATCACCAGAAAGATGGCGAGGCTCGAGGTGATTAGCCCTAGCGGCAGATTCGAGAGCATCTCAAAGAGCTGCAGATCGCCACTCGCCTCGGAGACGCTCTCCAGCCCCTTGTTGACCACCTGGTCAATGGCGGTACCACCCAGTGCCGTCATCCATAGCACCGAGATCAGCGTGGGAATGACCAGCACCGCGATCAGGAATTCGCGCACCGTGCGGCCGCGGCTGACCCGGGCGATGAACATGCCGACGAACGGCGACCAGGAAATCCACCAGGCCCAGTAGAACGACGTCCACCCCTGGGAGAAGTTCGTGTCCTCGCGGCCAATGGGGTTGGAAAGCGGGATGACGTTCTTGGCATACGAGAACAGATACTCGAAAAAGCCGGTGGCGATCGCCAGCGTCGGTCCCGCCACGATCACGAACAGCAGCAGCAGGCCGGCAAGCCCCATGTTGAGCTGCGAGAGCCGCTGCACCCCCTTGTCGACGCCCAGCGTCACCGAGGCAAGGGCGATGATGGTGATACCGATGATCAGCAGCACCATCGTGGTATCACCGGAGGGAATGCCAAACAGGTAACCCAGACCGACGGTCGCCTGCTGGGCACCCAGCCCCAGCGATGTCGCCAGTCCGAACAGGGTCGCGAACACGGCGATCACGTCGATCACGTGCCCCGGCCAGCCCCAGACGCGCTCGCCAAGGATCGGGTAGAACACCGAGCGCATGGTCAGCGGCAGGCCCTTATTGAACGAGAACAGTGCCAGCGCCAGCGCCACCACGGCGTAGATACCCCAGGGGTGCAGCCCCCAGTGGAAAATCGTTGCCGCCATACCCAGCGAAATGGCGGCGTTCTGATCGCCAGCCGCCGCGCCCAGGGGGGCCCAGTCGGTGCGGACGCCGCCTTCCATGCTGGTGCCCCCCATGGAGGTGCCGAAGTGCGAGAGCGGCTCGGAGACGCCGAAGTACATCAGCCCGATGCCCATGCCGGCGGCGAACAGCATCGCGAACCAGCCCGCATAGCTGAAATCGGGTGTCGCGTGGGCACCGCCCAGCCGGACGTTGGCCAGCGGCGTAAAGATCAGCCCCAGGGCGACCAGGACAAAGATATTCGCGCCACCAAGAAAGAACCAGGCGAGGTTCTGGGTCAGCCAGACGCGGGTCGTTTCAAAGACCGGGCCCACTTCGTTCTGCAACGCCAGCGTAATGATGACAAAGGCGAGGATGATCAGTCCCGAGAAGGTGAAGACCTTGCCGTGCAGATCGACTTCGAGGCCGAAGCGGTTGCCGGCGATGTTGTCCTGGCCGATGACATAGTCGGTATCGATCAGGCCTGAAGGCCCTTCCGGTGCCGGGACGCCGGTGGATTTCTGCTCATCGAGGTTTTCGTCACTCACGATTCTCTCCTTGATGGGTGTCGAGGGCGCACATCGGCTCAGGCCGGGCGCACCAGAAAGACGGACACATCGGTGTGGGATGCGATTCGGTCACCGTGGGATGGCATGACGGCATCCAGGTGCCTCGGCAGGTGGGTGGCCATGACCACCAGGTCCGCGCCGACCGCTTCAATGGACTTGAGAATCAACCCGTCCAGATCGGCCGTAGGGTCGGGGGAGTTGATGCAGCGCGACGAGGTTTTCTGCCCGTGCACCGCCTCCTGACCGCTCGCAAAGGCTTCGAGCTTGTACTCGTACTCTTCGGGGGTCCGGGCCACCGTCCCCGGCGTGGAGGTGGTGACCGCCATGTAACAGACCTCCGCCCCGTAGTGGCGGGCAAGGTCCGCGCTGGTGGACAGCGCACGCTGGATCGCCTCGATGTGCGCCAGGTCCACCGGGACCAGGATTTTCTTGAACATGCACTTTCTCCTTGCATCCTGCACGAAATCGCGCCAAAGCGGACCAGAGGTTGAGGAGTTTGGGAGGGAGGGTCAACCGTTGCTACTGAATTTCTGACCCCATGGGTCAATAAAACTCAACGATATCGGGCGCGGCCGGCAAAGGCGTGGGACAGGGTACCGGCGTCGACATAATCGAGGTCGCCGCCTAGGGGAACACCGTGGGCAATCCGGGCGATGTCCACGCCGGCATCCGCCGCCATGCCGGCAATGTATTGGGCCGTGGCTTCGCCCTCGACCGTCGGACTGACCGCGAGAATGATCTCACCCACCTCGCCAGCGGCGAGACGGGCTTCGAGGCTTTCAAGGCCCAGCTCGCCGGGGCCGATGCCATCCAGCGGCGACAGCCGGCCCTTGAGGACGAAGTACAGCCCCCCATAGTCGGTGGCATCCTCGAGCGCCTGCACATCGGAGGGGTTCTCGACCACGCAGAGCAGGCCCGGGTCGCGGCGTCCGCTGGCACACAGCGGGCAGAGATCGGCTTCCGTCAGATTGCGGCACAGCCGGCATTCGCCCACCGAATCGGCCGCCGTCTGCAGCGCCCGTGCCAGGCGCCCGGCCGCACTGCGGTCATGCTGCAGCAACGAGAACGTCATCCGCTGTGCCGACTTGGGTCCGACGCCCGGCAGGCAGCGAAGTGCCTCCATGAGCTCTTGGACCGCCGGGGAATAGGCCATGCGCTGCTCCGGCCTAGAACGGCATCTTCATGCCCGGCGGCAGGTTCAGCCCCTCGGTCAGCCCACCCATGCGTGACTGGGTCTCCTGGTCGAGTTTCTGCGCCGCGTCGTTGAAGGCGGCGGCGACCAGATCCTCGACCATCTCGCGATCGTCATAGACGCTTTCGTCGATGGAAACGCGCCGCACCTCATGACGGCCCGTCATGACGACGCTGACCATACCGCCACCGGCCTGGCCGGTGATTTCCATTTCGGCAAGCTCCGACTGCGCTTTCTGCATTTCCTCCTGCATGCGCTGGGCCTGCTTCATCATGTTGCCGAGTCCGCCTTTCATGAATTACTCCTGATCGCGTGGACGAATGGATTCGCTAATGACTTCGGCATCAAAGGTCGCTTTGAGTGCCGCGATATTGGGGTCGGTCTCGATGGACTCACGCGCGCGGTCGCGGCGATCGCTCGCCACACGCTCCGCGGCGGCGGCAGGGGTCTCCGCGTTGACCGGTCCCACCCGGATGTCCACCCGCAGCGCCTCATTGAAGTGCTGCGACAGGGCCTCGGCAAGGCGCGCGGTGACGTTGTCGTTGACCAGATGCCGATGGCCCTCGTCGATCTGCAGCGTCACCCGATCGCCCTCGCGCGCCACCCAGTCGCAGTGATCGGCGAGCGCCTGCGCCATGCCGCTCAGTGACAGCGCCGCCGCCAGGCGATGCCAGTCATCATTGCCGGTGGGGGTCTGGCGCTCGGTAGCGGGCTCAGCGGCAGGGGCCGGGGTCGGCGCCGATTCCGGGGCCGGCCCCGGAGCCGGCGCCGCCGGCGCCGTCGGAGCCGCTGCGGTGGGGCCGCGGGTGTCGCCCTCACCGGGGTCCGGCTCAAAGGCGAGCATCCGCAGCAGCACCATCTCGAAGCCGGCGCGCGGATCCGGGGCAAGGGGCAGATCGCGGCGCCCATGCAGCACGATCTGATAGAGCAGCTGCACCCACGCCGCGTCCAGCCGCTGGGCCAGCGCGGCCAGGCGCTGCCCGTCAGTGGTCTCGGCATCAAAAACGGCCGGCACGGTCTGGGCCAGCGACAGCTGGTGCAACAGGGCCAGCAACTCAGCCAGCGCCTGGGCAAAATCCGGGGATGTCTCTGCCATGCGCGCGACGGTATCCAGCAGGCCGGGGCCATCGCCGTCGGCGAGCCGCTCGAGCAGTTCGAGCAGAAAGTCGTGATCGATGCTGCCGAGCATGTCCTGTACATCGGCGTCGACCAGCCGACCGCTGCCGAATGCAAGGGCCTGATCGGCCAGACTGAGGGCGTCGCGCATGCTGCCATCGGCAGCGCGGGCGAGACGCTCGATGGCCGGCTTTTCCACCTCGATGCCCTCGTGGCGGGCGATGGTCTCCAGCTGGCCGGCGATCATGTCCGGCAGCAGCGGCTTGAGGTTGAACTGCAGGCACCGCGACAGCACCGTGACGGGCAGTCGTTGCGGGTCGGTGGTGGCCAGCAGGAACTTGACGTGCTCCGGGGGCTCTTCGAGGGTTTTCAGTAGCGCATTGAAGCTGTGCGTGGACAGCATATGCACTTCGTCGATCAGGTAGATCTTGTAGCGTCCACGGGTCGGGGCGTACTGGACATTATCCAGCAGATCGCGGGTGTCCTCGACCTTGGTGCGGGAGGCGGCATCGACCTCGATCAGATCCACGAAACGGCCGGCGTCGATCTCCGCGCAGGCGGCACACGCGCCACAGGGCACATCGGTGACACCCTTCGACTCGCAGTTGAGGCACTTGGCGAGGATCCGCGCCACCGTGGTCTTACCCACGCCCCGGGTGCCGGTGAACAGGTAGGCGTGGTGCAGACGTCCGCTGGCAAGGCCATTGGCGAGTGCCCGCAGGACGTGGCCCTGGCCAACCATTTCGTCAAAGCGGTGGGGGCGCCACTTCCGCGCGAGTACCTGATAACCCATACTGCGAGTATAGCATCGGCGAGTGGGGACAATAGAGAAAGGCGGGGACGCCAGCCACACCCCGGCGCCCGAATCCACCGCTGCCGCTGCTCCCTTCCGGGCCTGACGGGGTTGACGGTTTATCGTCGCGAGGGGACCAGCGCCACCGCTATTGTATGGTAGCAAACCGCCCCAGCCCGCGCGAACCCAGAAGGACCGGCGCCATGACCCCGCTGACCGAAATATTCGCCACCTTCCTGCGCCTGGGGCTGATCGCCTTTGGCGGGCCGGTCGCCCATCTCGGCTATTTCCACCGCTGGTTCGTGCGCGACCGGCGCTGGCTGGATGATGCCACCTACGGCCAGCTGCTCGCGCTCTGTCAGATGCTGCCCGGCCCGACCAGCAGCCAGACCGGCTTCGCCATTGGTGTCGAGCGCGCCGGTATTGCTGGTGGACTCGCGGCGTGGCTGGGTTTCACCCTGCCCTCGGCGGTGATCATGATCGGCCTGGGGATGGGCATGCAGCACCTCGGCGCGTTTGATTCCGCAGGCTGGCTGACCGGGCTCAAACTCGCCGCCGTGGCGGTGGTCGCGCATGCCCTTTATGGCATGGCCCGACAGCTCTGCCCGGACTGGCCACGCGTCGGGATTGCCGCGGCGAGCGCCCTGGCGGTCAGCCTGGCACCGGCGGCGCTGGGCCCGTTCGTGGTCATCATCGGCGGGGCCCTGGCGGGCCTGGTCCTGTTTCCGTACCCGAAATCCGCCCATGCCGATCTGGGCGCGCGCGTCACCCGCCGCCAGGCCCTCGCCGCCCTGGCGCTGTTCGGCATGGGACTGATCGCCCTCGTCGGCCCGTTCGGCCTTCCCCCGTTATGGGCGGCGCTCTATCAAAGTGGCGCCCTGGTGTTTGGCGGCGGCCATGTGGTGCTGCCATTGCTCGAGAGCGGGCTGGTGGCGCCGGGCCTGATCGATGCCAACCGCTTTCTCGCCGGCTACGGCGCCGCCCAGGCCCTGCCCGGGCCACTGTTCAGCTTTGGCGGGTTCGTCGGCGCCGGAGTCGCCGATCAGGCCCCCTTACTGACGGGGATGCTGGCCACCGTCCTGCTCTTTGCGCCCGGACTGCTGCTGGTGGTGGGGCTTCTGCCATTCTGGCAGGCGGCCGGCCGCTACCCGGCGACCGGCCGCGCACTGCCCGGCATCAACGCCGCCGTGGTGGGGCTGCTGGCCGCGGTGCTTTGGGACCCGGTCATCACCAGTGGCATCGGCTCAGTGGCGGATGCCGGCATTGCGCTTGTCGCGCTGCTGGCGCTGGCGCTGACCCGCACCCCACCCTGGGCGGTGGTTCTGGGGTGTGCACTGACCGGCGCCGGCCTCGGTTATCTGCCCTCCATGGCATAGCGCAGCACCCGGCGCTTCAGCCAGCCACCATGGCCCGCGATCTGCAGGCCCAGTCCGCGCACCGGCGCGAGCGGCCCGAGCGGCGCCGTGAAACCGACATGAAACGCGCTCATCGCCGACTGCATCAGCTGATTATCGGGACGCCGCCCGCGCTCGTAGGCAGCCAGCCCGGCCGGGTGCGCCGCCGGCAGCCCCCGGCGCAGCGACTCGGCAATCTGCCCGGCGAGCGCCCGCGCATCGCGCAGCCCGATATTAACGCCCTGACCGGCCAGCGGATGAATCACATGCGCCGCATCGCCGACCAGCACCAGCTGATCGCGCCAGTAGCGCTGTGCATGCAGCCGGCGGATCGGAAAACTGCCCCGCCCGTAGACCTGGTCGATCAAACCCAGATCCGTCGGGAAGGCGCTTTCCACGGCATCCACAAAATCGGCCTCGCTCATCGCGGTGAGCAGGCGGGCCTTGGATGGCGAGACATACCACACCAGCGACGCCGCGCCACCGGCGAGCGGCAGCAGTGCCTGCGGGCCATCCGGGGTAAAGCGCTGCCAGGTCCGGGTGCCCGCCGGCGGGTTTGGCTGCACAGTCGCGACCACGGCGTGCTGGTGATAATCGCCCTCCCAGACGCCGATACCCGCCGCATCCCGTAACCGCGACCCGGCACCGTCCGCCGCCACCGTCAATGCCGGCGTCAACGCCCCTTCACCCTCAAGGATTAACCGCGGGCCATCGGTGCCGGGCTGTACGTCGAGCGTCGGGGCCGGGACATCCAGCCGCACCGATTCGAGCCCGGCAGCGGTCTCCAGCAGGGCCGCCTGCAGGTGGTCGTTTTCAACGAACACGCCCAACCGATCCAGACCCAGCTCATCGGCGCTGAATGCGAGCCGTCCCGGTGCCGAAATATCCCAGGTCGCCAGTTCATCAAAGGTCGCCACCCGCGCCTGGTCCAGCGCCGGCCAGGCGCCCAGCGACTGGAGATACTCGATAGACCGGCCGTTGAGGGCCGAGACCCGGAGCCGCGGCGGCTCATCGGCCGTGGGCCGGGTCGCCGGACGGGCCTCGAGCAGCCGCACCGGGATGCCACGACGGCCGAGATCCACCGCAACCGCGGCGCCGACCATGCCACCGCCGACCACCAGCACATCATTGCTGTTCATTGGAACGACTCCCTTGTCCGGGGTTGGAAAACACACTGAGTATTCTAGCGCGCAGATCCGCCAGCGTTCCCGCCGTCGACGGGCCGGGCTCCAGACCGGCGCGAAATCCCAGCGATTCGAAACCCTCGAGCAGCGCCGGATCGCGGGCGACCACATGCACCGGCACCGTGCGCGAGGTGGAGTCACCCGTGATCAGCGGCGCCGGCTGATGGTCACCCAGCAGGATCAGCACCCCATCACCCAGAGACCGTCCGGCCCACTCGCCGGCGGTGCGAAGGGCGTAATCCACCGCCCGCTGGTAATGATCACGGATGCGCGCCCCCTCGCTCCAGACCTCGCCGGGGGGCGGCCCGGCATCGGCCCAGCGCTCAAAGACGGCCCCGTCGCCAATCCGCGCCCAGTCGAGGATCGGCAGGATCGGCGTCCACGGCGCGTGGCTGCTTATCAGCGCCACCTCGGCAAACACCGGCTCGCGGGTTGCCTCGCGGATCGCCGACTGCAGGTAATGCCAGGTGTACTGATCCGGCATGGTGACCCAGTTGAGCGGGGGGCCGGCGTAGTCGATGCGCGCATAATCGTCGATGCGGTCATAGCCCCATTGCCCGCCGGCGGGCCATGGATCGGTGATGGCCGGCATCAGGGCCACGGTCTGATAACCGGCGCGATCAAAATCCTCGATCAGCGATGGCCGCTCGGCATTCAGGAACAGGTCATAACGGATCTGATTGTTCATCCAATGCCCGCTCAGCACGGTGCCATGGGCGAGCCACGACTGCCCGCCCTGTACGGGCGACTCGAAACGCCCGGTCACCACGGCAAGGCCGGCGGCGTCCAGCGACTCACCGAAGTGCTCGAGCGCCGCCCGCCCGGTGGCGCGATACCGCGGGTCATCGAGCATGACGGTGCCGTAGGACTCGATGAAACCAAGAATCACATCGCGTCCGGCCAGTCGATCAAGTGATGGAGCGACCGGGTCCGGTGTACGCCGCAGTGCATCAGCGAATCGCTGGCGCTCACGGGCCGTTTCCAGCACCCGGTGGGTCTGGTCGTTGAAGCGGATGACCGCCGGCGCATCCACCGCGCGATCGATTGCCGGCATATCCCGGTGGTGCTGCAGCAGCAATCCGGCGACCAATACCAGCAAACCCACCGTGCGCAGCCGCCAGGCGCCCCGCGGTGGGATCCCGCGTCGCAGTATCCGCGCCAGCAGGGCAAATACACCCACCACGGCCAGCGCCGCCAGAACCAATGTCAGCCAGGCCAGCGGCGCACCGATGGCACCCCGCAGCAGGTGCTCGACCGAGGTGGCGAGCGGGATATCGATGAGAAGATTCATGGGCCGGCCCAGCGCCCAGCCGGTGCCCAGATCCGACAGCGCAAGAGCCACCGCCACCAGAATCACGGAGCTGAGCATGGGCGCAACGCCGCGTGCCAGCGCCACCGGCAGGCTCCAGATGATGCCGAGCACGATCAGGGTCTCCGCCGCCAGCCACGGCGATGGGAACTGCGTATAAGGCATCCACCACTCGGGCACCACCAGCAGCAGGTTGATACCCAGCGCGATGAGCAGCCCCGCCACGACCGGGCGCATCATCCGGGCCACCGTCCCATCCGACGACTCGCCGCGTCGGTGCAACTTCCACCCCGTGGCACTGTCGACGCCCTATCGAGGAGGGTGTTGATGCAGCACAGGAGCGAGGCCATCCAACCATCGAGCTGGACACTGACCGAACCCGCCCTGCCACTGCGGCGCGGCGTCATGGCGGGGCTCGCCATGGCAACCACGGCACTGGGAATCCACTGGCTCACTGCGCTGCTCGGCGGCGGCGGCATTGATGCGCTGGAGGGGCTGGTCATTGCGGCCTTCTCGGTCACCTTCGGGTTCTCGTGCATTGCATTCTGGACCATGATGGCCGGTATTGCCCTGCGGCTGTCCGGTCGGCATCCAGTCACCCTGCAGCGCGGCGCCCCTGCGGCCGAAGACGCGCCCCCATTGGCGCGGACCGCACTCGTGATGCCGGCCTATAACGAAGACATGGGCGACGTCGTACACTGCCTGATGTCGACACTGCAGTCCCTGCAAGACACCGGTCAAAGCGAAGCGTTCGACTGTTTTCTGCTCAGCGACAGCAACGATCCAGCCCAGCGCGAGCGTGAGCGCGAGGCGATGGCCCGACTGCAGCGTCGATTCCCGACGGGGCCCGGGCTCTACTATCGGGCCCGTGATGAGAACACCGGTCGCAAGCCGGGGAACATCCGGGACTTCTGCGAGCGCTGGGGCGCCGGCTACGAGTTCATGGTGGTGCTGGACGCCGACAGCCGCATGACCGGCGAGGCCCTGGTCACCCTGGTGCGCCGCATGGTCGCCAACCCCCAGGCGGGCATCATCCAGACGGTCCCGCTGCCAGTCGGCCAGCGCACGGTGCTGGGCCGATTCCAGCAGCTCGCGGCCAGCCTCCATGCCCGTCACATCGCCAACGGCCTGGCCTTCTGGCAGGGCAACAGCACGAACTACTGGGGCCACAACGCGATCATCCGCATCGCCGATTTCAAGGCCTGCTGCGGGCTCTCGCCACTCCCCGGCCGGCCGCCCCTGGGCGGCGACATCATGAGTCACGACTATGTCGAGGCCGGGCTGATGCGCCGGGCGGGCCGCAGCGTTTACGTCCTCCCCGAAATCGGCGGCAGCTTCGAGGGCATGCCCGGCAATTTCATCGACGATCTCAAACGCGAGCGGCGCTGGTGCCAGGGGAATCTCCAGCATCTGCGCCTGCTAACCGGGCGCGGCTGGCGACCCGTCACGCGGCTGAATTTTCTGCTCGGCGGGCTCGCCTACCTGACCGCGCCGCTGTGGCTGCTGATGATCAGCGCCGGCATCCTCGACGCGGTGGTCTCCCCGGATCAGGGGCGCTGGGTGAACGCCGCCACCACACGGCCCGACACCGTTGTGCCGCTGATCGGCCTGAGCCTGATGGTTCTGTTTCTGCCGCGGCTGATCGGCATCGCTCTCGCCACCCGAGAGCAACGCGGGTACGGCCGGCGCTGGTCGCTGCTGCGTGGCAGCCTTCTGGAGCTGGGCTTCGGCATTCTCCGATCCCCCCTCATGATGGTGCTCTACAGCGGCTTCATCCTGCGCATCCTGGCCGGACGCCCGGCCCGCTGGGATACCTCGCTGCGCGGCCGGCGGCGCATCCCGGCGCGTGAAGCATGGCGGTTGGGCACGCCCATTGCGGCCGGGGCGCTGACCGTCGGCCTGACCGTCGCCATGGGGGCGCCGTCACTGCTGCCGTGGCTGCTGCCGGCGCTGGCGGGACCCCTGCTATTTCCGCTATTCCTGCAGGTGACCAGCCTCCTGGCGCCGGCATGGCTGCCGGCGACCCCGGCGGAGTCGCGTCGGCTGGTGCCCGTCAACCCGATCGCTGTGGGCCGGTCACCACGGCCGTCAGCGGCCAGCCTCTGCCCGCCACCGGCCGAGGATTATCGACCCATGCCGCTGCAGCCGCTGTCTATCCCGGCAGGCCGGGCCTGAACCGACTCAGGCCGAAGCCTGGGTCGCCGCCTCACCGGGCGACGTCTCGCGCAGGGCGAGCGCGGTGGCCTCGCCGACGTGCTCAAGCCAGTGGAAGGTCATGTCCTGACGGGCGGACTCGGGGATGTCCTCGTAGTCCTTGCGGTTCCGGGCCGGCAGCAGCACCGTGTGAATGCCGGCCCGACGCGCCGCCAGCACCTTTTCCTTGATACCGCCCACCGGCAGCACCAGACCGCGCAGGGTGATCTCGCCGGTCATCGCGACGTCCTCGCGAACACACCGCCCGGTCACCAGCGAGACCAGCGCGCTGTACATCGCCACACCGGCACTTGGCCCGTCCTTGGGGATGGCCCCGGCCGGCAGGTGGACATGGATGTCATCGCTGGAGAATGCCGTGGAGTCGATCCCCAGCTCGTCCGCGCGCGCCTTGATCAGGCTGAGCGCCGTCTGGGCACTCTCTTTCATGACATCGCCCTGCTGACCGGTCAGCACCAGCTTGCCGTTACCGGCATAGCGATTCGCCTCGATGAACAGGATATCTCCGCCCACCGGCGTCCAGGCCAGCCCGGTGGCGACCCCCGGGACGCTGGTCCGCATGGCCGTTTCGCCCTCGAACTTCGGCGCGCCCAGCACGGTCGCGACGGCATCGGCGTCCACCCGTGCCTGCTCGGCGGTGCCCTCGGCGAACTGCACCGCAAAATGCCGCACGATGGCGCCCAGTTCGCGCTCCAGCTGCCGGCAGCCGGCCTCGCGGGTGTATTCCGCGATGACCCGGTCAATCGCCGCATCGGTCAGCTCGAGCTGCCCGCGGGTCACGCCGGCGGCCTCGAGCTGGCGATCCAGCAGATAACGCCGCGCGATCTCCGCTTTCTCCTCCTGGGTATAGCCCGGGATCTCGATCATCTCCATGCGGTCGCGCAGCGGCGCTGGTATCTGATCGGGGACGTTGGCGGTGGCGATGAAAAGCACGCCGGTCAGATCAAAGGGGACGCCGAGATAGTTGTCCTGAAAGGTCCCGTTCTGCGCCGGGTCCAGCACTTCCAGCAGCGCCGCCGACGGATCGCCCTGGATGCCGCCGCCGAGCTTGTCCATCTCATCGAGCATCAGCACTGGATTGCGTGACCCCGCCTTGTGCAGGCTCTGGACCACCTTGCCCGGGAGCGCCCCCAGATAGGTGCGTCGATGCCCGCGGATCTCGGCCTCATCGTGGACACCGCCCAGGCTCGAGCGCACAAAGTCGCGACCCGTGGCGCGGGCGATGCTCTGCCCCAGAGAGGTCTTGCCCACGCCGGGCGGCCCGACGAGGCAGAGAATCGGGCTGCGCCCCTCGGGGTTGAGCTTGCGCACCGCCAGATGCTCGAGGATGCGCCGCTTCACCGGCTCAAGGCCGTAGTGATCGGTGTCGAGGATCTCCCGGGCCCGGGCGATATCAATGTCCTCGGGCCGCGTGGTGGACCAGGGCAGCTCAAGCAGCCAGTCAAGATAGGTACGCACCATCGAATACTCGCCGGCACCCTCGGGCATCCGCTCGAGGCGCTTGAGCTCCTTGCGCGCCTGCTCGTCAACGGCCTCGGGCATCTGTAGCGCATCGATGCGGGCCTCGAGCTCGCGGATCTCCTCGCCCTTGTCATCGCTCTCGCCCAGCTCCTCGCGGATCGAGCGCAGCTGCTCGCGCAGCAGTGCCTCACGCTGGCGCTCGGACATGGTCTCGTGGGTCCGCTCGCTGATTTTCTGCGAGAGCTTGAGCACCTCAACGCGATAGTCGACCAGTGTCAGCACCCGCTCGAGACGCGTCTCAATATCGAGTGTCTCCAGCAACTCTTGGCGATCGGCACTCTCGAGGTCAAGATAGCCCGCGACGGTGTCGGCGAGCGCACCGGGCTCCTTGATGCTGGATAATGCCCCAGCCAGCTCCTGGGGTGCCTGTGGCAGGAGCTCGAGCGCCTCGAGCGCCTTGTCGCGCAGCGCGACCATGTGGGCATCCACGGTCTGCCCCACGGGCTGTTCCTCGGCGATGCGCTCGACCCGCGCCACCGGGAACGGATAGCCGTGCAGGTGCTCGATGACGCGGAAGCGCTGTTCGCCCTGCAGGACCAGGTGATGGTGCCCCTCATTGCCGTTCACGAACCGCATGACGTTGGCCACCGTGCCGACGGCATGCAGGTCATCGGGACCGGGTTCCTCCACGCTGGCATCCCGCTGCATGACCACGCCCATGGGCTGCTCGTTCTGCGCCGCCTGGCGCGCGGCGAGGATCGATCGCGCGCGACCGATCCCCACGGGCACCAGCATGTTCGGAAACAGCACCATGTTGCGGATGGGCAGCAGGATCATCGCGTCGTCAGGAAGCCGCGGGATGACCAGACTGCGGGACGGCTCAACGCCCTCGTTTTCAAGAGTCTGCATGGATACCTCCGAAGATCGCCGGCCAATTGCCGGGTAACACGGTCAGAGGTGGAGGCTGCCGGCGGCGTATTCAAGCCATCCGCTGGGCACGCAGAGCCATCGCAATGGTACGCTTGGCGTTCTACGGATCACTGATTCAAGGGATGCCCAAGCGATGGACGAGACCGTGAAGATCACATTGCCCGAGACCGGGATCCCCCGGCATTGGTACAACATCAACGCCGACCTGCCGGCCCCGATGGCCCCCGTGCTGAGGCCCGACAACTATGCCCCGGTAGGGCCGGATGATCTGGCGCCGATCTTCCCGCAGGCGGTCATCGAACAGGAGATGAGCACCGAGCGCGAGATCGAGATCCCGACGCCGGTCCGCGATGTCTACCGCCAGTGGCGGCCCTCGCCGCTGTACCGGGCACGTCGGCTGGAAAAGGCGCTGGGCACCCCGGCCCGCATTTACTACAAGTATGAGGGCGTCAGCCCCGCCGGCAGCCACAAGCCCAATACCGCCATCGCCCAGGCGTTCTATAACAAGGCCGAGGGCGTCAGACGCATCACCACCGAAACCGGCGCGGGTCAGTGGGGGTCGTCACTGGCACTCGCCGGGGCGATGTTCGACCTGGACATTGAAGTATTCATGGTCAAGGTGAGCTTCAATCAAAAGCCCTACCGCCGGGCCTTCATGGAGAGCTTCGGCGCGCACTGCATCGCCAGCCCCAGCGACACCACGGCAGCCGGCCGCGCCGTCCTGGCTGAACGGCCCGACGCCACCGGCAGCCTTGGCATCGCCATCAGTGAGGCCGTCGAACTGGCCGCCCAGCGCGATGACACAAAATACGCCCTGGGCAGCGTGCTCAATCATGTCCTGCTGCACCAGACCGTGTCGGGCCTGGAAACCCAGCGGCAGCTCGAGCAGGTGGATGATTACCCGGACAAGGTCATTGGTTGCACCGGGGGTGGATCGAATTTTGCGGGCATCGCCTTTCCGTTTCTCGGCGAGCGGCTGCGAGGCGGGCCGGCGACCGAGTTCATCGCAGTGGAACCGGCCGCCTGCCCCACCCTGACCAAAGGTCGGTTTGCCTATGACTGGGGCGATACCGGCCACCTGACGCCGTTGACCAAGATGCACACCCTCGGCTCGGCCTTCATGCCCCCGGGCTTTCATGCCGGTGGGCTCCGGTACCATGGCATGGCGCCACAGATCAGCCACCTCACCGACCTCGGCTACATTCAGCCGCGCGCCTATGGCCAGCTCGACTGCTTTGCCGCTGGTCTGAGCTTTGCCCGGGCGGAGGGGATCATCCCGGCACCCGAGGCCAACCACGCGGTCAAGGCGACCATCGACGAGGCGATCGCCTGCCGTGAGTCCGGCGAGTCGAAGGCGCTGCTATTCAACCTCTGCGGGCATGGCCACTTCGATATGCAGGCCTACACCGACTATCTCGCCGGCAGGCTCGAGGACGAACCCGAGCAGATGGCCGAGCAGTCGATGGCGCTATCGGGGCTGCCCGGCGTGTAGCCCGGCACGGCCGGTGCCGTTCCAGTCATTGGCCGCGCCCAGGGCGATTGTCACCCACACGGGCAGATCATCCGCCAGGCGGTAGTGGATGTCCGGATGCTGGTGACGGGCCGCCAGCAATCCCCGAGCCGCCAGATCACCCAGCATCTGGCGGGTATCGGCAGGCGGCTGAGGCATGACCCGGGCCAGTTCGTCGGCCTTGAGCTCACCGGCATGATGCAGACAGGTCAGCATACGCAGGCGATCCCCGTCGCTGATGATGCGATGGAAGTCCACGCCGCGCAGTGTCTCGGTTCGGGAATGGGCTTTAGTCACGGGCCGTCTCCTGATGTTTTCCGGATTATGCCGCCGGATACATGACAGGAGTGTGACGTGGAGCAGGCGAGGAAATGGCGTCCCCAACGGGATTCGAACCCGTGTCGCCACCTTGAAAGGGTGGTGTCCTAGGCCGTCTAGACGATGGGGACATGTCCTGTAGACGACGCGAATAATAGCAGAAAGCGGGTCTGCGTCAAGGCAGGACCCGGCTTCTGCCGCGCCGCTCACATCGTCAGGCCGCGGCGTCGACTCCGCCCATCCGCCGCGCCAGCGCCGGGAAAAGGCCCAGGGAGATCAGATGGGCATAAATCCAGCCCATGTAACCCGCGCGGAACAGCTCATCGACGTTCGCGGTGGTGAGCCGCATCAGGGCCTGCTCATCGACGCTGAGGAACTGCCCGAGCACGACCGCGGATTCATCCTCGCGGGTAACTCGTGCGTTTCGCTCGGTAAGCAGCCCCAGAGCGTCAAGCTTTTTCGCAAACTCAACGGTCTGCTGAAAACGCTGGTGGTATTCGCGCATGAACCGGGTCGCGGTCGCAAGGTACTCGGTTTCCTGCCCATCAGCGTCAAAGAGTTCATTGCCCGTCTCAGCACTCATCGCAGAGCCGTCCACACAGACCAGAAACTGATCCTGCTCGTTGGGTTGGTTGGCAAGCACGAAGGGATAGCGGCGGACGAACGCCGGGATGTAGTCGGCCTGCCACCGACCATCGGAATCAACGAAGAGATTTTCCTCATCGCGCATCCCCAGCACCGCTACCGGGATCACCTGGCCGGCACTGCGGGTGAAGACGATCGGAAAGTTTCGCGAGGCTTCAGCAAACTCCACGCCTGCCAGAGCAACGGAATTGGTTTGACGGGTGAACCCGTAGTCTTTCGGCGGGTCGATCTTCATCGACTTATGCTGATCACGATTCAGCGCCACCGGCTCACTATAAAAAAGCAGATCTGCCATTTCGCCCCCTTACTCGAATAACACAACATTACTGAGTCTGGAGGTCAGCAGAAACGACTGCGGAGCGTTTGTGGGGGATTGGTGGAGCCAGGCGGGATCGAACCGCCGACCTCCTGCATGCCATGCAGGCGCTCTCCCGGCTGAGCTATGGCCCCTGAATCAACGAGCGAGAGTTTAGGAACACACGGGCTAGGTGTCAATGCCGATCCAGCTCCGGCTGGTCCACCCACTCGCGGGCACGGACAAGACGCCGCAGGACGGCCTCGCGCCCCAACAGTTCCAGCGTGATATCGATGGGCGGCGATACCGGGCCGCCGGACACCGCCACCCGCAGGGGCTGGGCCACCTTGCCCATCTTCAGCCCCTGCTCCTCGGCAACGCCGGTTATCGCCTGATGGATGGCGTCGGCCTTCCAGTGCTCCACCTCCGCCAACGCGTTGGTCAATGCGTCAAGCACATCACCGGCGCCGAGCAGGTGCTTGCGCGCCGCCTTTTCGTCGTAAGCCTGCGGTTCGGTATAGAAAAACCGGCTGTTCTCGGCCATCTCGACCAGCGTTTTGCTGCGCTCGGCCTGGGCTGATACCACCGCTTCGATGTTCGGCGCGTCAGCGGCACCGGGATCAATCCCCAGCGCACCCAGATGCCATGCAAAGTGGCGTGCGACATGCGCCGGCGGCAGCGTCTTGAGGTAATGCTGGTTGAGCCAGTCCAGTTTCGAGGGGTTGAGGCTCGAGGCGGAGTGATTGATCTCGCCGATGTCGAAATACTCAATCAGCTCATCGAGCGTGAACACCTCCTGATCGCCATGGGCCCAGCCCAGGCGAACCAGATAGTTGATCACCGCCTCGGGCAGATAGCCGGCATCACGATACTCCATGACACTGGCCGCCCCAGTGCGCTTGGAGAGCTTTTTGCCCTGCGCATCAAGGATCATTGGCACGTGCGCATAGACCGGCGGCTCGACCCCCAGCGCCTTGAGGATATTCGCCTGACGCGCGCTGTTGTTGAGGTGATCATCGCCACGGATGACATGGCTGATGCCCATGTCCATGTCATCCACCACCACGACGAAATTGTAGGTGGGTGAGCCATCCGCGCGGGCGATGATCAGATCATCGAGCTCGGCATTGTCGAATGCCACCCGGCCCTTGACCTGATCGTCGACCACGGTGTGCCCTTCATGGGGCTGACGAAAGCGGATGACCGGATCGCCCTCGGCATCCGCGGGGCGCTCGGTCAGATGCCGGCACCGGCCGTCGTAGCGGGGCTTGACCTTGCGCGCCTGCTGATCGGCACGCAGCTGGTCGAGGCGCTCCCGCGAGCAGTAGCAGCGATAGGCGGTGCCCTCCTCGAGCATGCGATCGATCACTTCGCCATAGCGCGCGAAACGCTCGGTCTGGTAGAGCGGCCCCTCGTCATAATCGATGCCCAGCCAGCTCATGCCCTCGAGGATGGCGTTAATGGCCTCGGGCGTTGAGCGCTCACGGTCGGTATCCTCGACCCGCAGTACAAAGCGGCCGCCATGCCGACGGGCGTAGAGCCAGCAGAAAAGCGCCGTGCGGGCACCGCCGATGTGGAGATAACCGGTGGGACTGGGGGCAAAACGAGTGGTGACGGACATATCGGCCTTCGCTGTCTGGAAAGACACCAGTCTAGCGAGTGACCGGGGTCACGGGCCAGTGGGCGTCATCAGCGATTGACAGCCCCCCGGCTGATTCCTAAACTATCAGACTGTTGGGCGGTTAGCTCAGCGGGAGAGCACTGCCTTCACACGGCAGGGGTCGCTGGTTCGATCCCAGCACCGCCCACCAACCCGCATCGATTATTCAGGCGACCCGATCGATCCGTGCCGGCAGCGCCTGGCGCACCCAGGCATTCTTCCTCTCCTTCAGCCAGGCATTGCGCTAGCCGTGCGTGGTCGTCGTCGGAGCTCCGATCGCGGCGCGACTGCCCGGCCGGCAACAGGAAGACCAATGACCCCACCTGCTCATGGTAACCCCCATGGATCCGACCGCTCCCTGGGCGCCGCCGTCCACGAACTTGTCACCGCCATCGAACCGATCAGTGGTTACCACCGGGTCGCCCTGCGCGCGGCACTCGGGCGGATACTGGCCGAGCCCCTGCGCACGGCCGTTTCAGTGCCGGCTCACGACAACTCCGCGGTCGACGGCTATGCGCTCCGGCATGCCGATGCCGGGCACGTCCCGCTGCAGAGGGTTGGCACGGCCGCCGCCGGTCATCCCTACACCGGCACACTCGGTGCGGGCGAGTGTGTGCGCATCATGACCGGGGCCGTGGTACCCGCCGGCGCCGATGCGGTGGTCATGCAGGAGCGCGTCAGCCGTGATGGCGATGCCATCACCCCCGAACCGTGGCCGCCGGCGGGCAACAACATCCGGCGGGCCGGCGAAGACCTGCAGGCCGGTGACTGCATTCTCGAGGCGGGGCGACGGCTCACGGCGGCGGATCTGGGAGTGATTGCTTCCACCGGTCGGGCTGAGCTCAACGTCAAGCGGCCGTTGCGCGTCGCGTTCTTCTCCACCGGCGATGAGCTGCGCGGTGTCGGTGAGCCCCTCGGCCCGGGTGAGATCCACGACAGTAATCGCTACAGCCTCTACGGCATGCTCACGCAACTCGGCGTCGAGGTACTGGATCTGGGCACGATCCGGGATGACCCCGAAACCCTGGCCGGCGCCCTGCGCCAGGGTGCGCGCGACGCTGACGCGATCGTGACCTCCGGCGGTGTCTCGGTAGGCGATACCGACCATCTCCCCTCGCTGCTCGGAGAGCACGGTGAGCTGCTTTTTCGCAGCATCGCCATGAAGCCCGGCCGACCCGTCACCGTCGGGCGCTTCGACTCGGCCTGGTACTTCGGCCTGCCCGGCAATCCGGTATCGGTCATGACCACATTCTCGCAACTGATCACGCCGGCGCTACGGCGTCTGGCGGGTGAGGCACAACGTCCCGCCCGTCGCATGCGCGTGACGACCCGGAGCCCCCTCGGAAAGACCCCCGGCCGCCAGGATTTCCAGCGCGGGCGACTCGTCGAGGGCCCGGATGGCGAGCTCGAGGTAGTCAGCGTTGGTCATCAGGGCTCGGGCGTTCTGCGCTCGATGAGCGAGGCGGACTGCTTTATCGTGCTGCCCGCCGAGCGCGGCCCGGTCGAGGCCGGAGAGATCGTTGAGGTCGAGCCGTTCGCTGCACCCCTGATTGCCTAGAACAAAGGCGGTGGCGAAACCCGGAGCGACGGGTCGACTGACCCCGGTCACCCCGGCAGACTAGCCGTTGATCGGCAACTTCCATGCAACAGGAGTCATTGAGTGGAATACCGCAAACTCGGCCATACCGACATCGATGTGAGCGCCCTGTGTCTGGGGACCATGACCTATGGCAAGCAGAACACCCAGCAGGACGCCTCATCGCAACTCGACTACGCGGTCGAGCGCGGCATCAACTTCATTGATACCGCAGAGATGTATCCCGTTCCCCCCGAAACCGAAACCCAGGGCGACACCGAGACCATGATCGGGCGCTGGCTGACCGAGAGGGGCCGGCGGGACGACCTGGTCATCGCCACGAAGATCTCCGGGCCGGGGCTCAGCACGGTGCGCAATGGCAAGGGCGACTACAGCGCGGAGCAGCTGCGCACGGCGGTTGACGAGTCACTGCAGCGCCTGCGGACCGATGTCATCGACCTCTACCAGCTGCATTGGCCGGCGCGGAACAGCAACTTCTTTGGCAAGCTTGGATTCACTCCGCGGGGCGACGAACCCGATCCCGTGGACGGGATGCTCGAGGTCCTCGAGACCCTGCAGTCGCTGGTCACCGCCGGCAAAATCCGTCATGTGGGGCTATCCAACGAATCGGCCTGGGGCACCATGAAGTTCCTGGAACTGGCCGAGCGCCATGGCCTGCCACGCATGGTCAGCGTGCAGAACCCCTATAACCTGCTCAACCGCAGCTACGAGGTGGGCCTGGCCGAGGTCTCGCACCGGGAACAGGTCGGCCTGCTGCCCTATTCGCCCCTGGCGTTCGGGGTGCTCAGTGGCAAATACCTCGACGACGGTCAGCCCGAGAATGCCCGGCTGACGCTGTTCGACCGTTTTACGCGCTACACCAAGGCACCCGGCGTGCGCGCCACCGAGGCCTACGTGCAGCTGGCCCGCGAGCATGGTCTCGACCCGGCGCAGATGGCGCTTGCATGGGTGACGGGCCGACCGTTCGTGACCAGCAACATCATTGGTGCCACGACGCTCGAGCAGCTCGAGAACGATATCGACAGCGCCGAAGTCAATCTGAGCGATGAGGTACTGGACGCCATCGAAGCCATTCATGCCGACGCGCCCAACCCCTGCCCCTAGCGCGTTGCCGACCGGGCGGCGGGTCAGGCTCGCGGGCATACTGCTCAGCGGTCTGATGGCCCTGCTCGGCCCGGTCGCCGCTACGGCGGCTCATGCCCCGGACAGCGATGGCGGCCATGCCAGTGTCAATGCCGGCGATGTCACCGTGGGCATCCTCGCCCCCCGCGGCGAGGCCCATACCCTCGCGCAGTGGCAGGCCACCCTTGACGCCCTTGACGATGCCATCCCGCGGATCACCCTCACCGCCCGTGCGATGACGCTCGATGGCATCGCCGCGGCTGTGGCGCAGGGCGAGGTGGATTTTGTCCTGACCAATCCCGGGCAGTTCGTGCTGCTCGGCACGCCCTATGCGCTGAGCTGGCTGGCGACGCTGCGCTCCAACCCCGCCAATTCGGCCCGTGCGGCCCTTGGCTCGGTCCTGTGGGTGCGGGCGGAGTCCCCCTACCGCCGCGCCGAGCAGCTGACCGGGCAGCGCATCGTGGCCGTTCACGAGCGCGCCTTCGGCGGCTATCTGCTGATGCGGCCCGAGCTGCAGGCCGCCGGCGTGGATAGCGACGAGATTGCGGTGGACTTTCTGGGCTATCCGGTGGATGCGCTGGTCTATCAGCTTCGTGACGGACAGGCCGAGGCGGCCATTATGCCCGTTTGCATGCTCGAGCAGATGGCCAGCGAGGGACTCGTCAGGCGCGATGACTTTCGTGCCCTTGCGACGGACGAGCCTCTTGGCGGGTGCGTATCGAGTACGCCCGCCTATCCCGACTGGACATTTGCCGCCCTGCCGCATGTCAGCGAGGCGCTGACCGGCGATGTGGCCCGCCGGCTGCTCGCGATGGACGGTGAGGATACCGCGCGCTGGGGCGCGCCCGTCTCGGCCGCCCGGGTGGCGACGCTCTTCGATGATCTGGCGCTCCACCCGCTGGGCGAGCCCCTGTCCACGCGGCTGATGGACGCCCTGCAGCGCTACTGGCATTACAGCGTGGCGGCCCTCGTGCTGCTCGCGATGGCGCTGATGTACCACGCATGGCTGCAACGCAAGGCCCGCCGCCACGGGCGGGCCCTCGAGGCGACGCAGCTGGCGCTGCGCGAACGCGAACGGGAACTGGCCGATGCCCAGAGCCTGAACGTGTCCGGCGAGCTGGCCACCACCCTTGCCCACGAACTCAACCAGCCGCTTGCCGCCATCCGTCACTATGCCGAGGGCAGTGTCCTGCGTTTGCAGCGCGAAGCGCCCGACAGCCCCCTTCTCGAGCCGCTGTCACGCATCGGCCATGAGGCCAATCGCGGCGCCGGCATCATCGACCAGGCCCGGCAATGGATCCGGCGCGACGCCCCGGCTCCGGAGCGCCTGCCCTTGCATGGCCTGCTGGACCATGTCCGGGCGCTGGCCCAGCCGCGGCTGAAACGGCTGGATGTCGCCCTCGATCGCTCCATCCAGCCCGATGACCTGGCTGTGCTCGGCAATCGTCTGGCCATGGAGCAGGTCCTTGGCAACCTCATCGGCAATAGCCTCGACGCCTTCGAGGCCGCTGACCGATGCGGCTGGATCCACATCGATGCGCGTCGCGCCGCAGATCCCGGCCAGGTGACGCTGACGATCCGTGACAACGCCGGGGGCTTCAGCCCCGAGCGACTGGCGCGACCGTTCATGCCCCTCGAGACCACCCGCGCTCAGGGCATGGGGTTGGGGTTGGTGATCACCCGCCGCCTGCTGCAACGCCAGGGTGGCGACATCAGCGTCGGCAACCATGCCCGGGGCGGCGCGGAGATCACGGTGCGCATCCCAAGCGCGGAGGCATCGCAATGAGCGAGACGCTGGCCGTCCATCTGGTCGATGACGATGCAGGCGTGGCCGAAGCCTGCCGTTACCTTCTCGAGGGCCTGGGGCTCGCGGTCATTGACTGGCGCAGTGGTGAGGACTTTCTGGCCGGCGCCAATCTCGACGAACCCGCTGCCGTACTGCTCGACATGCGCTTGCCGGGCATCGATGGCAGGGCCGTCCACGAGCGGCTGCGGGCCGCCGACGCCTGCCTCGGCGTCATCATCCTCACCGGTCATGGCGATATCGACATGGCGGTCGAATCGATGAAACGCGGCGCTGTGGACTTTCTGCAGAAACCGGTTGGTGCCCGGGCCATGGAACGGGCCCTGGACTCGGCTTTCGCCCGTGCCCGCCAGTGCGCCGGCGATCGGCGGATCCGTGACCTCGCCGCCACCCTCAGTGAGCGGGAACGCGAGATCGCCCGCTGGGTCAGCGAGGGCCTGACCAACCGGGAAATCGCCGAGGCGCTGCATATCGCGGTCCGCACCGTCGAGGTCCACCGCTCGCGGGTGGTCGAGAAAATGGGCGCAGCCAACAGTGCTGAACTGGCCGCGCTGTGGCAGCGCCTCGAAGCCTGACAGCGGCTAGAAGAACTGCACCAGTCGCACCTGCACCGCGGAATCCAGTGAGAGGGCGCTGCGATCGCTGACAACCCGTTTAAGGCTGACATTGATCCGCGTCTGGCGCGTGAGGGCGAAAAGCCCCCAGAGGCCGTATCGGTCGCGATTGATCGACGGCCCCCAGTCGCCACCGTCAACGCGGGATGCAGCGCCGCGGTCGATGTAATAGCTCGCGGCCAGGGTCACCGCCGGATGGCCACGCCAGGCGAGCGACGTCTGATAGCTGTGATAGGGCTTGACCTCGAGCGTCGCTGGACGCGCTGGGACCAGTCCCTCGGGCCCCATCGTCACGCGATCGCCGATATAGTCATCATTGTCGCCGAAGGCCATCACGTCAGCCGCCAGGCTCCATTCGAATCCTGCCGGCAGACGCTGATGAAAGCCGGCCTGCAGGATCCCGGCGTAACGATTACTGCCCGGGTTGAGGTTGGCCCCCAGTGTGCGATCCACCTTGTACTCGCCGGTCGGGGCAATCAGATAACCGGCAACACCCAGAAAGCGGCCGGCGACCCGATCCGCCAGCGGCCATACCGCCAGGGCCAGCGCGGCATCGCCGACGCCGTGACCGCCGTCAAGATCGAACTGCGAGGCGGCCTCGCCACTCAGGTCATAGTCGACAAAAGGGAGCTCGCCGTACACATAGGCCGGTCGATCCCCCAGCGAAAAGGCCTGACCGAAGCGAAGATTGGCGCTGCGTCGATCGACGGTGGCATCGACGCTCATACCCGCGCCGACATCCAGGCGCCCGGACAATGACCGTTCCGAGAGCTCAAGGCTCAGGCCGGTCACGCCCGCCGGCGGCGCGATGCCACTGAGCGGCCCGAGATCCAGTGCGTCCACGCGACCCGCGTGGCCCCCGAGGCCCGCGATCAACACCACGCCAATGAGCCATGCCCGCCACCGTCCGGTGACGCCCGCTGCTTGTCCTGCCAACGTCGACATACCGCTTCCCATCATTGCTTTATGAATGACAGGAATGGTCGCAATCAGCAAGTTTTGATCGGCTAGACGACCGCTGCCGCCGCGGCGTTCGGCGTGCCCGCAAAATGATCCATGATGTGCTCCGCGAGGGCCTCCACGGCGGCCCCGCGGGCGGGCATGCGCAGCATCAGCACTTCGTAGTCACCCAGTGGCGAGAGCCCCGCTTCGTCTTCCTCGATGACGCGCAGCGGGGCATGCACCAACCCCCTCGGGAGCGGCGTGATGGCGATGTCCTGGCCAGTGGCCGCCTCCTGGGCGGCCGTGTGCTCGCAGGTGTAGGCAATGCGGTAGCGATGCCCACTGCGGGTGAGCGACTCCAGCGCCATGCGGCGCCACGGACAACCGCGGTCCGCCACGGCAATCGGCAGCGGCGAGCGCTGCAGGGCCACGCCCCCCTCGCGCCCGGCCCAGACCAGTGGCTCGCGATAGATCGGCTCGGCCAGTCGATGCGGCCGGTTGCCCGCCTCGGCCACCAGCAGGGCGATATCAAGTTCGCCGATATCCAGGCGGCGCATCAGATCCGGACTCCGGCCCACGCGCACATTGACCTGCACCGCCGGGTAGCTGCGGCTGAACAGTGACAGGATGCCCGGCAGGACCCGTGTCCCCAGGTCATCCGGCGCCCCCAGCCGGACCGTTCCGCCCACCTGGGGGGACAGGAACTGACCGACCGCCTCGTCATTGATCTCCAGCAGCTGGCGGGCATACCCGAGCATCGTCTCGCCCTCCGGCGTCAGATGGACCTGACGTGGCTCACGCACGAACAGCGCGCGTCCCAGCATCTCCTCGAGGCGCTTGATCTGCATGCTCACCGCCGAGGGGGTGCGATGGATCTGCTGGGCGGCCCGGGAAAAGCTCCCGGTCTCCGAGATGGCCAGAAAGGTCCGGAGGATTTCCATATCCAGAAGCGGCAGGCCCTGGGGTGAGTTGGGTGACGTCGGTGTCGACATCCTGATCTCCCATCCGCTGTTTGCATCAGTTTATTTGAACCCAGAGTTTATTCTTATTCGTTTGCCTGAACAAATATCTCGGGGGACACTGTGTTCACTGAGGCGACATCTTTGACTGCCATGGCGGTCATTCAACCCGACGGAGGACACCGATGATGTTCAATAGCAACAATCGACACGACCATTCCATCAACCTCCGTGAACAGGTTGAGGGACACAACACCGGGATCGTCATGCCGGCCATGCCGCCGATGCGTCTGTCCCGGGCCATCGGCCAGTGGCTGCGGGGCCGTCGGCGTCATGCCGCCGCCGATCCGTCCCGGCTGGACAACCACCTCAAGGCCGATATCGGGATCAGCGCCACCGGCAGGCGCCCGCTGGGCGAGGTCGAGCTCACGCGGATCTACTCCCAGCCGCTGGGCCAGATCCGGCTGAGCCGGCAGGGCGGCGCACCCGCCGAGGCCCATGCGCTCCGTCGACGGGCGCAGGACACGCGTCACTAAGACGCCCCCGATCGTCGACAAAACGACCGTCGGTGTCGCAGGGCATCGGCGGTCGACTTGTGTCGGGCGCCCGGATCTTCGAGCATTGACGGCATGACACTGAAGCTCCTCGCCGTGGGTGACCTGCATCTGGGCCGCCGCCCGACGCGCCTGCCCGCCGATCTCGCCGCTCGGGCCGATGACTATTCACCGGCCGAGGCCTGGCGCCGCAGCGTCGACCTGGCGATCCGCGAGGGCGCCGAAGCCGTCCTGCTCGCCGGGGACGTGGTTGAGTCGCGGCATGACTATTTCGAGGCGCTGCCCCGTCTCCAGACCGGTGTGGCGGCGCTGTCCCGGGCCGGCATCCAGACCTTCGCGGTCAGCGGCAATCACGACGTCAATATCCTGCCGCCGCTGATTGACCGCGTCCCCGATGCACACCTGCTGGGCCGGAATGGCCAATGGGAGTCGGTGCAGCTGGGTGATCCGGGCCACGGCGACTCCGCCACTCTCTGGGGCTGGTCCTTCCCCGCCGAGCGCGTCCGTCACAACCCCCTGACCCAGCTGCCGGATGACCGGGGGACCGGACTGCGCCTGGGCCTGCTGCACTGTGACCGCGATCAGGCGGACAGTCCCTACGCACCGGTCACCGGCGAGACCCTGCGCGATGCGCGCTTTGATGCCTGGCTGCTCGGTCATATCCATCAGCCCGACGGGCTCGATGTCGACAACGCCAGCGGCTACCTGGGGACGGTGGTGGGTCTGGACGCCGGTGAACCGGGTGCGCGCGGGCCGTGGCTGATCGAGGTTGCCGACGGCCATATACAGCGTTTCGAGCAACGTCCGCTGGCTCCGCTTCGCTGGGAGCGTATCGACATCGACATTGGCGGCGCGGCCGGCGAGGCCGATGTCGTTCAGCGACTCGACGCGCGGCTTGAAGGGCTGGCCCGTGCGCTCGACAGGGCCGATGATCGCCCCGATCTGATCGGGTTACGGCTGCGTTTCACCGGCGACTGCGATCTCGTCGAGACCGATATCACCCCCGCCGTCCCACAGACCGATCACAGCATGGAGCTGCCGGGCCTGGACGGCACCATCCGGTGGTTCGTCGAATCCTGGCGGATCGACACCCGGCCGGTCACACCGCTCAGCCGCCTCGCGGAGCGCGATGACCAGCCCGGCCTGCTGGCGAGACGCCTGTTGGTGCTCGAGCGCGACGCCACCGACGCCGACCGGGCCGCCCTGCTTGAAGCCGCCGACCGGCACCTGCAGAGCATGCCGGGTCATGCGGGCTGGAGTCAGCTGCCCGGGCCATGGCCCGACCGGCAGAGGCTTGCCGACTGGCTGCGTGAAAGCGGCCAGAACGCCCTCCGCGCCATGCTCGCTCAGGAGCGTGACTGATGCGGCTGACCCGGCTGGATATTGAGCAGCTCCCGGGCGTCGATCCGATCCGGATCACCGATCTGGCCCCCGGCACCAACTTTATCCTTGGGCCGAACGCCATCGGCAAGAGCAGCCTGATCCGTGCGCTGCACTATCTGCTCGCGGAGGCCCGCCGGACCGATCCGCCTGCCCTCAGGCTGCGGGCCGCGTTTGTCGATGCCACTCATCACTGGAGCGTCGAGCGCGATGGGCCCAATCAGCGCTGGTTCTGCGACGGCGAGGCAGGCGAGCCGCCGCGCCTGCCCGCCGCCGACGCCCTGGGCAGCTACTGGTTGCGCGCCGAAACCCTGATCGCACCCGACGAGGACGACGACCTGGCCCTTGAGCAGCGCTTTCGGGCCGCCCTCGCCGGGGGCATCGATCTGGCTCAGGTGCGGCGCGAGGCCAACCTGCAGGTCCCGGGGTTTCCCAAGAACCAGCGTCGCGACTGGCAGGCGGCGATCAAGCACCGCGAAGCGACGGAATCCCACTACCGCCAGCTCGAGCAGCAGCGCCACGGCCGGGCGGAGCGGGCCGAGCGCCTCGCCGCCGCCCGCGAGGCCCAGGCAACCCTCGAGCGCTTCGGCCAGTGCCAGCAGCTCCGGGAAGCGGTGGATCAACGGCGGGCGCTGGAGAGCCACCAGGCCGGTTTTCCGCCGGTCCTCCAGGCACTGACGGGCGACGAGGGGGCGGCGGTGGATGGCTATGATCAGGCCATCGCCGCCCGCCACGAGCAGCTGCGTGATGTCGAGCGTCGGCGCCGCGATCAGGATGCCGCCCTGGCGGCCACGGGGCTCGCGGAATCACGGCCCGAGCGGGCGCTCATCAGCGACGCCCGCCACCGGTTGGAGGGCCTGCGAACGGCGGAACAGGACCGGCGCCATGCGGCCGAAAACCAGGCGGTGGCGGCGGCCACGTTAACCCATGCCTGTGAGGCACTGGGTGCCCCGGTGGATTCACCCCCCGCGCTCGCCCCAGCATCCGTCGATGCCATCGGCGAGGCGTTGCGCCGCTATCATGATGCCCGCAACCGGGAGGATCATGACGAATCCCCCGGGCAGAGCGCGCGGCGGGGGACGCGGGGATTATTCGCGGTTGCCATTCTCAGCGCCCTGATGGTGGCCGTCGCCGGGGCGCTGGCTGCGGCACCGATCCCTCTGATCGGCGGGTTTCTTGCCGCCGCGGCGGCGGCCGCCGCCGGATGGCAGTCACGCCCTGAGTCCGCCGCCCGCGACACGGCCCGTGCCGAGGCAACGGCGCAGGCCCGCAGCGCCCTGGAAACCGCCCTGGCCGATGCCGGGCTCGAGGGCCTCGATTATCGGGATCTGGGGCTTGCACGATTCCTCGACCTGGTACGCGACTGTCACCGCGCCCGCGGTGAGCACGAGCGCGAGTCGGCCCGCGTGGCCGAACGGGAACAGCGGGTCGTCAGCCAACAGGCCTCGCTCCAGCGCCTGCTCGCGCCGTGGGTCGCCGAGCCCGGGGATGACGCCGAGGCCGTGCATAGCACACTGGAGAGCCTCGACGGGCGTCTCGATCGGGCCCGCGAATGCCAGCGCAGCCTCGATGAGCTGGCGCGCGAGCAGGAGCGGCTGCAGAGCGAGCTGGACGAGCGTCTCACAGCCCGGGCCGAGATCTATCGGCGCGCGGACGTCGAAGTGGGTGACCGTGCCGGACTGGCGGCGCGGCTCGAGGCCCATGAACGCTACGTACAGACCCGCCGGGACCTGGATCAGGCGCAGTTGCTGGAGCAGCAGCTGCGGACGCCCCTCGAAGCCTGGCCCGAGCTTATCGAGTGGACCCTGAACGCCGAGGCCGAGACCATCGCCAGCGCCATCGAGCAGCGTCGCGAGACGGCGGCCCAACTCGAAACCCTGAGCCGCGAGATCGCCGACCTGGATGCCAGCCTCGAGCAGGCCGGCAGTGACAGCGCCCTCGCCCGCGCCCTCGCCGATGAACAGGCCCTGGCGGATGCCCTGCAGCGCCAACGCGACCATTACCTGCAGACCCAGCTCGGCGACTGGCTGCTGCGCGACATCGAGGCCGACTACCGCAAACGCCACGAGCCGGGACTGCTGCGCGACGCCCGCGAGCGATTCGAGGCGTTCACCCATCACCAGTGGTCATTCGAGCTGGACAGTCAATATCAGGCGATGGCCCGGGATCTTCGCAACGATCGCCGCCACCCGCTGACCGCCCTTTCCTCGGGGACCCGAATGCAGCTGCTGCTGGCGGCAAGGGTGGCCTGGGCCCGCGACCAGGAGGGCAGCGGCCCCACCCTGCCTCTGGTGCTCGACGAGGCACTGACCCATACCGACGCGCGACGCTTCGCCGCCGTGGCCGACAACCTCGAGTCCATGGCCCGGGAGGAGGACCGCCAGATCCTCTATCTGACCGCGCGTGCCGATGATCTGGCCCTGTGGGAGGCGAGCGTCGAGCCGGCACCGCATCGCATCGATCTGGGGGCCCTGCGCCAGGCGACTGACCGCGCCCCGACGGCGCTGCCCACGGTCGACCTCCCCCGGGTACCGGCCCCCGAGGGCCAAAGCGCGGAGGCCTACGGTGAGCGGATCGCCGTCCCGGCGGTCGACCCGCTTGCCGATGCCGGGGCGATTCATATCTTTCACCTGCTGCGCGACGACCTCGATGGCCTGCACACCCTGATGGAGCGCTGGCAGCTTGCCACCCTGGGGCCGCTGGCCACCTGGCTTGCAACCCCCGCCGGCGCGCAGGCCAGCCAGACCATCGCAGCGGGCCCCAGCCTGGGCGAGCGGATCAGCATTGCCCGAGCCTGGCATTCCCTGGCCCGGGAAGGGCGGTCTTTTCCCGTGGATGGAGCGGCCATCGAGGCGTCAGACGTTTTCAGCGACACCATGCAACAGCGGGTCACCGATCAGGCGAACCAGCACAACGGCGATCCGATCGCCCTGCTCGCGGCGCTCCGCGGTAAAGCCGTCAAGCGGCTGAGTCCGTCGCTGATCGAGGCCTTTGAGGAATGGCTGCAGGCCAACGGCTATCTCGACCCTCGCCCACCACTGGATTCGGCGGGACTGACGCGGCGCCTGCTCGACGGGCTGGGACATCAGGCCGACCCGCGGCGCATTCAGACGATCAGCGCATGGCTGGCTGCCGGCACGGACGGCCTCGTATGATACGGGGATGAATCAGTCACCCCGCCACACCCCCATGATGCAGCAGTTCCTCCGGATCAAGGCGGAACACCCGGATATCCTCCTGTTCTACCGCATGGGCGACTTCTACGAGCTTTTCTATGAGGACGCCCGTCGCGCCTCGGAACTGCTTGACATCACCCTGACCCAGCGCGGTGAATCGGCCGGTGAGCCGATTCCCATGGCCGGCGTCCCGGTCCACAGCTACGAGGGGTATCTCGCCCGGCTACTCGCCCGGGGCGAGTCTGTAGCGATCTGCGAACAGATTGGTGACCCGGCGCTCGCCAAAGGACCCGTCGAGCGTCAGGTAGTGCGCGTGGTGACGCCCGGCACGGTCACCGACGAGGCGCTACTGGAAGACCGGCGCAGCAACCTGCTGACGGCCATCGCCCGCGATGGCGACGACTGGGGCCTGGCAAGCCTGGAACTGGCAGCGGGTCGATATACGGTCAGCGAGGGCCACGGCGAGGCCGGACTGAGCGCGGAACTCGAACGGCTCGCGCCCCGCGAGGTCCTGATTGCCGAGTCCGCCGAGCCGCCGGTGGTGCCCGATCAGCCGGCCGGGGTCACCCGGCGCCCGCCCTGGCATTTCGAGCGCGAGGCCAGTAAACGCCTGCTGACCCGCCATTTTGGCACGCGCGACCTGAGCGGCTTTGGCGTGGATTCAATGCCCCTGGCGATCGCCGCGGCCGGGGCGCTTCTCCAGTATGTGTCCGACACCCAGCGCTCGGCACTGCCGCATATCCGCGAACTGCGCGTCGAACCCACCGATGCGGCCATCACCATTGATGCGGCCAGTCGCCGCAACCTCGAGCTTGAAACCAATCTGGGTGGCGGCAGCGATCACACCCTGGCGGCTGTGCTTGATACCACCGTCACCGCCATGGGCAGTCGCACCCTGCGGCGCTGGATCAATCGCCCACTGCGCGACCAGGCGGCGCTGCGGGCCCGGCAATCGGCCATCGCCGCGCTCATCCACCACGACCCCACCGAGCTGCGCGAGACGCTGCGGCGGTGCGCCGATGTTGAGCGGATCAGTGCGCGGATCGGCATGGGATCCGCCCGGCCGCGGGATCTGACCGGCCTGCGCGACACGCTTGCCGAGCTGCCCGAGCTGGCCGCGGTGCTCGATTGCCATGACGAGCCACGCCTGATGACGCTGGCCCTCGATGCCGCCCCGCAAGCGGGTCCCGCCGACGCCCTGGATCGCGCCCTTGTCACCCAGCCGCCGGTCGTGATCCGGGACGGCGGCGTGATCGCCGATGGCTATGACGCGACGCTCGATGAACTCCGCGACCTGTCGCGCAACGCCGATGACTACCTCGCCGACCTCGAGACCCGCGAGCGTGATGCCACCGGCCTGAGTTCGCTGAAGGTCAGTTTCAACCGGGTCCATGGCTACTACATCGAGATCAGTCGCAGCCAGAGCGATCAGGCGCCCAGCCGATATACCCGGCGCCAGACCCTCAAGAGCACCGAGCGCTACATCACCCCTGAGCTCAAGGGCTTCGAAGACAAGGTGCTCTCGGCACGTGAGCGGGCGCTGGCGCGGGAGAAGGCGCTCTATGAATCACTGGTTCAGTGGCTGGGCTCGCACCTGGCGGCGCTCATGGACCTGGCGGCGGCGCTGGCGGAACTCGACACCCTGGCCACGCTGGCCGAACGCGCCGACAGCCTCGGCTATGTCCAGCCCCGGCTTGGTGAGACCCCCGGGATCCGCCTGCGGGGCGGCCGCCATCCGGTCGTGGAGCGCAGCACCGGGCAACCCTTCATCCCCAACGACATCGACCTGGATGATCAGCGACGGATGTTGGTGATTACCGGGCCCAACATGGGCGGAAAATCCACCTACATGCGCCAGGTCGCGCTGATCACCCTGATGGCGCATATCGGCAGCTTCGTGCCGGCGACCGAGGCCGCATTCGGGCCCATCGACCGGATCTTCACCCGCATCGGCGCCTCGGACGATCTGGCCGGCGGCCGCTCGACGTTCATGGTCGAAATGACCGAGACCGCCAACATACTGCGCAATGCCACCCGTGAGAGCCTGGTCCTGCTCGATGAGATCGGCCGTGGCACCAGCACCTTCGACGGTCTGGCCCTGGCCTGGGCGACTGCCGAAGCGCTCTGTGAGCGGATCCGGGCGTTCAGCCTGTTCGCCACCCATTATTTCGAGATGACCACCCTGCCCGAACACTCGCCCGGTGCGGCGAATGTGCATCTCGAGGCGGTGGAACACGGTGAGCGGATCGTGTTTCTGCACAGCGTGCGGGAAGGGCCGGCCAATCAAAGCTACGGCCTGCAGGTGGCGGCGCTCGCCGGCGTGCCCGATGCGGTCCTGCAGACGGCCCGGGACAAGCTGACACGGCTCGAGGCCAGTGAACCGGCGGTCCCGCAGCTCTCGCTGTTCGGTGAAACATCCGGGCCGCCGGCCCCGCCCCCGGATCCCGACCCGCCGGCGAGCGCCGTGCGGGCCCGGCTCGAGGCGC